>DATGSF010000067.1:0-4620 GCA_035302865.1 Chitinophagaceae bacterium
CATCATCACATCCAAAAGAAGCAAATCGTATTCTATTAATGGTTTAATTAAAGCCTCTTCTGCTGAATTGACTGTTTCTACCAAAAAATTTTCATTTTTTAAATTAAAAGCTAATATTTCAGCAATATGCTGATCATCATCAACTATTAATATTTTATATTTTTCTGTTTGCATAAATTCATTCCTCTTATATAATTATATTTTATGTTTAAGGCTTTTAGCATCTATATAAAACACCAATTCCTCTACTATATTTTTACAGTGATCTCCGGTACGCTCTAGTTTTTGAAATAATAATAATGTTTTCATAGCACATTTTATTTCATAATTATCAAAATTATGCAAATTTGTAGATAATGTCGAAAATGCTTTGTCTTGTAAGACATTAATAATAATATCTTTTTGTAGAATAGATTTAGCATTATCGATAAATTCTGATTGAAATGCAAGCCAGGTTGTAGTCAGCATATTTAAAATAGTAGTATATACCTCTTCTAAACCCAACTCCTCTTTCCATTTCTTAAAAAAACTGTCACAATCTTCATCTTTTACGAAATAGGCAATACCAGCAACGTAATCCGCTACCCTTTCTAAATGTAAACTAATTCGCATTACAGATAATACCAAACGTAAATCTATAGCAACAGGATGAAATAATGCAATATAATTTTCACAATTTTTATCAATAGACAATTCTATGGAATTCACTTCTTTTTCAATATAAAGTAATTCTTCAGCAATACATGTATCACCATTAAAAAGAGCTAATTTAGAACGCTCAACTTGAGAAATTACTTTTTGCCACATCGTACTAAGCTTTTCTTTTAAAAGGAAAAGTTCTTTATCATTTTGTTTCATAATTATTTCTTTTTTTAACCAAAGCGACCAGTTATATAATTTTGTGTAATTTCTTTTTCGGGATTTAAAAACATTTTTTTTGTATCATTATACTCGACCAATTCTCCCATCATAAAAAATGCAGTATTATCGCTAATTCTAGCTGCTTGTTGCATATTATGTGTTACAACAACTATAGTATATTCTTTTTTTAGAGTATAAATAAGCTCTTCAATTTTTGAAGTAGAGATTGGATCCAATGCAGAGGCAGGTTCATCCATTAATAACACTTTTGGAGATACTGCTAAAGCTCTTGCAATACATAATCTTTGTTGTTGTCCACCAGACAACTGAAATGCTGATTGCTGTAATTTATCTTTTACTTCTTCCCACAAAGCAGCATCTTTTAATGATTTCTCGACAATATCTGATATTTTTCTTTTATCTTTATATCCATTTATTTTTAAACCATAGGCTATATTTTCATAAATAGTTTTGGGGAATGGCGTAGGTTTCTGAAATACCATACCGACATTTTTTCTTAAAGTATCCACATCAATACTCTTACTATAAATATCCTTATTGTCAACTATGCATTGGCCCTCAATCCTAGTATTATCAATTAAATCATTCATTCTATTAAACAGTCGTAAAAATGTAGATTTTCCACATCCTGAAGGACCAATCAATGCTGTAACTGTTTTTTCTTTAATTTCTATATTTACACCTTTTAGTGCATGAAAATCACCATAATAAAAATGTACATCTTTTGCTTTAATCATGAATTTCTTTTATTTAATTTATTCATTTTATTTCTAAAAAAGCCAGCTAATAAATTCATTGCAAAAACTATAGCAACTAAAACTAGCGCTGTTCCATAGGCCATTGATCTTGAGGCTTCTAAATCTGTACCACTAGTTACCAAAACATATAAATGATAAGGTAGTGCCATAGCTTGATCATAGATGCTTTGAGGTAAATGAGGTAAAAAATAAGCAGCAACTGTAAACAATATGGGAGCAGTTTCTCCAGATACTCTTCCAATAGACAATACAATTCCTGTTAAAATATTAGGTATAGCTGCAGGTAAAACCACTTTTCGTATTGTAGTTAATTTGCTTGCTCCTAATGAGTAACTACTTGTTCTATAATCTTCAGGAACCGACTTTAAAGCCTCCTCCGTTGTTCTAATAATTAATGGTAAAATCAAAATGGCTAAGGTCAAAGCTCCAGAAATTAATGATGGACCAAAATTTAATTTATTAACAAATAAAGCCATACCAACTAGACCGAAAATTATTGAAGGCACCCCTGCTAAATTATTAGTCATTATACGCATGATTTTTACAAACCAATTATTTTTGCCATATTCGATATTGTAAATAGCTGCAGAAACACCGAAAGGAACAGCAAATATTATACTTCCTATAATTAAATAAATTGTTCCAATTATTGCTGGAAAAATACCGCCTGAAAGCATTCCATTACTTGGTGATTTTGTCAAAAACTCCCAATTGATAACTTTTATACCATTAAATAGAATAAAAAATACTATGGAAAATAAAATTCCAACTACTAATACAGCAAAGAATTTAAAAAGCGAAAAGGCTAATCCTTGTTTGAACTTTCTCATAATCTCTAATATTTCTTTTTTGAAATTACTTCTCCCACTACAGATGTCATTAAGGTGAATAAAAACAAGACAATTCCTAGTAAAAATAATGCTTGATAATGAACACCTCCAGTAGGAGCTTCACCTAATTCAGCCGCAATCGTTGCAGGTATGGTACGAACAGATTGAAAAACACTAGAAGGTAATATAGCCGCATTCCCTGTAACCATTAAAACTGCCATAGTTTCACCAATGGCACGACCAACTCCTAATACAATAGCAGCCAAGATACCTGATTTAGCATAGGGAAATACAACTTTTTGAATAGTTTCCCATTGATTAGCACCTAAAGCTAAACTTGCCTCCTTTAGTTCTCTCGGTGTATTATTTAATGCATCTTCAGCAACAGAAACAATTGTTGGGAGAGCCATAATAGCAAGAACCAAAGCTCCTGTTAAAGCTGTTTCACCAATTGGGAGTTTGAAAACTTTTTGAACAATAGGCGCTAATACAATCAATCCAAAAAAACCATAAACTACAGAAGGAATACCAGCTAATAATTCGATAACTGGCTTTAATACTTTCTTTACTTTTTTATTCGCTAATTCGGAAAGATAAACCGCCAATCCTAATCCTAATGGCAAAGCTATAATTATAGCTAAAAAGCCCACTAGTAAAGTTCCTATAATAAGGGACAAAGAACCAAAAAGTGGTACAGGCTCCGAGGTTGGCATCCATTTACTTTCAATAAAAAAATCTTTCAATTCAATATTTCCAACTGATAATATTCTTACAAAATCAGACTCTTCCGGTGCAAATGATGTAGGTAAGTAAGCTATAATCCCTTTATTTTCAGAAATATGTTCTTCTATAATCAAAGGAATATGCTCATAATTATCACCAAGATCTGATTCACTATAAGAATTTAATAAATCATTAAATCGATAGGTAATTATTTCTAGATCCTGACCTCTTACTTCTTTCCAATTAGTAATTTTACCATCAAAAATATTTGTAATTTCTTCTGGACTTAATTCCTCTATTACATTTTCGGTATTTAAGTATAAAGCATAGCCATTCTCTATATTTTTAGATTGAAATAGCCCAATGCCTTCACTGAATAAGAAAATAATGATAAACAGAATTATTATTCCAGTCACGCCTCCGCTTATCATTAAATATCCATACATCAGTTTTTCTTTAATTTTTTTCATTTTCTGTTATTTAGTGCGTTATTTAATTTGCATTCACTGGAACGTATCCAATGGACTCTACCAAATTTTGACCTTTAACAGATAAAACATAATCTAAGAAAGAATGAACCTTATCTTGAGAATCCGTTAAATAATAATAAATCAATGGACGCACAATTGGATATGTAGCATTTTTCGCATTTTCCAATGAAGGTTCAACATATGTTAATCCCTGATCATAGGAAACATGAATTGCTTTAACATTATCATTTAAATAAGCTAAACCTACATAACCTATAGCAGATTCCGTTTGACTAACTGATTGTATAATTCCACCAGTTGCGGACATGCTCAATATACCATTTAAATAGTTTTTATTTTTAAGAACTTCTTCCTTAAAAAATGTATAAGTCCCTGAAGAAGTTTCACGAGAATAAGCAACAATCTCTAAATCCTCACCACCTAATTCTTTCCAATTTCGAATTTCTCCTGTAAAAATTCCTTCTAATTGTTCACGCGTTAATTTTGAAATTGGATTTTTATTATTTACAATAATAGCTAGTGCATCATAGGCTACAATTGTTTCTACAAGATTCTTATCTTTCGATTCAAACTTATGTCTTTCCTCCAACTTAATTTTTCGAGAAGATTGGGCTATATCAATAGTTCCTTCAAATAAGGCAGAAATCCCTACTCCGCTCCCTCCTCCAGTTACTGTAATTAAACCTTCATTATCCTTCATATATTCTTCAGCTTCTAACTGACTTAAAGGAAGTACAGTATCGGATCCCGTAATTTTCAAGTTTTGATTTTGGTCTTTACAAGCTAATAAGCCTAATCCAAATACGCTTAACATTTTTAAAAATTTCATTTTCATTTTTTATGTTTTTAATAATAATGCAAAAATTAGTTTTACTAGTTACATACAATTTTCATAGCAGTTACAAATTGGTTACATTTAAAATTTATATTGCAACC
>DATGSF010000068.1:0-8330 GCA_035302865.1 Chitinophagaceae bacterium
CACATATATTAATATATCTTAAAGGGAGTTTGTCAATTAATAATAATGCTTCTTTTTCATAAAAACTTTATGAAAAAGAAGCAATAATTATTTTTTATTGTTAGAATAAACAGAAATTATTTTGTTTTCTGAATGTCCCTAATTATTGAGTGTAGTTTAAAAACACCTCTAATATTTAATAAGCTTATTGTGCCTAAGTAGTTTTTAATCCACAGCTGTTTTTTTTGATTTTATATACTTAATTACATCAGGATATATAAAGTCTGCGTGTTTCTTGAAAAACTAATTGCTTTTTAAAATTACAAGGCATTCCTATTTTCAGAAATAAGATAAATAGCAGAGTTGTTTTTTATTCTGACCCTTATAATTTATTATTATTTCTCCGTTTTATAAAATTACTTATTTTCAACTTTTTTGTTTTTTAACTCTTCAGCTTTTTTATTTAAGTTTTTAGCTTTGTTTACATTTCCAAGAGATTCTTCTATAGTAGCTAAATGGCTATAATAAATATAATCTGAAGAGGTAAGTCCCCTGCTGTTTATAATTGATATTGCTTTTTCTAGGACGGCTTTGGCAGTGTTAACTTCATTTAATTTAAATAAAACCCAAGCATAGGTATCCAAAGTTGTAGGATTTTTGTCATCAGTATTGATTACATATTTTATCATTTCCAATGCTCTTTCTAGATCTGTTTCTTCTTCAGCCAATAAATAGCTTAAATTGTTTAATACTGTCGTATTATAAGGATCTTTTTCTAAATATAGTTCATAATATTTTCTAGTTTTACTTGCATTTTTTAATTCGTGATTTGCAAAACCTAAATTTAAGTAGAAGGCCTTTTCTAGTTCTTGGCTGTATTTTCCATCGCTTTTAAGGGATTTTAACCCTTTTTCAAATGTTTTACTTGCTTTTTTATAATTCTCCTCCTTCATTTGTAGCGTGCCTGAATAAAAATAATAAAATCCTTGCTCTAAATCTTTTTCTTTATGCCAAGCATTAAGCGTAGTTTGTAATTTTTCATCATATTTTTCATCTAAGAAAGACAATAATTCAATTAAATAAATATAAGCTTCTTGATTTTGTGCATTTAAATTTATAGCTTTTTCATACCATTCTATCGCATCTTCTTTCTCGCCATAATTTTCTACTATTTGTCCTTTAAGTAAGGCTATTTCAGAGGTGATGTTTTTTTCTGTCACCATACTATCTAATAAAGTCTCTAATAGTTCCTTAGCATCTTCATCCTTATCTCTTAATTGTAATAAAGCATAAATAGGAAAAGTTTTTTGTTCATTGTTTAATGAATTGTCTCGAGTGGATTCCTTTATTTTTTCAAAAGCAAGTTCCTTTTCTCCTATGTCGTAAAGAGAATAAACTCCATAAGTATAAACAGAGGGCCCCCCCACTAAAGGTCTTTTTTGAATAGATTCTAGAAGGGTGTTTTTTGCAGCTACAGTGTCTTCAAATTCAAGGTGGACGATTGCTTTTGCTTGAAGTAGCTCAATAGCTAAAACACTATCTTTATTTTCTTCAGCTTTAAGAATTAAATTGTCCACTTCTTTTAAAGCCAGACTGCTGTTTTTAGTGGTTATATATATATTTATTTTCTCTTTTGCTAAATCTAACTTTTCCTCATCGTCTAATTCTTCATTTTCCAAAAGTGATAATAATTCTAATGCTTTATTAAAATCCTCAGCTTCTAAATAATAAGCAGTTGCCTTTATGAAAGCTTCTTTTTTAACATCTGGCTCTAAATAACCTATTTCTTCAAATGCTTCAGCTCCTTCTTGATTTCTTCCTAAATTGGTTAACATTTCTGCTTGAATTTCAATTATGGAAATATCCTTTGGTTTTTCTTTTCGCGCTTTATCTATATATTTTAAAGCTAAAGTATGATTTTCTTGTGCAAATTCTAAAATTGCAAGCTTATCATAAACATCAGGATATTCAGGATCTAAAGCTATAATTTGATTAAATAGATTATATGCTTTTTCATAATTCTCTAAGGAATATGCTATTTGAGCCTGTGTAAATAAAGAATCCGTATTTTGAGAGTCTTGTTTGAATGAATTATTTATGGCCTTACTGTTAGTAGTAAGGGTACTAATAGTAAAGATAAATAGTAAGAAGCTAAGTTTTTTTAAAACATTCATGTTGTTAAAATTTAGGATACAATTGGGTACCTTTCAAAAGGTATATTTTCATTAAATATTTTTCTGTAAGTTGCTAGAGTTCTTGTTACCTGAGCATTTAATGTCTTAGCAATATTCATCATTTTAGGGTTGAAATCCCCAATCCATTGCATTTCATAATTGCTATAGTTAGTGGTTTTAATAAAGCTTTTTGTACTATTTATTATCATAAAGCTATCTACACCTTTACCTTGATATTCAGGAATAATACCAAAAACTAGACCTACCATATTGGGGTTTTTTACTACAGATTTATAATATAAAAACTTTAATTTATGCCATAAAGTAAATTTACCATTTAAGTATTTAAAATATTGATTCAAATCAGGTAAATTTATCCAGAAAGCTATAGGTTCATTTTTATAATATGTAAACCATGAAATGCTTTCATCCATTACCGGCTTCATTGTTTCAAACATTTTAATTGCTTGTTTTTCATTTATGGTTTTATTTCCTGCATGACTAGCCCAAGCCTTATTGTAAATATACGTAAAATCTTTTGCAAATTGTTTTAATTTTTTTTTGGTGACATTTTTAACATGGAAATTTTTGTCTAAAGCTATTTTATTTGCTCTTTCTACCATTTTTTCATCAAAGTTATCTTCCACCTTTAATCCATAACACATTTGATTGAAATAGACTTGAAAACCATAGTTTTCAAATAAGTCCACATAATAGGGAGGATTATAATTCATTCCATATAATGGTGGAAAAAAGCCTTCTTTCACAAGTCCCCAAAATTTATCTCGTTCACCAAAATTTATAGGACCATCCATTGCTTCATATCCTTTGCTTTCTAACCATTTTTTAGCGTAGTCGAAAATTGCATTAGCAATACTTTGATTGTTTACGCATTCAAAGAATCCAATGCCTCCTGTTTTTAATTTTAACTTTTGCTTTTCATTATAAAAAACAGCAAATCTACCTACTTGTTTATCCTTTTTATACACATTAAATCGTAGACACTCTCCATGTCTAAAAAACTTATTTTGTTCTTTATTGAATACTGCTTCAATATCTTTATTGAGAGGTCTAATCCAATTAGGATCATTCTTGTATATCTCCTCAGGAAAATCTAAGAAATTTTTAATTTCTTGTACTTTATTCGGTGTGATTTCTACAAAGTTAATCGGCATTTTTTTGCAATAATTTATTCAAATATTATTAAATGGTAGTTTCTTCTTCCTCTTTGTATTATGAGGTATTTTTCATCAAGCAAATCCGCTTTAGTAATAACCCTATTAATATCAGTTTGTTTAACTTTATTTATTTGAATACCTCCAGATTGAACTATTTTCCTAGAAGCGCCTTTAGAATTTTGTATCTGCGCCTCGGCTAATAAATCAATTAAAGGCAAACCTTCATTTAATCTTTCTTTTTCAAAATTAGCTTGTGGAACTCCACTCATAACTTCTAAAATTTGTTTCTCAGAAAGAGACAACAAATCCTCATTGGTTGCTTTACCAAAAAGGATATTACTTGCTTTGATAGCAAATTGTAAATCTTCTTCAGAATGCACTAAGCGTGTTACCTCATTCGCTAGTGTATGTTGTAGTTTTCGTAAGTGTGGAGCCTCATCATGTAATTGAATTAGTTCTTCGATTTTATCCAAATCTAAAAATGTGAAAATTTTAATGTATTTCTTAGCGTCTTCATCTGAACTATTTAGCCAAAACTGATAAAAGCTATAGGGGGATGTTAAGTTTGGGTCTAACCAGACATTACCTCCTTCAGTTTTGCCAAACTTCCCTCCATCGGACTTTGTAAGTAAAGGACATGTAAAGGCAAATACTTCAGTACCACCCATTTTACGGGTCATTTCTACGCCAGTTGTAATATTTCCCCATTGATCAGCTCCACCAGCTTGAACCTTTACATTTTTATTTTTATTTAAATAATAAAAATCATAGCCTTGAATCACTTGATAAGAAAATTCTGTGAAAGATAAACCATATCCTAGACGTTTTTGAACTGAGTCTTTTGCAAGCATATAGTTTACAGTAATGTGCTTCCCCGCGTCTCTTATAAAATTTAAAAAACTAAAATCTTTAAACCAATCATAGTTATTTACTAAACTCGCTTCATTTTTAGCCCCATTTTCAAAATTTAAAAATCTGTTTAATTGATTTTTTATACCTTTTTCGTATTTTTTTATGCTTTCTTCATTTAATAAATTTCTTTCAGCTGATTTTCCAGTAGGATCTCCTATCATTCCGGTAGCACCTCCAACTAGAGCAATAGGCTTGTGACCATTTTTTTGAAAATGCATTAAAAGGATAATAGGAATTAAGCTGCCAATATGCAAACTTTCAGCAGTGGGGTCAAACCCAATATAAATTGAAGTGCTTTCTTTACTCAGTTGTTCTTCCAAGCCAGGTGTGATATCTTGAATTAGGCCTCTTTGCTTTAATTCAGGTATGAAATTTTTATGCATCATTAAAAAATATATTATTAAACCGAATGACAAATTTACGGCACTTTCTATTAATTTCTTAGATATCAAAGATATTTATTGCATGCTTATATTATAATTTATAAATTGTTAATTAAATTACTTATTTTTGTAAGATAATTTTTATCATGAAAGCTAAGGGATATTTTATTTTAATTATTTTAACGATTTGTACTTGGAAAAGCTTTGCACAAAAAAGGATTTATGTTAATGAATACCTTAATATAGGAGTGGGAGGAAAAGGTCTTTCTATGAGTGGAGCAATGGTTGCAAATACTGATGATGTTTATTCTCCTTATTGGAATCCAGCTGGTATTGTTCAAAATGATGCACATTATCAAGTTGGCTTAATGCATGCGGAATATTTTTCTGGAATTTTTAAATATGATTATGCTGCTGTAATTATGCCCTTTGATGATAATAAAAGAGCTCTAGGTATTTCTTTTATTCGTTTTGCAACAGATAATATTCCTTATACTTTAGAATATTTACGTCCAGATGGTTCATTTGATGAATCCCAACTTCGGAGTATAACAGCAGGAGATTATGCTGTTACATTATCTTACGCTCAAGATTTAGGAATAGTAAAGGATAATGAAAATTGGGAATTTACCGGAGGAGCGAATTTAAAAACTTTATACAGGCATATTGGAAGTATGGGGAGAGCATGGGGAATAGGGCTGGACTTAGGAATAATTGCAAAGTATAAAAAATGGAATTTTGGTTTATCAGCGAAAGATATCACCACAACAAATACAGCTTGGAGTTTCAATTTGTCTGAAAGAGAAAAGGAAATATTTCGTGAAACGGGTAATGAGATTCCTATTAAAAGTTTTGAAACGATGTATCCACGGTTGAATTTTGGATTGGGAAGGCATTGGTTAAATTCAGAAAAAGATTTTAATATTTATACGGAATTAGGCTTTGATATCACAACAGATGGACGGAGGCAAACCATTGTGCAGAGTAATGTACTTAGCTTGGATCCAAGATTTGGTTTAGAGGCGAATTATAAAAATATCATTTATTTAAGAGCTGGTGTTCAAAACTTTCAAAGAGTTTTAGATAATACAGATAATGAAAACATTAAAAAATATACTGTTTTTCAACCGAGTGTTGGCGTCGGTTTAAATTTAAAAGGGTTACATATAGATTATGCTTTTACAAGTTTGCAAATGCAAGAAAACCCTTTATTATCCCATATCGTTTCTTTAAAACTAGATATTAATATTCAAAAAAGAATTGATAGAAAAAATGAAGAAAATAAAAGTGAATAATAAAACCTATCATTTTAACATGAAAAATTTACTTTATATCATATTGGCAATAAATATTCTTTTTGTTGGTGTGCCAAAAGGGCATGCTCAAAATAATATTTACGGTTTTGAATGGATTGATTATTCTAAACCACATTATAAGTTTAAAATTGGTGAAGCGGGAATATATAGAATAACTTATGAGCAATTAAATAGCATGAATATGGGAGCTTTGCCAGTTGGAAATTTAAGAATATATAGGGATGGTAAACAAGTTCCTATTTATATTAGTACAAATACAAATAATTTGAATTCAGGAGATTATATTGAATTTTATGGATATGGGGCAGATGGGGAAGTAGATAAACAATTGTACTTGCAGCCTGAATACCAACCAAATGAAGAATTAAATTTAATTACTGATACTGCTGTTTATTTTTTAAGTTATAGAGATGGAGGTACACCTCTGCGTATAGATTCTGAAGAAAATGTGATTCCAAATCCAGAACCTACAAATGCGGGATATATATATCAAGAAGTTGAAGTAAGTAGAAATATACGATCTAGTACAATGTCTGGGAAATCTTATTCTTCTAATGAAAACTTTTACGCTAGTGATTTTGATGAAGGGACTGGTTATGCTTACAGAAATGCTAGTTCTATGAATAATAATTTTGTTGTAACCTCTTTAATTCATGATCAGGATATTTCAGGTAGATTATTAATTAATGTGAATAACTCTCGGTATAATAGAGATACTACAGAATATGAAATATTATTCAATAATAAAGCACTCATAGATACTTTATATGCATCAAAGTATTCTGTTTCAAAATATGAATTAAACATTCCGAGTTCTTATTGGGTATCTGGAAAATACCAAAATTTAAAGGTTAATGATTCACGCACAAATAAAGGTGTATTTAAGGCTAAGTTAATTTATCCAAGAAATTTAGTTTTTACTGGTGCGCAAGCCAATAAGGTAGATTTTATTGTTCCCGCAAATACAGCATATTTAAGTATGCAATTTAATACCAATCAAGGACAATCTATCTTGTTAGATATTAAAAACAATAAAAGATATATTGGTAATGCTTCTGGGAATAAAGTCCGTTTTAATTTAGGAAATAAAAATGAGGATATTTCTTATATAATGCAAAATGCAAATCATATTGATATAATTGATGAATTTGAACTGATAAACTTAGTGGATTTATCTTATTCATTTAGTGCTGATTATATTATTTTAAGCAATGAAGATTATATAGGAAAAAGCCCTAACTATATTGAACAATATGCTAATTACCGTTCTAGTGTTGAAGGTGGTGGTCATAATGTAGCAATTGTCAATGTAAATGATTTATATGAACAGTTTTCTTTTGGTTATAAATTTCATTCTTCAGCCATTAGAAATTACTTAAAATATGCCCAAGAGCAAGGTAATAACTCTATTGAGCATCTTTTTATTATAGGTAAAGGATTACGTTTTGATAGAATTTACAATTATCAGAATAATTCAAGTAGTTTTACTTATGAACCTATTCCCACGTATGGTTATCCAGGTTCTGATAATCTTTTTTCTACTTTTGATGGAAGAAAGCCCACGATTGCAACAGGTAGATTGTCTTCATGGTCTAATGAAGACTTGGGAAAATATTTGTCTAAAGTACAATCCTATGAACTCGCTATAAAATTTTCAGAAGATGAAGCATATTCCGATGAGGCATTATGGAAAAAGCATGCTTTACATGTTGCTGGTGGATCAGATCAAGCTTTACAAACTTTTTTAGTTAACTCATTAAATAGTGCGGAAGCAAAATATAAATCTGGACAAACAGGTGGTAAAGTAACTTTAGTTAGGAAAATATCGACAGACCCCATGGATCAAGTTAATAATGAAGTTATTAATACCATGTTTGAAAAAGGAATTAACTTAATTACATTTTTTGGCCATGCCTCTTCTTCAGGTTTTGATTATAATTTAAATACTCCAGAACTTTATGAACCTAATCCTCGATTTCCACATTTTTTAGCTTTGGGCTGTGATGTCGCTAATATTTTTGCTTTAAATCATGATTTAACGATAGGGGAGAATTATTTAAAAGCAGAAGGAGGGTCGTTAACTATGATTGCATCCAATCACTATGGGTATACTAGTAGCTTAAACCAATATATGCAGGGTATTTATAATGAAATAACCAAATACAGCTATGGAGAAACTTTTGGAAAGCAATACTTGAATAATATACAAAAGATACAACAACAGAGTAATTCGCGTTTTATGGATATACATTTGCAAACTATATTGTTTCAAGGCGACCCTGGACTACGTTTTGCACAAGACAATAAAGCAGATTTGGCAATTTTAGAAGAAAAAATTAAACTATCAGAAGATTTCATTATGACCTCACAAGAATCTTTTGATATTAC
>DATGSF010000069.1:0-4770 GCA_035302865.1 Chitinophagaceae bacterium
TCTGCTAAAGCTAAAGCACCAGCAGCAGTTGCTACATTTCCAGCGATTAATTGTAAATCTGGATAGGCATTTTTAACGGATTTGACCATATCAATAATACCTTTGGAATGTCCATGAGCAGAATCTAGAGTAATAATATCCACACCCGCATTAACTAATGCCTCTACCCTATCCATAGTATCATTAGTAATTCCTACTGCAGCTCCTACTAATAAGCGTCCAAATGCATCCTTAGAGCTATTTGGATGGCTTTTAAATTGCATGATATCACGGAAGGTAATAAGTCCAGAAAGTGTATTATCTTCCTCAACTATCAATAATTTCTCTATTTTATGCTCTTGTAGAATTACTTCAGCTTCTTTTAAACTTGTAGTTTTAGGAGCAGTGATTAATTTATCAGAAGTCATGATTTTATCAACAGTAACTGATAAATCTTTTTCAAAACGCAAATCGCGATTAGTTAATATCCCTAAAACTTTTTTCTTTTCATCAACAATCGGGATACCACCAATAGCATTTTCCTTCATTATTTGAAGCGCTTCTCCTAAAGTTGCATGAGGTGCTAAGGTGATGGGATCGATAATTAAACCACTTTCCGAGCGTTTCACTTTACGTACCTGCTCCGCTTGCTGCTCAATACTCATATTTTTATGTAAAATACCAATACCGCCCTCTCTAGCCATAGCTATAGCCATAGCGGATTCAGTAACCGTGTCCATAGCAGCAGATACAATAGGAATATTTAATTTGATTTTTTTTGTTAATTGTGTTGTTATATCAACCTCTCTGGGTAAAACCTCAGAATATGCGGGAACGAGAAGTACATCATCAAATGTTAAACCTTCTCCGTAAAATTTAGATTTTGTAGCCATGTGCAAAGGTAAGCTAAGATTTTTTATATTTACAAATATTTTTTAGATATTTTTACTTTTTCCTCAAAATCACTTATTCTTTATGTATTTTATGAAATTATAGTAGAATTAATTTTATTTTTTATTTTATTATAAAAGTTGAATTATTTTTTCTGAAATAATAACAACAAAGTCAATTAAGATAGTTATTTTTGATGTATCAATTAACAAATTCCAATATCTATGGTACAATTAAAATTAAAAAATCCTATTGTGTTTTTTGATTTAGAAACAACTGGCTTGAAAATAGGAAAGGATAAAATTGTAGAAATTGCTATTCTTAAAATTAATCCTAATCAAAGTAGAGAGGAATACTATACACGTATCAATCCAGGCATGCCCATACCTAAAGAAAGTTCTGAAATCCATGGTATTACAGATGAAGATGTAAAAGACTGTCCTACCTTTAAAGAGATTGCTCATAAAATAAAAGATTTTATTGGCACTTCAGATCTTGCAGGATTCAACAGCAATAGATTTGATATTCCTTTTTTAGTAGAAGAGTTTTATCAAAATGGCATTGAAGTAGATTTTAAGAAAAGAAAAATGATTGATGTACAGCAAATATTTCATAAAAAAGAAAAGCGTACTTTAGAAGCAGCCTATCAATTTTATTGTAATAAAACTTTGGATAACGCGCATAATGCACTCGTAGATACTGTTGCTACTTATGAAGTTTTATTAGGACAGTTAGATAAATACGATGATTTAGAAAATGATATGGAGTTTTTACACCAACTCTCTAATGATTCTAAATTAGTAGATTATAACCGCGCATTTGTTTATAATGATAATGATCAAATTGTATTTAATTTTGGGAAACATAAAAACAAAACCGTGGAAAGTGTATTAAAAAAAGAGCCACAATACTACGATTGGATGATGCAAGCTGATTTCCCTCAAGATACAAAAAAGGAACTACAAAAAATCTACAATCAAATCATGTTTAAAGATACTTTATTTTAAAAATCCTTTTAAATTTAGAAATTGAAGCATTTAGTAATCATACCTACTTATAATGAAAAGGAAAATATTGAGGCTATTATAGAATCAGTTTTTAGCCAAACAACACCTTTTCATATATTGGTAATTGACGATGGTTCTCCAGATGGAACTGCTGATATTGTCAAAAAATTACAAAATAAATATCCTAATACACTCATTTTAAAGGAAAGAGAAGGAAAATTAGGATTAGGAACGGCTTATATTTTAGGTTTTAAATGGGCAATAGAAAACGAATTTGATTATATTATAGAAATGGATGCTGATTTTTCTCATCCACCAAGCAAATTAAACGCTTTAGTGAAAGCTGCAAATGAAGGAAATGACGTAGTGGTTGGTTCTAGATATGTGAAAGGTGGAGCTGTTAAAAATTGGCCATTTAGGAGAATATTAATTTCTTATGGTGCTTCTTTATATACTAGGTTGATAACATGGATTCCTGTAAAAGATTGCACAGCTGGCTTTGTATTATACCATAGAAAAGTTTTAGAAACTATTCCTTTAAATAAAATTCGCTTTATAGGTTATGCCTTCCAAATAGAAATGAAATACCTCAGTTGGAAATTTGGTTTCAAAATTAAGGAAATACCTATTTGCTTTATTGACAGAGAAAAGGGACAATCTAAAATGTCTAAAAATATTATAAGAGAAGCAATTTTTGGTGTCTGGAAAATGCGATTCACCAATTATAAAAAATAAATTTTCATACTATATATGCAAACAAAATTCACAACGATTGAAAAAGCTGTAGAAGTCATTCAATCGCACCATAGTGTATTTATACACTCCGCTGCCGCTACGCCAAAACTTTTGGTAGAAGCCATGTCTAAAAGAAGTGATAGCATTAACAATGTAAAGATTTACAGTATTCACACCGAATGGGAGGCATTATATGCACAAGAACCGCATATAAATTCCTTCGAAATCAATGCTTTCTTTGTGGGACAAAATATTCGTAAAGCAGTGCAAACAGGAAAAGCGAATTATATCCCTATGTTTTTAAGTGAAATACCAGTAGCTTTTAGAACAGGATTAATTCCTTTGAATATTGCTTTAATAACGGTTTCCCCACCCGATAATTTTGGAAATTGTACGCTTGGCGTTTCTTGTGATGTAACAAAAGCTGCTGTGGAAATAGCTGATATTGTAATTGCGGAAATCAATCCGAATATGCCAAGGGTGATCGGTGATGGAGTGATTAATATTAAGGATATTGATTATGCCGTTGAGGTGGATTATCCTATTTTTGAGATTCCCGTTAAAGCATCTACGGAAATTGAAAAAGCTATTGGTGAAAATGTAGCAAGTTTAATTGAAGATGGTGCTACTTTACAAATGGGAATTGGAGGTATTCCAAATGCGGTTTTATCTTATCTAGGTAACCATAAGGATTTGGGAATTCATACGGAAATGTTTTCTGATGGGATTATTCCTTTAGTTGAAAAAGGCATTATAACAGGAAAATATAAAAAGCGCCATCCAGGTGCAATCGTATCTAGCTTCGCACTAGGTTCTAGAAATCTATATGATTTTATGGATAATAATTTGGATGTTCGTTTATTAGATGTAGAATATGTGAACTTTCCAATCAATATTTTACGAAATCCAAAAGTAACCGCTATTAATAGTGCTATTGAAATTGATTTATATGGTCAGGTTTGTGCAGATTCTATTGGCACAAAACAATATAGTGGCGTCGGTGGACAGATGGACTTCATGAGAGGAGCTGCTTTATCTGAAGGTGGGAAACCTATATTAGCTTTACCTTCCGTAACTTCCAAAGGCATTTCTAGAATTACAAGCATGCTAAAACCTGGAGCTTCTGTGGTTACAACCCGCGCGCATGTACATTACGTGGTTACAGAATATGGAATTGCTTATTTAAGGGGTAAAAACTTAAGAGAAAGAGCAAAAGCATTGATTCAAATTGCGCATCCTGAGCATAGAGAAAGATTAGAAAAAGAAGCTAGAGAGGTATTACAGATTAAATTGTAAAGTAATGAGTGAAAAATAAAGAGCTTGAGTTGAATTTCAAGCTCTTTTTTAACCCGCATTATTCATGAGACTTATTTTAAATATCTTTGGTACTATAAGGGGTATGTAACGAAAAAAATATAAAAATAAATCCAAGCAAAATGAAAATATTATGCCTTAAATTTGGGTTATAATCCTTTCAATAATTTTCATTATAAAAGGTTGCTTGTCAATAATTTATATACCAATACATGTTTTTGCAGTGACCACGAAGTAGCACCGAAGGTAATAATTCGGTTTAAATAGCATATTGAAGATCAAATATCAATCACTTTAGTATTATTATTAGAAAAAAGTCTGTTCACCATATAGTAATTGGAATGAAAAAAGTACTTTAAGATTAAAATGCCACTTATAAAAGTTATTAAAATTCCTAATAAAACATAAGATCCTAAACTGGAAGTAAACAATTGATCTCCTACTCTAAGATAAATAAAAAATGCAGCTATCGCATAAATGCCTATCATCATGAGCACTCTAGGGGTACGAATAATCAATACTTCTTCCTTTTCTTTTACTACTATTTCTTGAATAATAACATTTCCACGTTTTATTTGAATAGTATCTCCTACCTCCACTTGAATAGGATGTTTTTTTAAAAAAGTAGTAGTTTCTTCCACCAATTCTCCGTTTCTATAAATTAAAACAGGAAACAACCTTAACTCAATACTATCTAAAACTAATAACATAGTTATATGATTAAAACATGCTTATTCATAATTTAATTTAATCTTTCTCTTCACCTCCTCCATCATTATCATTACCCAAATCAGCAAATGTTGCTTCTAATCCCGATGCTATTGCACCAAAAGTAATCGCACCA
>DATGSF010000070.1:0-2499 GCA_035302865.1 Chitinophagaceae bacterium
ATTGCTGGAGATTAAAGTACAAACTCCAGCAATATTGTTAATTCATTCAAAAATCCTTATTGTTTTAATAATTTAAAACTTTGTTTTTCTGCATCTTCAGTATGCACTTCTAATATGTAAATACCATCTCTTAAATTACTCCCTGGTACTTTAATCTCTAAATCCTGTGTTTCTGATTGCCATAGTTTTTTACCGTTTATATCATATAAAACAATAGTTTTTAAATTTAAATTAGTAAAACTTACAATCCAATCGCTGGAACTTGGATTTGGTTGGATTTTTACTTCAGATAAATGTATTTGTTTATTCAAAGGCGCAGACTGCATCCATGGATAAACCTCTTCAACATATTCATCACAATTATTTACTGACTTTAGATACAATTTAGGAAGATTAGGATCATAATTACTCTGAATTGTAAAGGTGTAAGGAGAATGCTCACTATTAGCTTCTTGCCATGTTCCATTCTCACCTCTTTTCCAATAGTAATCATATAATTCAGGTTCATAAAACTCTATTTTAGCTTTATTATTTATTGGAGGTTGACCAATCATAACTGGTTCTTCTGGATATACTACTAAACCTCCTGGCATAAATCCAACCTCATTTAAAATAAATTTCTTAACATAGTCAGCACCGCAAGGATTTTCTATTTTACAATAAATAGGAACATATTGATCAAACTCTATGCCTTTAATTTTCACTTTATACTCATCACTATCAACAATTTCAACACTAGTTGTTGTGTCTTCTAAATACCAAGTAACATTATAGGAACTTGGCACTTCAAAATTATGAAACACATATCTTTCTTCACCAATACATAAAGTAGTTTTTAAATCATTTTCTACTAATGCATTACTTAAACAAACAGTAGGGCAATCAGGTTGTCCTTTTTCAATTTCTTCTAAAACCCAAGCAGCAGCTTTTTCGCTAATAAAAATATGCTCTTCATTTTCTTCTGCTGTAAAATAATTGTCAAATGGTATTTCATTATTGCATATAAGGTTTCTATTTATTGGATCAGACCAATCAAAGTTTCTATCTTTAAATGCCAATGCACTAACAGATGGAATAAATGTATGTGTTTCTTTTAAATAATGTTTATGTATCGTTGCAGGTTTCTTTTTACTAACAGCGTCTTTTAATTGTTGAAAAAGTTGCAGCCCCGTCTTATACAATCCTCCAGGAACGACATCCATTGATCCATTTCTATTGGAATTATTAACTTGAGAAGTATAGGTAGCTTTTGTTGAAAGAAGCAATTGTAATTGACTAGGATCACTATTTGGCATGATTCTGCCTTGAATTTTTGCATAAAAAGGAGAAGAATCATTTTGATATTTAGGCATTGAATTAGCTTGTATTCGTAACATACTTAATGGTTTTATTTCAACATCAAATATATTTTGATTTTCAGAATGCGTTTTAGTTCCGTCTACAACTCCATTAATCAAAGCCACTTTCCTTAAATTAACAGGCCAGCCATCATTGCCAGACAAACCATTTAAATTTAAATTAGCATAATAGTTAATAAAGAAATTAGAAGTTTTATTCAAACCACCCATTTGTTCTATTAACATTTGCCTAGCTGCCACAGATCTAATTTGTTGATTATAAGAATCTTTAGCATCTTGATGATTAAGACCAAATGCGAGTGCATAAATACTTCTTTGAAGAGATAAAGGTATATTAGCACCTAAATGCGGACTGTCAAAACTCACATACAATCGAGTATTATGATTCATATCCGGATTTCCTAAATCCTCTTGTTCTTCCATATACGTTAATGCATAGCGAGCAATTTGTCCACCCATACTAGGTCCAATAATAACCAATTCTTCTTCACTATTAGAAAGCGCTAATTCTGCATTAACCATTTGGATTAAACGTACTAAAACCATTGCATTACGTTCAATATAATCTGCACCACCATCTCGGTTAATACCAGTTTCAAGAATTGGATACTCAGGAAAATTTAATACAATTACATCATAACCCAAACTACGAAGAGAATCTCCTAAATGTTGTGAAACTGGAAAATCACCTCCATCTTTAAATTTAAGCATATCCCAAATACCTGGTTGTGTTTTTCCATTTTTGAATCTTTTAAGTATTCTTCTTTCATCTCCAGGGTCAAAGCCATCAATTATGATTACTGGCTTTACTATATTATCAGCACATACATCCCATGTTCCATTTAGTTTTCGGTAAAAAATACGATAATTGCCAAAACCTTGTGTAGCAATATTTTCATCATAACCTTTAAATTTTAAATCTACTCCTGTCCAAAGACTATCATTTTTATAACATTTTTTTTCATTAAATTCGTAATTTAAAGGATTATAGTTTCCATTGAACCAAGTTATATCAGTAGAAATAGCATCCCTTAAAGTAGAAAAATGCAAATCTATAGTTCCTGTAATAATACTATCATTTAAATCTCCAATAAATAAACTATCAAAATCATCAGGAAAAAATACTTTATTTTGACCATTA
>DATGSF010000071.1:0-3789 GCA_035302865.1 Chitinophagaceae bacterium
CGAATGCGAGGAGCTTTACCTAATCCAGAGGCAACCCTTTTATTATTAGGAGCTGTCGCAAGAGATAAGAAAGCATATCTACGAAAAGTACCTAAATTAGATTATGAGCAAAATAAATTTGATTGGGAAGAATAAATAAATGTGTTTAACTTTGTTATAAATCAAGATAGCTTTTACACACTTTACGGGATACTACCATACTACCTCTTATTTTGGATAATAAATCATTCATATTTGTTCTTTAGGAAACAAAATACTAAAGACTTTATCAGGTTAAAATAAAAGTCAAGGCACTGGATCGTGCCCATGACCTCCCCAAGGATTACATGATAAAATTCTTTTGGCTGCTAGAAATCCACCCTTTAAAGGGCCATATTTTTCAATTGCTTCTTTTGCATATTGTGAACAAGTTGGAGTATACCTACATGAAGGTCCCAAAATAGGCGAGATAAAATTTTGATAAAATCCTATTAGCAATAAAAAAATCTTCTTAAAAAGAAATGCAATTCCTTGGTAAACCTTTTTAAACATGCGTTTCCCTTTTTTTCCATTCTTTAAGAATATTCATGACTGCCTCTTCCATTTTTTGGAATGTGGGCAGTTTTTTTGATGCAAAAATAAAAAACACATGCCATTGTTCATTTTCTGGAATAATGGAATACATTTCATGTTTATTAATGCGCCACGCTTCTTTAATCCAGCGTTTTATTTTATTCCTTTCTACAGATTTAGAAAATCTCTTTTTAGGCACAACAATACCTAAGCGAATAGGCGCCCATTCACTCTTTGGTCTTTCGGTTATATAATAAACCACACGTATATTAGGAACAGAAAACGCTTTCCCTTTTTGGAAAAGCGTTTCAATATCTTTTTTACGAAATAATCGTTCCTTTTTGGACCAGGTATTTTTGCGTGGCATGGATTTATATTGCATGCGAGCAAATAAATATTACTTCAATCTACTTTCAGAAGAAACAGATAATTTATGACGTCCTTTTTTACGACGTGCAGCTAATACTTTACGACCATTTGCAGTTTGCATACGCTTACGAAATCCGTGCGTAGTTTTACGACTTTTACGAGAAGGTTGAAATGTACGTTTCATAATTTTATTTTTATTTTTAGCTATAAAATAGCGATTTATTACTATTTTGAACTTGCAAAGATAATTCTGATTTTTATAATAACCAAATTTATACTAATTACTCTTTATTAAAATTGAAGAGGCTGCAAGATACATTTTATTTAAAAAGTGAAAAACAGTTTCAATGTCCTTCATTTTTTTCACTACAATACTCACACTATTCGAATCTTGCTTTAAACTGGCTAAATTCGTTCCGGATTGTATATACTGTAAAATATTAAAAAATAATTCACTTTCATAAAAAACCGAATCTTTTTGTGCTACGAAATACAATCTTAAAATTCCATTTTTTACTATCATCCGTTCAAACCCTAAACGTTTTGCTATTTGACGAGCTTTTAGGGCTAAAAACAAGTTTTCTACTTGCTTCGGCATTGTTCCAAATCGATCGATTAAATCTTTTTTGAAAATATCTAACTCCTCCTCTTCTTGAATATGATCTAATCTTGTATAAAAACTCAATCGTTCTGGCATATTTTCAATATAAGTATCTGGAATGTAAACCTCCCAGTCAGTATCCAAAGTGCATTCTGTTACATAATCTTGTTTACGATTAATTTCCTCTTTAAATACTTCCTTAAAGTCCGAAGTTTTTAATTCTCGAATTGCTTCATTGAGTATTTTTTGATACATTTCTATACCAATATCAATAATAAATCCGCTTTGTTCACCACCTAATAGATTTCCAGCACCTCGAATATCTAAATCGCGCATAGCAATCTGAAATCCACTTCCTAATTCTGTGAACTGTTCTAAGATTTTTAATCTTTTTTTGCTTTCACTTGGAAGTGTTAATAGAGAAGGTACCATTAAATAGCAAAATGCTTTTTTATTACTTCGCCCTACCCTTCCTCTAAGCTGATGTAAATCACTTAAACCGAAGTGATGTGCATTATTTATTATTATTGTATTCGCATTGGCAATATCTACTCCACTTTCCACAATATTTGTCGCGCAAAGAACATCAAATTTGTGTTCCATAAAGTCCACTAATTTCTTTTCTAACTCTCTTCCCTCCATTTGTCCATGTGCCATTTCCACTTCCGCTTCTGGACATAGGCTTCGGACTAGATCTGTCATTTGCCCTAAGCTTTTAACTCTATTATGTATAAAATAAACCTGTCCACCTCTACTTAACTCAAATAAAATTGCCTCTCTTATTACCTCTTCATTAAAGCTCAATAGTTCTGTATCTACAGGCTGTCTATTCGGTGGAGGTGTATTGATTACACTTAAATCTCGTGCAGCCATTAATGAAAATTGTAAAGTTCTGGGAATAGGCGTTGCTGTCAATGTCAAAGTATCTACTGTAGCCTTTTGTTCTCTAATTTTTTCTTTAGCAGCTACACCAAATTTTTGTTCCTCATCTATAATTAACAATCCCAAATCATTAAATTTCACTTGCTTACCCAATAAGGCATGCGTTCCTATAATAATATCTGTTTTTCCGGAAGCTAAATTTTCTAAAGTTTCTTTCTTCTGTTTAGCAGTTTTAAAGCGATTTAAATAGTCCACATTTACTGGTAAATCCTTCAATCTTTCTTTAAAAGTTTGATAATGTTGATATGCTAATATAGTGGTTGGAACAAGTACAACTGCTTGTTTGCTATCATTTACGGTTTTAAATGCTGCTCGAACAGCAACTTCCGTTTTACCAAAGCCCACATCTCCACAAATTAATCGATCCATTGGGCTACTATCTTCCATGTCTCGTTTTACATCCTCCGTTGCTCTACTTTGATCTGGTGTATCTTCATAAATAAATGATGACTCTAATTCCATTTGCAAATAAGTATCTGGAGCATGTGCAAAACCTTCAGTAGCTTTCCTTTTTGCATATAGCTTTATTAAATCAGTAGCTATTTCTTTAACCTGATTCTTTGTTTTATTTTTTATTTTAGCCCATTGCGCGCTTCCTAACTTATGTACCTTAGGTGGTGTTCCTTCCTTTCCAGTATATTTACTCACTTTATGTAAAGAATTTATATTTACATAAAGCACATCATTATCCTTATATAATATCCTAATTGCTTCTTGCACATTTCCGTTCACTTCAATTTTTTGCAATCCAGAGTATTCCCCAACTCCATGATCAATATGAGTTACAAAATCACCGGGCTGCAACTCTCTAAGTGTTTTTAAAGAAAGTGCTTTGCTTTTAGAATATACCTGCTTTACTTTATATTTATGATATCTTTGGAAAATTTGATGATCTGTTAAAACTGCAATTTTAATATGAGAATCTATAAAACCGGCACTCATACCTTCAGCGATTCCTGTAAATTGTACCGAAGCACCTAAATCATCAAAAATAGCATGTAAACGTTCTAATTGTTTTGCATTCTCAGCAAATATATATACTGTATAATTATCTTCTTTTAATTCCTTTAATTTATTAATTAAAAGTGCAAAGTTTCTATTAAAAACAGGTTGCTCCTGCATGTTAAATGACAATGACCTTATGCTTTCCTCTTCTTTAAATTCTTTACTACTTTCAGACCAGTAAATATGTGGGAATGCTGCCATTTTGCCCACCCATTCTTTTCCAGTTTCAAAAGCAGTATTATTTAATCCTTTCACCCATGCAGCATCCTTTTCTAAGACCTTCTCTTGTATCTTCTTTAATCTTTCATCGATATTTTCTT
>DATGSF010000072.1:0-8196 GCA_035302865.1 Chitinophagaceae bacterium
ATGCGCATGGGCAGGTGTTCGTTTTTTATTAAACAAGTTCTCTATACCTTTATTATTATCAGGAGTTGCATCTAATGAGTCAAACTCCACAATCCCTTTTGTATTGTTTGTAACTCTATCAACGGAAAAGGTAAACTCTTCTTCATAATTATTCATCGCAGGAATTCCATAAACATATCTAGTACCATCCATTTGAGTTTGCGTAATTTCTGAAAAATGATGTGCTTTTCTTTTATCATTTATTCTATTAATGAGCGTAATATGTTCATCAGAACGAAACTCTTGAATTGTAAAATTTCTTTTATAATTTTGAATTTTATTTTGAATACTAGCTTCTTTAATAGATGCCTGTTCATTAGTTAAAACAGAAGTTAAATTACCTCTTGCGTCTCTTATATTGTTTGAGTTTTGTTTTTTTAATGGTAAACCTGCAACACTTCCATTATTCATAGGTTCATCTCTATTTAACACATTATATTGTACATCATTAGATAATGTTAACTCTCCTGCATTTTTAAAAAATACATTTTCATAAATATTTCCTTTTTCTTTTTTTGTGAAATTTCTTTTATATATGCCCCAAGGACCGGAGGTTATCTGCGCATTTGCAACTGTTATATTTGCTCCAACTTCAAATAAATTACCTAGACCTAACTCCATCGAACTATCAAATTCAAACTCTTCGTTTGAAACTAAAGGATCAAATACCGATCCATAATCATTCCTGAATGGTCTAAATGTACCTGAAATCCCTTGTCCACTAACATTATATACATCATAAGTTAAATGTGGAATAGATAAAAAATTCATAGTTTCGTTAAACATACCATCTTTCTCTCTTGTGAAATCTAACATAGATTCCTCGTCACTATTCTCCAAATAGTTATAACCATAAGCTTTTAAACCTCCATCTGGTAAATATTTTAATACAGAAACTAAGGCATTTGAAGACAGATTAGGATAGACACTATAAACCTCCCACCCCAATGACAAACTTCCACTAAAAGTACGTAAAATAGTTTTGTTTCCATTAACTGGCACATGGTTTTGAAGACCAATTGGTATAGTAAATCCATGATGAAGAGGTACGGATCGATTTCCATACCTTGACATGGTAAAATTTAAATCCTTTAAACCTGTTCTTGAATTATACCCACTACTTCCTGATATTGATGTTCCTCTAGTAATATCAAAAATTTGTTGATTTGCTTTTTCCTGACTATTAAATATTGGAAGAGAAAAAGAAGCATTTCCACCAACATCTGCACCAGTTTGCGATCCCACGCCTAAATTTAAACCAGCAGAAGCATAGCCAATTAAGTTTACACCAAAACCATGAGTAAAATCTGCACTTATTCCTCTATAATTATTAACATTTAAGTTAGCATTTAAATTTGCAGATAAATCTAATCGAGGTTCGCCTAACCCAGCTAATTCAGCACCAGTTCCTAAACCAACTCTAACGTTTTGTTCTTCCTTCATATACAATTCATTTTCAACTTTTTCTCCATTGAAATCATCTGGAATTCCTCTGACATTTCGATTTATAGTGCCTGCATTTATATTCCAACCTAATCCAACCCAACTAGCCTCTTGTTCTAAACTAACTCCTCCATGATAAAAGATATTTATTGGATAACCGTCAATATTTAATAATGGGATGTTATAAGTTAAATCACCAGAAAAATTATCTACTAAGTCTGTGGTAGAAATTGGTTCAAATCCTTGAACTTCAGGTTGTGTTGGACCGCTAGTAAGTGCGTAAGACTTTACATTAGGCAAAATAATTTCTAAAGCAAATAAAGTTAAAAAGAATAATGCAATAGAACGTCTAAATTTTAAAAAATGCTTCATAACTTTAATTTAAAAACACCTTGATTGAAAAATTGATTATATATTATTATTTCACTATTTACCGCTTCCCAATTTAGTGGAAGTAAAAAACCTAATACAAAAGTTTCAAAGGGTAAAAAACCCTGAGAAGGTTCAAATAAATAAATTTCTGGAGAGAAATTTAAATCTTCGAAAGATAAGAAAACATCATTTCTAAATTCATTGAAAAAATAATTAAACCCAATATCATAATGTTCATAACTATAGGAATATTTTCTTAAAGGAGACTCATGCTCATCTATATCTTTCATTTTTAATAAAACTTCTATATATACGGAATCATTAAAACCCTCAGTTATTTCTTTTGTAATTTCACTTTCATAGGTAATTAAATATTTCCAATCGGGCATACTTTCATCAATATTTGAGGTGTTTTTTGTAGTACAGCCATATAATAAAAGCAAACTAAATAAAAACAAACCTATTTTTTCAACCATAACCTGTTCTGTTTTTTAAATTAAAATCGTAAATATTTACAACAAATCTGGATTAAAATATTTGAAATAAAACTCATAACCTTTTTCATGATAAGTACTAATTACAACTTTGTAAACCTCACCATGCCTTAAAGGAAATTTCTCGTGAAGATTTTCTTCCAAAAAGTTGTCCCCTTTCTTAATATCTTTTTTAATTTCTTTAATTTTCTTTTCTTTATCAGTAAAAATCTGAACTAAAAGTGTGTCCTGCAAGCTATTCTCCAAATGATATTTTATTTTCAATTCTCCATAAACATCAAAAATACTATTACTAATTTCTTTTTTAATATCTAAATAAGGAATAAAAATAGGTACTTGCTCTTTTTCTTCTTTAGGTAAAAATTCAAATTCCCATGTTTCTGACTTCCCCAAATAAATATTTTTGTAAAACCCTTCTACACGCCAAGCATAAGTTTTATTACTTTCCAAATTTTTTGCGAAACTAGGATAAACTAAAGAATTAACTCCCAGGTTTTTTTCTTCAAAAACAGGTCTATTACGATTAATTGCAATAGACGCACTTTGTTTATTTTTAAGTTCAGCAATTTTTAATGTATAGGTTAAATTATAACCAGCTGAATGATTTGCGAACCATAATAAAGTTGGCCAAGGATTTGACAACTTAGATTTATCCATAGGATCAATTAAATTAATAAGAAAATAGGGTTCATGAGCTCCATAAAAACACTCTTCAACAGGTGTATATATGGCCTCAGATACTAATTTCTTTGTAAGAATATTAATACAGTATTGATAAGATCCTGCAGGAAAACCCTGGTGATTTACTATTAAATCCTTAAGATTACTATTACTGAATTTCCATAAATTAACAGATGGAATTCTAATCGTATTCAAACCTTCGTGTAAGGTAATATTTAATTTATATTCCATCTTTAGCTCTTTTTGTGAAAAAACAATTGTCCCATTTAACTCAATTGTTTCAACTTCTCCATAATTCATTATTTGCACTTCCTTTAATCCATCAGCATTTAATTCATTATTAAGTAATGGAGAAAAGAAAACACTATAGGGAAGATTGGCCCAATTATTAAAAGAACAAAAACAAAAAACAAACACAATTATGACACTTCTCATAATAAAATATTTCACACAATATAAAGCATAATTTATAATAAACAAATTAAAAATAACCAATTTTGTAATTTAAACTTAAATTTATTCTATATTGATATGGAAGAGAATTCAGACCACCATGCTCATAAAAGTTAATTTGACTTAAAAAATTAATAATTAAACTCTCCTTAAATAAGAAACAATTTCCTCCTAAAGTTACACCAAAAAAATTACCATAATTTGGTTGCTCTCCAAATTGCAAACCTGAAACTGCATTTATTTTAGTATTTAAATTCAATTTACTTCCTAATTGAAGATTAGTATGCAAACCTGATCTATTATTTCCATAATTAATACTCCCTTCCTGATTGCCTACTTGACCAGTTATATAATATTCGTTTTTTTTCTTTAAATACCTTGCATGTATAAAAAACTGCTTAGAAGAAAAAGAATTTTCCAAATAACTACTCTTATTACTTACAAAACTTAATACTCCTATCCAATAATTATTCAAATAACGATATTGATAACTCATATTAATCTTTGTTACTTCTCCAATCATTTCTCGATTTGAATTAATTATCATAGAATCAGAAAGAACAATTGTACTAAATGGTTGGTAAGAGGCACTTAGATTTGGTAAGCGTTTAAATTGAGTTTGAACATCCATACCCCATTTTAAATATTTACTTTCATTAATATTATTTTGTATTAAGTGAAATACTTGAAATTTACTTCGCAAAAAGGAACGTAAAAACACCCCCTCAATAAAACCTTCAATTATTGTAGTCCCTCTCTTTTGCACAGGTAACAAAACATTTTCAAAATCTCTACCATTCCTCTCGAACTTGACCCCAAAGTCAATGTTGGTTTTCGGTATATTTAATAATATTTCTGAAGTAAACATACTTTTATCTAAAATGGATTCTGAAACAGGAATATTTTGCTCAAACTTGTTTAAATTATTTTGAAGTTCAAAATTAAATTGTAATACTTTATAGATATTTGTATTAAATCCCAATCCTAAAATATGCATATCCCTTAATATATTAGATGTTTGTGGAAGTTCTGATGTAATATCTTTTTCAAACAGTTTGGGAAGAAGCTTATAATCATTTCTACTATATAAATAGCTCAAAAAAAACTGACTATTAAAAATCTTTTTTGATTCAAAATCCATCCCAATTAAACTCTGCCTTTTTTCTTTGGAGTAATAATCAAAATTTTCTGAATTGCCTAAAAATAAAGATAATTTACCAAAAGGATTTTCAATACCTAATTGCCCTCCCTTTAAATATGCTCCACTTTGTCCATTTCCACTTTTTGAAACCATAGAATGACCTAAATCAAAGTTGGATATGTTCCATTTCTTGGGTGCATGTTTTTTGAATTCACCAGAAAAATTTTTTTCTGGTGAATCCATTAATGATTGAAAATCTTTACTGCTTAAATGTGCAAGCATCTCTTCGACATATTTAATAGAATCATAAGCAGCTACTTCTTTTAATTGATTCAATTGTACCAAAGCTTTATTATATTTTTGTTTTAAATCGTTTATAGAGTCCTGAAACATCTTTACTTCATTTGTTAAACTATCATAGTTACCAACAAAGCTCAAACTATCCTTTACCTTAAAAGTTAACTCTTTCTCCATATTTTCAATACCTGAACTTTCTCTATCTATTTTTTTTTCTAATTGACCTATCAATTGATTTGACTTTGATTTTCTTTGATGATAAATATCACGATAAGAAGAAACAACCTCAAGATATTTCTCATTTAATTTGTTACGATCATAATTAATATTAAAATATCTAGATTTTGGATTTCGGTTAAAGTCTTGTGAAGTCATATAAAAATTCAAATTAAATAACACATCCCAAAGTTCAAATTCTATATCCCCTGACAAATCAGAATAATTATAACTACCCATTATTGAACTGTCAGAAAGATCATTAAAACTATCATAGTAATTAGAATTCAAGATATTAATACGTTTTTCTCTTTTTTCCTTAGAGGAGTTTTTAAACATGCTTTTAATACTTGGCATAGGAGATAAGAGTTCAGCTATCATAGAATTGTTATAAGGAGAGGAAGTCGATAAAATATGTGGCTTCAATAATTCTTCTTTTTTATAAATTGAAATCAAATGGTTGTTTTTATCATAAACTTCAATTGTTCTATTTTTTGCATTTTCCTTAATTGCTCCATTATATTTTAAAGATTTTTCCAACAATTTAATTTCTTTATCGCTAAAACTAAATTCAGGATATTTTTTGATTATCCTTTTTAAATTAGTTTTTATTTCATTATCTAATTTACTCCAAAGAAAAATTGATTCTGCAGGAAAAACCGATTCTTTAACCATCTGATTATCAATATTAAATACTTTTACAATAATATCTTCATATGGAAACACTTCCCATAAAGTATCTATAAAGTATTGTGTTTTTAAAAGGGTCAATGTAATAACTTCATTTGAAGATTTTACTATTGTACTGTCTTTAGAAAGAAGTATTTCTTTATCTTCAGACAGGAAATAAACTTTAATAAATAAAGCCTCATTTTCAAATTCATTAAAATTTATTAAATTAATTTTTAACGCATTTGATTCAAAATAAGGTTTACTAATAATTTCAAACTCATTTTTAGCATATCCCTCCATCACTAAAAATGAAAAGAAAAGAAAAAATAAAACAAATGTTCTAAAATCCCTCATTTGTGCATTTTAATATAAAAAATATTTAATAAAGCATAATAATAATAATTTATTTTCAAAAATCTAAATAATTTTAAAAATATCATTATATAATTTAGGAATTTTTTATTTTATGATAATTATTAAGGAATAAAAGTACTACTTCAGACTTCCTCAAAATAACAGCAAAAATCAAAAAGTTCATTTAACTGCTTATGTTTATGGGTTAATAATAGTGTTTTGAGACCCCTTTAATTGTGTGTCCAATATCAGGAAAGAGAACAAAAAAGTGTCTTGAAAAAAGTTATATTTGTTAATTTAAAATAATAATAACTTATAACAAGACACATGCCAGTAAAATTAAACGAAAAACAATTAGAATCAGCAATTCGTAATTTTCTAATAGAAAAAGATGGATTAACCTACATTATTCATAAGATTTATTTTAAATAGCTTTGAGGCATCAAGCCCTGTCGCTGTACTTGGGTACTGCAAAGGGCTTGTAACGAAAAAGATATAAAAATAAATCCAAGCAAAATAAAATATTATACCCCAAATTTGGGTTATAATTCTTTCAATAATTTTCTTTATAAGATGTTACTTATCAACAATTTATATACTAATACGAGTTTTTGCGGTGACCACGAAGTAGCACCGAAGCTAATAATTCGGGTTAGTATAAAACAACAATTCTTGAAAGCATTAATAATTTAATGATATAAACAAACATCCTAAAAGCAAACAAATAGCAATGTATTGAAATGAATAATTTCAAAATTCATTAACTATAAAATTATAAAATAACCATTAGGTAAAAAGATATTCCTTAAGGATAAAAAATTAAAAAAAGCTACCTCAGTAATTCTTGAGATAGCTTTTTTAATTGATAAGTTTCAAAAATTATTTTTGCAAAATAAACTCACCATCTGCCTTAATTACAACATTATCGGAAATCATTGCTGAAGGAAAATCGGAGCCAATATTAAAGTCAGATCGTTTTAATATTCCAGTTAATTGAAATCCTGCAGTAGTATCTCCAGATTGAGGGTTTTCGATAGTACCTCTATACCATAAATCCATAGTTACCGTTTTAGTAACACCATGCATTGTTAATTCTCCTGTTAATTTATAGCGATTTGCCCACATTTTCTTTATTGAAGTACTTTTAAAAGTCATTTTCTTATATTTATCCGCATCAAAAAAATCAGGGCTACGTAAATGATCATCACGCATTTTTATGGCAGTATTAATAGATTTAACAGCAATGGATAATTCAAATACTGCATCAGAAAAATCCTCCTTATCAGATTTTATAGTTATATCAAAATCTTCAAACCAACCTTCCACATCAGCAATACCTAAATGTACCGTACTAAAAGTAAGCTTGGTATGATTGGGATCTACATTCCACTTTTTTTGTGCAAATAAACTGATGCTAAAAATAGACATCAATAGAAATAAACTTAGTTTTCTCATAATTAAACTTTGATTTTTAAATAAACCTTTTAAAAAAGGTTTGGGGATTAAACAATAATAATTTAAATACTTAATTCATTTTTTTTTTATAAATTCATGGGAACTTCTATCAATAGTATCTGTGCCTTTGATAATGTTTTTACATTTAGATTATTTATGTTCCAAATGCCAAGAGCATCTCTTTTTGATAATTTCTTACCTTCAATTTCTACTTCTCCATCTAATATAAAGAAATAAACACCATTCTCTTTATTGTGTAAATTATATTTTTCTTCCAATCCTGCATCAAATTCGCCCATATAAAACCATGCATCTTGGTTTATCCATGCACCTTGTTCGTCTTTATTTGGAGATATAATCTGATAAAATTTGTTTTTTACCTTTAAATCATTAATGTTTACTTGATCGTATCTTGGACTTAAATTTTGTGCTCGAGGAAATAACCAAATTTGTAAAAATGCAAGCTCTTCTTCTTTACTTTTATTATATTCACTATGCATTACACCAGTTCCGGCTGACATTACTTGTACATCTCCTTCCTTTATGACACCCTTATTTCCCATACTATCTTCATGCTCT
>DATGSF010000073.1:0-9469 GCA_035302865.1 Chitinophagaceae bacterium
CTATTATCATTTAAAATAGCATTTTCTATAGTTGAATAGGTGTAAGTTGCATCATTATCTACCATTTTTAAACGATAATAGTATTTTATATTATTTGTGATGTTATTATCGGTATAGTTGTACTTTTTATTTTTCGCAAGTGTATTAACTTTTGAAATTTTTTCAAAGTTTTTGGCATCTGTACTTCTCTCTATTTCAAAATACGAAAAGTTTTCACTACTTCCTACTTCCCAGTTCAAATTAATATGTTTTTCTTTATTATTAGCTGTCGCTTTAAAGTTTTTTAATTCAATTGGAAGAGGCTGTTTAAGAATTACAGTAAAATCTTTTATTTGTCCATATTGAATATTGGAACCGCAAGGATTAGGGTCGGTGATACTTACAAAATCAGCCCAAACTCTCAAACGTAATGGGGTATTTAATGGAGTAGTATTAGGGATAATGTCCATCACGTCATTAAGAGTACCTGGAGATACATTGTTTTGTGAAAATAGTAATTCTGAATTATCAAAGCTTCCATCATTATTTAAATCTAACCAAACGCGAATATTTTGATCGTTCGCGTTAGTATTTATTTCAATTGGGTATGCCACTTCTCTTTCTAATTCAATTACTGTATAAGCACTTTGTAAACAAGTACTTTCTGTATAGTCAATATAATATTCTTGATCTTGAGTATAGTTACCACCATTGAAAGTCCAATCGTTTATTTTAATATATGATGCACCCATTCCATAAGGATTTCCTAACTCGAAATTGCTTGGATTTGGTACACAAGAGTTAACTATGGGAGGTGGCGTTGGGCCAGAATTGCTTCCAGGTGGAAGACCTCCTAGAGAATTTAACAAACTTCCTCGCATTGTAGTTAATGCCAATACAGCTCGGTCCTTTTGTTCTAGCGTAAAGCGATCGGGACAGGTAGTGTAGTTCATAATATTTCTAACTGTAGCATCTTCCCAAGCTGTATTTGTACAAGGATTTATTCCAGAAGGACAGCCTGAAGTTTGGTTATGAGCTTGTGTATCACAAATTCTATCTCCTGTAGTTGCACAATCTCCAGTTACACAACCTTCATTAAAAGTATGTAATAAATTAAAAGCATGTCCTAATTCGTGTGGTAATGTACTCGATCCTTCACTATTAAATGCTTCCATGATAACTGTACCGTCTAAATGTGCTGGCGCTCCAGGTAAATATGCGAAGCCAGCAACACCACTTCCTGGAACGTAGCCATCCCAACCATCGATTTTATTTACTACCCAAATATTATAGTAACTAGATGGGTCCCATGAAGGAATTGAGCTTTTAAGTAGTTCTTGACTGATTCCGTTACTTGATGCCCTTTTTATTCCATAGTTATTATATAAAGCACCATTCGTTGCATTTAATTCATTTAAAATATTAACTCTATTAATTCCATTAGTTGGATTGCAATTAGGATCTCTTTGTGCTAATACAAAGCGAATTGGAATGTCTACCCCTCCATTATTTTGATCTGGATAAGCCGACCAAGTAGCAGCAAATGTTGCATTTAAATATGCTACCACGTCTTCAATCTTTTGAACTGAAGGATTGTAATTACTGCCGACTGCTTGACCCGTATGAGCTATATGAAAAACTAAAGGAATTTCATAAATAGTTGAATTAAATAAGGTACTCTCCTCAACATTTTTAAGTTGGGATATTTCTTTTTGTTTTGCCACCCACAAGCGCTCAAATACTTCTTGTTGTGCTATGAAAGCGGGATCTTTCATTTGTTCTTCAATTATCCCGTCTGTGCCACAAAGTATATCTTGTGCTTTTATTGTTTGGCTAATAAAAAATAATACAATGAGATGTAGCCAAAAGAAAAACTGCTTTTGCATAATAGAAATTGTTTTGTTTTGGCTAAATATAGATAGCATTAATTTCAAAGTAAAGAAAAAAAGAGATTTTTTTTACATTTATTTATGTTTTTTTTAAAACCGTGTTTTATGCGTTTCTCTTTTTGATAAGCAAATAAGTGAAAAAACTAAAAATAATAAAATAGAAAAAGCTTGCTATTACATAGGAAAAATCAACAGTTGTTTCTTTAAATATTGATCCTTCAGTTAAGTATTGTACCAAATCAAATTTAGGTAAATTAATTATATTACCATTTGATTTTAATGGTAAATAGTTACTTAGAGCTTCTATGTGATTATTATCGGAAACTGTAAGTTTTCTAAAAACAAATTCTATAATTTGTATAATTCCTTCTAAAATATTCCAAACAAATAAGCTTAGGATAGCAAAAATACTTCTTTTAAATAGAAAAGCTAATAATAATGCTATGGAAATAAAGCCTAAATATTCAATAAATAATGCAAATATATAGGAACTGTTAACAAGAATACCTGTCATTGGATTATATATCGATGCGACAATAAAAATCATTATTCCAACAATAAAAGCTGAAATAAGACTTAAAAGAACAGCACTTAGCCATTTTGAAAAAAAGAACTCTTTTTTGCTAAAGCCATCAATAATGTTTTGCTTATAAGTACCATGATTAAATTCCATAGTAACATTGCTAATAACAATAATAGCTAAGAGTAATTTCCCAAAACTCATAATATAAGCAATATTATTCCAAATAAATGGGGTATTAAATAGTCCAAATTGAATTAAATCAATATTTTCTCCATTAATACTTGGTTTAATATAAGGCATGAAAAGTATAATTCCCATTATCATTAAAAAGTATAATGAGTAAAAAATGCGGTTTGCTTTATGAAAAAATATCTTTTTCCACTCAATTTTTAATAATCTATACATGATTTTTAGTGTTTTTTAATAAGTGAAAAAATTGTCTTTCCAAATTAGCATTTTTTAATACTAAATGGCTTAATATAATACCTTTCTCAAAAAAATATTTATTGATTTCCTCAGGGCTGATTTCTTCTTTAATTTCAGCTATCAGTTTATCCTTTTGTATAGCCACTTCTTTAAATAAATTTGATTTTTGCACCACAAGAAGTAATTTGTTTAAATCATTAGAAGATAATTCGATAATCTGCTCTTCATTACCTATTTCTTTTACACTACCATTATATAACACTGAACCTTTATTTAAAACAACTACATGACTACATATTTTTTCCACCTCATCAAGCAAGTGACTAGCCATAATAATAGTAGTGCCATTAGCAGCAATTCTTTGTATTATTTGTCGAATTTGAATAATACCTTCAGGGTCTAATCCATTTGTTGGTTCATCTAAAATTAATACCTTTGGATTGTTCAACATTGCTGCAGCTATAGCTAATCTTTGCTTCATTCCTAAAGAATAGTTTTTAAATAAATCATCTTTCCTTTTTTCTAATCCTACAAGTTCTAAAACTGGGGTAATATTTTTATAAGAAGTGTTTTTTATATCTGAAACTAATTTTAAATTTTGATTTGCAGACAAATAAGGATAAAACTTCGGACTTTCTATAATAGCACCAATTTGCTTAATAGTTTCCTCATGCTTATCAGAATTAAACCATTTCCAAGTTCCAAAACTCGGATTAACTACTCTTAATAACATACCTAAAGTAGTTGATTTTCCACTTCCATTGGGGCCTAATAATCCATAAATATTACCTTTTTCTACAATGAGATTTAGATTCTTTACTGCTTGAATTTTACCGTAATTTTTACTTAAGTTTTCAGTTTGTAAAACAATATTCATATTGTTACTTTTATTATTGAAATAAAGATAAGTTTTAAATTCATTTTTTGAAACAAAAAAGGCTGACCTTTTATAAGATCAACCTTTTGTTATGATATTTTTTTTAATATATTAAGCTTAAAACTTTAAAGTAATTCCTGCTTGTAAATAAGTTAAACCATCGTAACCTGATTCTAAATGAGCCCCAAATCCGTCTGAAAAATACCATCTTGCTCCAACTTTTACAGGTAAGTTCCATTTAAGTGAAGTATTATTATTAGAATTATTATCATTTGGCCAGTTCTCTTGAATTACTCTAAAGGAGAATCCAGTACCTGCAAAAACATCTAATTTGGAAACAGGAATTAATTTATTAAAATGATAATATCCCATAACACCACTACCAAAAGTGAATTCATTTAGATTATAAATATGATTTTGGCCGTAATTGTAACGTACATATCGAGGAGCAATATAAGCACCAATGCCTACCTCGTCCATTATTCCGATTTCATATCGTAAATATACTGGACCAATAGGAACTCTTGAATAACCATAAATTAATCCGCTAGCCCAGTTAGCATTTGCTAATCCATAATCTAGTGTAATTAAAGATGCCCCTTTTTCAAATGAGCCACTATTTCTTTCTTTGTAAGATTGGCTATAAAACCCCTGTGCTTGACTGGTGTTGGTAAATAGTAGCAGTCCTGCTGCTAAAGCGAAAATAGATAAAATTTTACTTTTCATTGTTCTTTTGTTTTGTTTAAAGTGATAAATATTTATATCTGCAATTATACAACATTTAATTAAAATATTATAAAAATGTGTGTTTTTTAAATTTATATATAGATAGTTTACAAAAAATGCATGAGAATTGTTGTATAGCAATAAGGGAATTTATATTTTTAAAAAAAATCAGAAATTTCTTTCTAAATTAAGTATCTTTAGTTTTTGAAAAAAGAAAAATAGTTATGACAAAGTGGGAACAATTGCAAGCCGCTATTTTAGAGGCAAGAAAAGCAGGCGATAAATGGAAAGTTAAGGTATTATCTACTATGAAAGGAGAAGTAGAGAATTATTTGAAAAACGAAAAATCAAAAAATGTAGATGATTTTATTGAATCCTACGCATTGAAAAGTAAAAAGAATTTAGAAGAATATAAGCCTGCTAATTATCAAGAAGAAATAGAATTGTTGGAAATATATATGCCTAGACCAATTCGCCCTGAAGAAATACAAGCTTTTATTGAACAATTACACAAAGAAGGTGTTGATAAAAGACAGTGGATGGGTAGAGTAATGCGAAATTTCAAGGGATTAGATCCAAAATTAGTACAGGGTTTAATAAAAGAATTTAATAACTGATTAATAATGGCAAGAGAATATTTTTTTGAAAAACATAATCAACAATATGGCCCTGTTTCACTCGCTGATATGATTGAATCAGGAATAACAGAAGATAACTATATCTGGTATGAAGGTTTAGATGATTGGATAGAAGCTAGAGAAGATCCAAAAGTATTGGAAAAAATAAGAGAATTCAAAGCTTTAAATCCTCCACCTTTTGGAATTGCTAATCGATTTAGAAATGACCCGCCACAACAAGAAGATTATTCTGCAGGTAAAGTAATGCCCCCTACAAATCTTGTATTAGGTATTATATCCTTACTCATTGGTTGTTGGCCATTAGGAATAGTAGCGATTTACTTCGCATCTCAAGTGAAAAAACTATTTTTAAATGGTGAATATGCTAAAGCAATAATGTATTCTAATAGAGCAAGAAATATATCTATAGTATCAATTGCAATTGGACTTATTTTTGGACTAATATATTTTATTTTAATTTCTACTGGCGTTGTTGATATAGATGCCCTTCAGCAATTATAAAGAAAATGTGCATTTTTAGAATTTTTCATAAAATTTCAAATTTTATGAAAAATTCTAATTTTGTATATTGTTATATTGTAGATGTATTAATAACTCTATTGTATATCTTTATATTTTTTATCTCTCCATTCCAAACATACCGCCCTGATTTCTTCATTAATTGGAGGATTTATTTTACATATTTTTATTTGTAGGCTAATAAATGGATATTTTTCATAAATTTTATTTTTGATTGCTTCTAAACATTCTTCTAAAGTATCGAAACCTTTGTTTAATTCATTTTTCAATAATTTAATGACTTGTACATAGTCCAAATATTTTATAGAAGGTGGGAGATAAACGTATTGTAAATAACAATCAATTTGAATAGTATTTTTTAAAATTTTTTCTTCTTTATAGATACCAATTGGAACAAAAAAACGAGCATTTTCAATAGAAATTGTATACATAAAACAAAATTGCGAAGTATTTAAAGATATACTTCGCAATTTACTATTTTTCGTGGAATTATTTATTGATTATTTTGCAGCATCATAGTTTTTGCTTACTTCTTCCCAATTAATTACGTTCCACACTGCATTTAAATAATCAGGTCTTTTGTTTTGATATTTTAAATAATATGCGTGCTCCCAAACATCAATTCCTAAGATTGGAGTACCTTGAACTTCTGCTACGTCCATTAATGGATTGTCTTGATTTGGCGTAGACGTAACTTCTAAAGCACCATCTTTAACAATTAACCAAGCCCAACCACTACCAAAACGTGTTGCTCCAGCTTGACTTAATTTTTCTTTTAAGCCATCCATTCCACCAAATTTTTCATCAATAGCTTTTTGTAAATCAGCAGAAGGTGAAGTGGATTTATCTGTTAAGATATTCCAGAATAAGCGGTGGTTATAATGACCGCCACCATTATTACGAATTGCTGTATTGTATTTACTAATATTTGCCATTAAATCTTCTAAAGATTTGCTCGCAGCATCTGCATTCTCTTCTAATGCTTTATTTAGGTTGTTTACATATCCTTGATGATGTTTTCCATGGTGAATTTCCATAGTTTCTTTATCAATATGTGGTTCTAATGCTGCCGAATCATAAGGCAATGGATCTAATTTATATGTCATAATTTTAAATTTTTAATGCTACAAATTTACTAAATAAAAACCATTTCAACAATATTGCTTTTGTTTTCATTGGAAAGCTCTATAGATTTATAAAAATTGCTTATATTTTTTATTATAGTTTAGAAGCATGGATTCTCAATAGTTTACGATCTTTTTTCTGAATACGCATTGATTCAGGTATAATATTCAAGATCTCCACTTGTAATGCTTCTAAAACAGAAATTCGAACAAAAAGTTTATTAGTAACTAAAGAAATTTCACGAACAGGTTCGGGTTTTTCAAAATAACGAACTTGCTCCATTTCTTGCTCATTGAATTCAAAAGTGGCTAATTCAGGTAAAATAGTAAAACCTTTATTTCTATCTACCATACGTTTTAGTGTTTCTACATTTCCTGATTCATATCTATAAGGTTTGTCTTCTTGAATTTGTGCAAGATGTTTCGAACAAATATTAATTACTTGATTTCTAAGACAGTTTCCTTCATTTAACAGCCAAATATCATGCAAATCAATATCATTAGGAGTAATTAATCGTTTTTCTAATGCTTTTTCCCCTTTACCATAATATGCAATTAGCGGTTCATAGAATAAAGGATATTCTCTTATTTGTTCATCTTCTAATGGTGTGCTTACTAAACCACAGTCTAATTCGTTTTTCTTTAATTTTTCTATAATTTCATCGGTTTGCATCTCTGTTACAGAGATTTTTAATTCAGGATGTAACTTAGCATGTGTTTCTAAAAGTTGCGGTAAAATATAGGGGGCAATTGTAGGAATAACTGCCATTTTGAATGTCCCTTCTATTGAGCCTTGGCTCTGTTGTATAATTTCTTGAACTTTATTAGCATTAGAAAGTATGATTTTTGCTTGTTCTACAATTTTTTCTCCAATCTCAGTGGGTGTTATTGGATGTTTGGTTCTATCAAATATGCGTACATTTAATTCCTGTTCTAATTTGTGAATTTGCATACTCAAAGTTGGCTGAGTTACAAAACATTTTTCAGCAGCTGCCACAAAGCTCTGATAGGTTGCTACAGCTACTATATATTCTAATTGCGTTATTGTCATTAATTTCTTTTTTGGCTTTTGTCAAAGATAATACATTAGTATCTTTGCAGTCTAAAATACGAAAAAATTATGAACTTTGAGCGAAGTTTTGAATATTTAAAGTCAAGAGAAGGTCAAATTATTTTAAACAGCCCTTCAGATGCAGGTAATTTTTTAAAACCTAAATTAGTAGAAGTAGAAAAGGGTAGAGCAGTAATGGAAGTAGAGGTGCGCAAAGAAATGTGTAATGGTTATGGTAAAATCCATGGTGGTATGATGACTTTGATTGCTGATGAGTGTATTGGCTGGGCTTTATTTTCCTTAGATAATAATCAATTTTATACCTCTGTTAATCTTACTATGGATTTTTTATACTCTGTAGATATTGGAGAAAAAGTTATTGCAGATGCAAAAGTTGTTCGAGTGGGCAAGAGAATAACTTATGTAAATGTGCAATTATTTAATCAAAATGGGTTACATTTGGCTAATTGTACCAGTAATTTAATAGTAACTCAATTAACTCCTTTAAGTTAAGAAACTAAATTTATGATTTTAAATAAAAAAGTAGTGGTCGTTATGCCAGCTTATAATGCGGCTTTAACCCTTGAAAAAACTATTGCTGAAATTCCTATGGATATAGTCGATGAGATTATTCTTGTTGACGATTTTAGTACGGATAATACAGTGGAGCTTGCGAAGAAACTTGGAATAAATCATATTATAAAACACGATAGAAATAAAGGTTATGGTGCAAATCAAAAGTCTTGTTATAATAAAGCATTAGAATTACATGCGGATATAGTAATTATGCTACATCCTGATTATCAATATACTCCATTGTTAATTCCATCCATTGCATATATTATTGCAAAAGACTTATATCCCGTGGTTATGGCTTCACGTATTTTAGGAAAAGGTGCACTAAAAGGAGGAATGCCCTTATATAAATATATTGCAAATAGAGCTTTAACTTTTACTCAAAATATTTTAATAAATCAAAAACTAAGTGAATACCATAGTGGATATAGAGCATTTAGTGCAGAGGTTTTGCGAAATATTAAATTTAATGATAATGATGATGATTTCATTTTTGACAATGAGATGTTATCGCAAATATTTATGGCAGGTTATGAAATTGGAGAAATTACTTGTCCTACAAAATACTTTGAAGAAGCATCAAGTATTAATTTCAAACGCTCTGTTAAATATGGTCTAGGCGTTTTGCGTGTTTCTCTAAAACATAGATTGCACATGTGGGGAATATTGCGTTCTAAATTATATAAATAATGCTTAAGTCTTGGAATATACTTTTAATTTGCTTGAGTTTATGTCCTACTATTTCTGTATATGCAGCAAATGGTAAAAGTAATTTTTTACAAGAAATGGAATGGTCCGCGAGTGTAGGAATAGGGAAAACATTAAAGCATAGTCAAAAAATGTTATTTGATTTTCCAGATTATACCTATTCTGCTAGTTTTTTAGGATTGTATCAGAGTCAGGGCAACAGAGAATGGGAAAAAGAAAGTAATTTTCCAAAATATGGCTTTATCCTACATTATATGAATTATAATAGCTCTATTTTAGGGCAAGGCATTGGAATTGGTCCTTCTATAGCATTAAATCTTTTAAACAATGAGAAGTTGGAAATGGAAGCTGTTCTTTCTATGGGTGCGGGTTGGGTCACTAAACCTTATAACCATCAATTCAATAATGAAAATACAGCCATAGGTTCTTATCT
>DATGSF010000074.1:0-20115 GCA_035302865.1 Chitinophagaceae bacterium
TTGCACTACCATGCTTACAGATGGTGTAACCAATAAAGATGCGGCTGATAAAGTTCAAGTATTAGATTTGGCTGAATTAGTAGTAGAGTCTATGGAAGGAGGAACTGAAGAATAAATAGGCATATTTATAACCTTTTATAAATTCTTAGTTTAAGAATAAGATTGACTAGAACTTTTCAATAAAAGAGATTGCATATTAATGGCATTTAGGCTTTTTGCATGCTTGAAAACTTATTCAACTTATCTTAATAAAAACACTTTTCATTCTAGTAAAATAGCAAATTAAAAATCTAGCTTTATTTCATAATAGCATACAATAAAAAAGTGGAGACGTTTTAAAACATCTCCACTTTTTTTATGAGTATCAAAATCTAAATTTTATTCTTCAGATTTACCCTCTTCTTGGTTCTTCATTTTCTCTTTTAAATCAGCTAAAGCATCAATATCTCCTAAAGTAGATTTTTCTACTTTGCTTTGGATATTTTTTACAGTTTTCTTTGTATTTTCTGTCTCAGCTTTTTTAGCCTTTATTTCAGCATTTCTTTCTTCTTCTTGATCTTTTTCCCAAACTCTGCTATGAGAAACCATGATACGTTTATCATTTCTATCGAATTCGATTATTGCAAATGAATTAGTTTCATCAGCCACTACCATGGAGCCATCTTCTTTTTTCAGATGTCTTGTAGGAGCGAAAGCTTCTAAACCATATTCTAATTGAACAATAGCTCCTTTATCTTCCACTCTTGTAACCGTACCTTCGTGAATAGAATGTATTGGGAAAATAGTTTCAAAAGTGTTCCAAGGATCATCTTCTAATTGCTTATGTCCTAAAGAAAGCTTTCTGTTTTCTTTATCTATAGAAATAATAACCACTTCAATTTCTTCATCTACTTTAGTAAATTCAGATGGGTGATTATAACGTTTTGTCCAGCTTAAATCACTGATATGGATCATACCGCCAATACCCACTTCTAATTCAACAAATACGCCATAAGGAGTAATATTTTTCACAACTCCTGTATGTTTACTTTCTGCTGGATATTTTTCTTCGATATTTTCCCAAGGATCATCAGATAATTGCTTAATAGATAAGCTCATTTTTCTTTCTTCCTTATCTAAAGTAACTACTTTAGCTTCATATTCATCTCCCATTTGGAAGAATTCTTTTGCATTGATAGGCTGTGAGCTCCAAGTAATTTCTGAAACGTGCACTAAACCTTCAACTCCAGGATTAACTTCTAAGAAAGCACCATAGTCTTCGATATTAACCACTTTACCTTTTACAGTAGAACCTTCTTGTACATCTTCTCCTAAATTATCCCAAGGGTGAGGAGTTAATTGTTTTAAACCAAGGCTGATACGTTTTTTCTCATCGTCAAAGTCTAGAACAACCACATTTAATTTTTGGCCATTTTCTAAAACTTCATTTGGATGTGAAATTCTGCCCCAGCTAATATCTGTGATATATAATAATCCATCTACACCACCTAAATCAACAAAAGCACCGAAATCAGTAACATTTTTAATGATACCTTCTAATACTTGACCTTTTTCAAGTTTAGACATGATTTCACCTCTTTGTTCTTCTAGATCGCTTTCAATTAATGCTTTATGAGAAACAACAGCGTTTCTAATTTGCTCATTAATTTTAACTACCTTAAAGTCCATTGTTTTGCCTACATATTGATCGTAGTCTGTTACAGGCTTAACGTCAATTTGTGAACCTGGTAAGAAAGTTTCTAAACCATTAATATCCACGATTAAGCCACCTTTTGTTTTAGAGGTAATGGTACCTGTAAGTAATTCTCCAGATTTGAAATGATCAACCACTGTTTGCCAGCTTCTCACTTGACGTGCTTGTCTTCTGCTCAAACTTAATTGTCCTTCTCTGTCTTCTTTTTCCACTACTAACACTTCTACTTCATCACCTTCTTTTAGGTCAGGCATATCTCTAAATTCGTTTAAAGAGATTAAACCATCTGATTTGTATCCGATGTTAATAATAGCATCAGTTCCTGTAATACCAACAACAGTTCCTGTAATTAATTCTGACTCTTCGATATCTTTAAAAGTAGGAGCATAAAGTTCTTCTAACTTTTTACGCTCTTCTTCTGAGTAAGAAGAAACGTTTCTTTTATCAATACTCCAATCGAAATCATCATGTGCCACTTCTGGCTGGTTGTTTTGCGTGTTTTCCACTTTATAATTAAAATGTGAATAAGCAAGGGCTATATTTTGCATTTAAAAAAATGGCTTTATATAGTTTTACCTTCTTATTCGGGTTAAACAATAAATAATATTATATTTTAATTTTCTTCAATTATCTTTTTTCCTTGAAATCTACAAATTTGTCTATACTCAATAGATTCATCAGAAGATTCCACATAAATATATATTAAATCTGCATCGACAGTAACGTACGCATGTACTGTTACCTCATTATCAATGACAGTTTCAAAATGAGTTTCAGGCGTTCTTGCTTCTCCTTCAAAAGATAAAGAAGTGTTACCCAAACCTACATCTAAACGTACTCTATTTGGTTCTTCTAATAATGTAAATCTTGCTGTATCTATAAACTGAGGCGGAGTACCATGTGTGGTTTTGCATCGTACATTCCCTACGAAAGTTCCAACAAATCTATCCGATGCGGGTATTTCACATTCTGCACCTTCAAAACCAACAGGACAATTACAATAACCATCAGAGCAAACTCCTCCATTTTTACAGCTCAATTCCATACATGGATCTTGCTCGCAAGAGCTAAATAATGCTAATGACCCTATTGCTAAAAAGCAGAATACCGTAATAAGAGATACTTTCCAATTTTTCATATTATGTAGTTGATTAAATGTAAAAAATACTTTTTTCGCAACAAGATATATATAAAAATACAAAGTTTATAACGAAAAAAAGTATTTTTTATTTTTTTTTACTTTTCAACTTCAGCTTCTGCTTGTTTTGCAGTCATTGCATCTTGAAAATCTTCTAAGCTTACCTCTTTTTCTTTGATTTTTAATTCAGGAATTAAAGCGTCAAACATGCGACCAATTAATATTTGTCTATACGTTTGATTTAAGGTTTCTTCATTACTTAACATATTCTCTATAAAACTCTCCATCCAAGGCGCAGCCTCCATATTATAAACTCCTAATGATTGCATAGCGTTCATGCGCACTTGATTTTCAACCTCTTCTTTATGTACTTCGACCTTATATTCTTTGATAAAATGATCTGTAATCAAGGACCATTTTAAGTCTTTTATAAATGCAGGGAATTTTTCTTCAATCTCATCATCGGATTTCACCTCTTCTCCTTCTGATTCTTTTAACCATCTTTTCAAAAACGCTTCAGGGAATTCTATTTCGGTATTTTCTAAAAGTGCTTCATATACTAAGTTTTGCAAATAATCCCTTTCTAAGCGATTTGTTTCTTTTTGCATTTCTTCTTTAAGTCTTGCTCTAAATGCTTCTTCATCTTTAATTTCGGCATTTGGGAAAACTTTTTCAAAGAATTCTTCATTTAAATCTGCTACTTTCAGAGAAGCTGCTTTTTTTAATACTAATTTATATTTTTTATCTGCAGCTCCTTCTTCTTTCATTTTTAAAGAAGAGCTAACAAAACTTTCTACTTCATCTTCTTCTAAAAGTTCAGAAGGCACGAATTCCATTTCAAATCCAGCTCCTTTTCCTTTTAATTCTTTTTTCAGTGCTTCCGGCAACATAGAAAATTCTAAAACATCTTCATTTAATGCTTCTTCATTTTCTTGATCTGCTAAAAAGTAATCTATATATACCGCATCAGTTTCTTCTTCTAATGCATCTTTTTCCACCAGCTCACCAGCTCTTTTGCGTAAATTATCTTCTTCCTCATCAATCATAGAATCAGAAATAGCTATTTTTAGCTTTTCTACCTCTTGTTTTTTAAGATCAATTTCTACTTCTGGCATTAATCCTACTTCAAAATCGAAAGTGTATTCGCTAGGGTTTTTAAAATCAAAAGTTTCTGGGTTTTGTGCATCTATAACCATTGGCTGGCCAAAAATACGTAATTCTTGCTCACGCATGTACGTATCCAACTCTACATTTACTGCTTTAAACACCTCATCCATAAATACAGATTTTCCGTACATTTTTTGGACCATATTTTTAGGCACATTTCCTTTTCTAAAACCTGGGATATTTACTGATTTTCCTAATTTCTTAATAGAGGAATTAAATGCATTCATATAATCCTCTTTACTAACCTTAACGCTAATTTTTTCATGTAAATTTCCTAATGATTCTCTCGTTACTGTAGCCATGGCTATTTTATTATTTAAAAATTTTGCTTATAATTTAATTTAAAAAACCTCGCTAATTAGCGAGGTTAAGTGCGGGTGAAGGGACTCGAACCCCCAAGCCTCGCGGCACTAGATCCTAAGTCTAGCGTGTTTACCAATTTCACCACACCCGCTTAATACTTAAAAAGTAGGCAAAGATAAGTTGTTTTTAGAAATAAAAAAACTTATTTCCTAATAAATATTTTAAAAACATATAAATCTACTTAATCGCATTCTAATCTTCTCTTTCTTTAGTATTATTCTAGTAAATTTTATTACTTTTATGAAAAATTTATATTATAAGGTTTACGGCATATGAGGAAAAAAATTACCGCAGAAGAATTTTACTCCTGGTTTCAAGAAGAATTGCAAGTAGAAAAGCAATTAACAGGAAAAGAAAATTTTAGGGATTTGCCTAAATGGTCAAGTCTAAATGCTCTAATATTAATGACACAAACATTGGAAAAATGGAATGTAATATTAACTGCCGATGATTTATCGAACTGTGTTACAGTAGAAGATATTTGGAAAAAAATAACGCATTAAGTAATGATACAAGCTAAAAATATAAAAATAGAGGGTTTATTAAATGTACTTCCAAAGAATTTAGTAAAAAATGAAGATTTACATTTTGCTTCCGATGAGGAAAAGAAAAGCTTCATTAAAAATGTAGGAATAAATCAACGCTTTATCGCTCCTAAAGATAAAAGCATGCTGTATTACTTAGAATATGGATGCAAAACACTCTTGGATAAAATGGAATGGAATCCAAAAGAAATTGAAATTTGTATAGTGGTAACGCAGTCCGGCTTAGGCGTTCTGCCTTCATTAGCACATCAATTACAAGAAAAACTACAATTTAATTCCAAAGCAATTGTTTTTGATATTAATCTCGGTTGTTCTGCATGGGGATTCGCTTTGTTTCAAATACAGCAAATGCTACAAGCTTATCCAAATAATGCAAAAGCAATTCTATGTTTAGGAGATATCTCTTCTCAAATCATACATCCTAATGACCCTAGTACCGAATTTCTATTTTCTGATGCTTTTAATTTTCTTGCTTTACAAAAAGCAGAAAATGCAAATCCTTTTTATTATTCTTTTCTAAATCCAGGGAAAGGAGTAAAATCTATATATAAAGGTTTAGATGAAAAAAGTATGGGTGGAATGATTTTAAATGGGCTAGAGGTTTTTCAATATGCTGTATCCTATGTTCCACCATTTTTAAAAGAGTTTATAATACAATTAAAAAAAGAAAATATTACCATTGATGCTTTAATTTTACATCAAGCGAATCAATTAATTAATAAAAGTATTATTAATCAATTGAGTGAAAAAAACTTTAAAATATATAACTCTATTGACAAGTTTGGAAATAGTGGAATTGCAAGTATAGGTCTTAGTTTGCCGAATGTGTATGCTTTTGGGCCTACTTCTAAAAATTATATTTTAACCTGTGGTTTTGGAGTGGGGTTTTCTATAAGTGCTATGGCTTTTACATGGAATCCAAAAATTCATGAAACAATTAAAATTTAAGTATTGAAAAAGATAATTGATATAGTAATTCCAACCTTTCAAGCAGATTTATACCTAATAGATCTCTTAAAAGCTATTGCTATTATTGAGTTTCCTGAAAATTACACTCTTGGAAATGTTTTGCTTGTTTTAGATGGTCCTCAGGGCTTAAAAGAGCATATAAATAAAGAAAGACTAATAAAAGATTTTCCTTTTGTAAAAATTATAGCATTATTAAAAAATCATGGACAATATACTGCAACGCTAATAGGGATGCAAAATGCCAAAGCAGACTATATTGTTACAATGGATGATGATTATCAACATGATCCTAAGTATATTTTATGGATGCTACATGAAATGGAAGCTTCTAATAGCGATTTAGTATATGGTAAATTTTTAGAAAAAGAAGATAAACATTATAAAAACCTAGGAGGTAAACTCTTACGTTTTTTAATTAAAAAAACCCATCCTATTAGTCAAAATGCAAGTGGATATAGACTTATAAGCAGTCATATAATTATGGGTATTAATAACCCTATTCAATCTGCTTTTTTAGATGAATTTCTTTGGCAATATGCTAATAAACATAGTTTTATAGAAATTCCACATCTTCATTCAAAAAGAGATGGAACCACTTATTCAAAAGCAAAATTATTCAAGCAAGCTATAAATATATTACTTTTTCATACCTCTATTCCTTTGAAATGGATGACACGCCTTGGAGTAATTATGGCATTTTTATTCTTTTTTATTGGATTATACAGAATTTATTTAAAATGGACGCAAGATATTGCTTTGGGTTTTACTTCATTGATAGTTGCAATATTCTTCAGTACTTCTTTATTATTATTATGTCTTGGAGTCATAGGAGAATATATTCGCCGTATTTGGTTACATCAAAACCAATTAAATTTAGTTAAATTTAAAACCTATGAAGATAAGTCACAATAGATTTAAGAGTTTTCTAGTTCCTTTAAGAAAAGAAAATATAGAACAAGTCCGTCTTTGGCGTAATCAACATTCAATAAAAAAATGGATGGAGTTACAAGATAGTATCTCTAAGGAGGAACAAAAACAGTGGTTTAATAATTTAAAAGATACAAAGCATCACTATTTCGAAATTTGGCATTATCATCAATTTATAGGCCTAATCTATTTAAAATTTTTAAAAAACAGACAAGCCTATGAGGCAGGCTTATTTTTAGGCAATGAAAAATTTCATGGCACCGGAGCTGGAATAGAAGCATCTGTACTCTTATTAAAATGGTCTTTAGATAATGACATCAAGCCCGTTTTGGCGAAAGTACACAAAAACCACAAAAACGCAATTCTTTATAATCAATATCTAGGTTTTAAAACCTTTGAAGAAGAGGGAAATTTCTTTTGGATGTTATGGGATAAAAATCTTTTTTTAAATACATTCAATTTGTTACTTGCTTAATATAAACAAATCGTTTCTTTTACAATTTTTTCAATTAACATAGTCCATTAGAATATAGAATAATGCAACTATACATTTTTTTATTTTTGCAAAACTCTCCAACGCAACTCATCCAATCGCATCTTTAAACCTTGCCAACAGGATTTACCTTCTAATTCTAAAAAATTTCGACTAAATAAGCTTGGATTTAATGTCCAGGAAATACTTCTACGTAAAAAACTATGCTCGCCGTATGGGAATTTTTTTATACTCCAATACTTTTTTAATTGCGGTTGAATCTCTCGAAAATATATAGTTCTATTATGCCAATAAAAAGGATTTTTTCGCCTAGATACTAACACCTCAGTTCCTAAATGAAAAGTGATATCTTGATCAAATACATAAATGGGTTTTTCTGCAAAAGCTGCTATATTATGAATTATAGATGTTTCCAAAAATGAAATTCCTATGCATATATTTCCCAATATAAATTTTTGTATCAGTTCTTTTTTTAACACAAAACAATCAAAACCCGGGTGGGATTTACCTATAGCACCAAAATATTCTAAAATATCTTCTTCCAAATTATAAGCTTTCTTTTTTTGCCAAGCAATTCTTCTTCTATTTATCACTATAGCATCATGTCCTTCTTGAATTTTCTTTTGTACATAAGCATAAAAATGTGGTTTCACCGCAATATCAATATTAGTATAAATGATATAATCCGCATGGAGTTCTTGATGAGCAATAGTTAATATATCCGCAATTAAAGGTAATTTCCTTTTTTTTAATTTGGGATTTACATCTAAAACTGAGCGTTTTAAATCCGGAAGCTTTTTAACAAAATTCGGAATAGATTTATGATCTTCAGGATATTGTGTACTATAAATCTGCACTTTACCCTCTTTATTATATGCTAATGCTTTTTGTAAAGAAAGAAATGTTATCCCTTGAATATAAGCTAATTCAGGTCGATTATGAGCATTAATTGGGTTTAAAATATGTGCAATTTTCATTTTTTTAAAAAATATCTCTATTTATAGTTTTTTTACAGTAATATTACTATAAATTTAACAACAAAAAGTATTTAATTCAATTTTCTTCTTTTGAAAAAAGTTATTTGCACCATAACAACATTCGATTACCTCCCAAAAGTAGAGGCGCTATATCATTCACTAATGAATAAAGGTGAAGTGGATTATAGTTTTTATGTATTATTAATGGAGGATAAAAAGTGGAATAGTAATTTAAATAATCTTAAAGTAATTCATTTATCTGAATTAAGAAAGGTTAAAAAATCGGTTTTATTTAATAAATACAAGGGAGACAAATTGCGCTGGGGATTAAAATCTGTTTTTTTGCAGTATTTAATCCAAAAAGGATATGAACAGCTTATTTATGTAGATAATGATATTTTTTTCTTCAAACACCCTTCCGTTATTTTTGAAAAACTGCTGCATGCTGATTTTTTATTAACTCCTCATTTTTATCAATCCTACCCTGGTAGAAATCAAAGATGGTTTGAAGCTAACTTTAGAGTCGGTTTATTTAATGCTGGATTTATAGCCTGTACAGCAAACGCACAAAAACACTTATCATGGTGGGAAGAGGCTTGCATATACAATATTAAAAAAAGCAACAAAAGAGGTTTGTTCGATGACCAAAAATATTTAGATATGCTCCCCATTCTATTTGATGGTGTAGAAATTGTTAAAGATAGAGGGTGGAATTTAGCAGCATGGAATGATAACGATTTTGATCATGTTATTCCTTTGGATATTAAAGAAGACACTCCAGTTTTTATACATTTTACTGACTTAACTCTTGAAAAATGGAAAAACAAATCGCATATTTACCATAAATTTTATTTAAAATATACAAAATCCTTAAAAGCTAAAAGTTTTTTACTTACAAAGAGCAGAAAGACACATTTAATAATGGAGTATTTTAATTACTTATATTGGAAAATACAACGTTTAATAGAAAAATAGTATGAAGAAAAAAGCACTTATTCTTGGCGCTAGTGGATTTATAGGGAATCATCTTGTTGCCTATCTTAAAGAAAAAGGATTTTATACCATCGGAGTAGATATTCAACCAACCATTGAAGGAAGAAGTAAAGCAGATCATTTTATACAAGCAGATTTAAGAGAAAAAGAAAGTTATACTTTATTTGAAATAGAAAATATTGATAGAGTGTACCATTTAGCTGCCAATATGGGTGGTGCTGATTTTATTTTTACCCAAAAAAATGATGTACAAATCTTACAAGACAATTTGCTTATTCAGGTATATTTTTCAAAATGGATTGAAAAACTAAAGCCTAAAAAAGTGTTTTTTTCATCTTCTGCATGTATTTATCCAAAGGAACAACAAGATGGCACAAAAGAATTTTCTTTAAAAGAAGAAATGGCTTATCCAGCAAATCCCGATAGTGCTTATGGTTGGGAAAAATTAATGGCAGAAATTTTATACAAAGCAATTCGTAAATCTACAAATACAAAAATCTACATAGGAAGATTTCACAATATTTATGGTAGTCATTGTACTTGGGAAGGCGGTAGAGAAAAAGCTCCAGCAGCATTATGTAGAAAGGTAATTTATGCTAAAGATGAAGAAAGCATTGAAATTTATGGTGATGGCCAGCAAAAACGCAGCTTTTTATATATTAAGGATTGCCTTGAAGCAGTTGAAAAATTAATGGAATCAGAATATTACAAACCTATAAATATTGGTTCGGAAGAGGTTATTTCTATTTATGATTTAGCTCAACTCATAATTAAAATTAGTGGTAAAAATTTAAAGGTTACTTGTATTGATGGACCTGTAGGCGTGGAAGCAAGAAGTTCAAACAATGATAAAATTAAAAAAATATTACAATGGGAGGCTAAAACTCCTCTTAAGATAGGTTTACAGAATTTGTATAATTGGATTTTTAAAGAAATTACTCATGAAAAAGGTATTAATTACATGGAAAGAAAATAAGTATTTACACTTGTTTTTTTTAATAATCGTCAGTTTCCTTGCCTTTTATCCAATTTTAAATAATGGATACAATTTGGATGATGAATTAGTAACAATACAACACGTATTTACTTCAAAAGGCTGGGAAGGGATTACTGACATTTGGAAAAATCCTTATTATAGTGACAATATGGGTTATTCTTATGGTTATAGACCCACCGTATTAACAAGTTTTGCTATTGAGCATGCTCTTTTTGGAGAATCCGCCCAAATAGGTCATGCTATTCAATTACTTTTATATCTATTAACAGGATTTGTCCTTTTCAACTTATTATCTAAGAGTTTTCCAGGAATTTCCAACTTGTGGATTACTTTAGCAACAACATTATTCTTGATTCATCCTATTCACACTGAAGTAGTTGCCAGTTTAAAAAACAGAGATGAAATTTTAGCCTTATTATTGGGTACTAGTAGCATATTACTATTTTTTCACCTAGAGAAAATCCCTATTTTATTACGATCTATTTTTGCTGGATTCTTATTCTTGTTAGCCTTATGGGCAAAAAAAAGTGCCTTGCCTTTATTGTTTTTTATTCCTATACTTTATTCTAAATTTGCACAATATAATACCATTCAAAAATTCCTCGCGATAGAGTTTTTTGCTTTAATTACGATTTGGGGAATTATAGATTTAAATCCTAGACTTTGGTTATTATTAGGATTGCCCTTTAGTATAGGAAACTATATTTTTCATTTTTATGGTTTAAAAATCAAGGAAAAACTTTCTGAAATTTCAATTGTATATATAATTCCATTACTATTATTTTTGGGACTCACTATATATTTCAAAGATGCTTTTTTTTGGATTTTAGCCTTAATTGCTTGCCATTTCTTAACAAGTAAAACTAAATTTGCAGTTTATTTATTTGTTCTTCTTGCCTTATTTGGCAGTTTTTATTTTAATTGGCATACTCCATTATTATTTCTTCCTTTTTATCTATTTTTCTTGAAAGATACTTTAGATTTAAAAAGTCCTTATTTTTTGATACTACTAATTGTAAGTATGGCATTTCATCCTATATTTTTTAAAGGATGGATTAATATTTTATTATTTGCTCCATTAATAGCATACTACTTTCTTGCTAGGTATAAAAAAATAATAAGTAGTATATTCTTGGCATTAATTCTTGGTTCTGTATTAATTACAGGCTTTGCTCCCCACTCTATTCCATTTATAACTGTAGCTGTATTATTAATAATTGATGCATTTAAAAATAAAATAACAAAATTCTTTCCCTATATCTTAGCTTTAGGAATTTTGTTCATTTTTACCCCTCATCTACTTTTATATTTTGAAGCATTACCCAGCCTTAGTACTTTAGGAGATCATAATTTGGAACAAGGAGTGAAGTTATTAGATGGTCGAAGTTTAGAGTTTGTAGAAAATCCTTTAGTTTTTAATCCACATTGGATATACTCTTTTGGATTGGGAGTACAGAGTTGTATAAAATATTTACAATTATTATTCTTTCCTTACCCACTTTCATTTTATTACGGTTATGACACTATCCATTTACACAGTATTTTTGATGGATTAATACTTTTGAAACTTCTTTCTATCCTATTATTCTTATATCTAGGCATTCAATTAGCAAAATATTGGAAAAATCAAGGAGAAGAAGCTTGGTTTTTATGGACCACTACCGCTTTATTACTTTTATTCTCTTCTTTATTTATGTTTAGCAATGCTTTAGTTTTTGTTGCTGGAATTATAGGAGAGCGATTAATTTATATAGGTTCTTTAGGGTTTATTTTATTAATAATTTCAATGATAGCTTTTTTCTTAAAGAAATTACCATCAATTAAAATTCCGTTTTTGGTACTCCTAGCTTCTGTATGTATTGTACAAATATCTTGGGATATAAAAAGAAGTAAAATGTGGAAAAATGCAGCCATTTTAATGCAAAATGATATGAAGCATTTAGGGCAATCAGCACAAGCTAATAATTTATATGCTTTAACATTGATGAATTATTCCTTGCATAAAGAAAAAAATGCAGAAAATGCACGTTTACAACAAGAAACAGCTATTAAATATTTTCAAAAAGCAGTAGATATACATTATGATTTTTTCAATGCAGCATTTGATAAAGGTCGTGCACAAATGGTAATTCATGATTATCAAGGAGCTTTAGAAAGTTTTAGGTACAGCTTAGAAATTAACAAAACGAATTATATGGAACCCTATCGTCACATTTGCAGTATTTATCGTAAATTTGGAGAAAACAAATTAGCAGATTACTGGGCAAGAGAGGCCTTAAAGATAGATCCGAGTGGTGTAGAATGGCAGCAATACTTGCTAAATAACAATGAAGAACTATAAAAAAACTATGATGAGAAATTACTGGTATATGAAATCTGAACCTTATGTATATCATTGGGATGATTTGGTTAAAGATGGTAGCACTTTTTGGGATGGTGTGCGGAATTATCAAGCCAGAAACAATATGAAAAACATGAAAACTGGTGATATAATTTTGTATTATCATAGCAATAAAGGAGTTGAATTTGTTGGTATAGCCGAAGTTATTAAAGAAGCCTATCAAGACCCCACAACAGAGGATGACCGCTGGGTAGCAGTAGATATAAAACCATTAATTCCCTTAGAAAATCCAGTTAGTTTAAAAGAAATTAAAAATCATGCTGCTTTGCAGGATATGGATTTAGTAAAACAAAGTCGCCTTTCAGTAGGTTCTGTTAAAAAGAAAGAATTTGATTATATCTTAAGTTTAGCAGGGATGAAATCAAAAGATTTTCATGAGAAATTTTGAATATTCTCCGAATATACAAGTTCCGATAAATCAATACCAATATCCATATATTAATATAAAATTTACAAATACCTATTTTAATGGGAAACGATAGTATTTGAAGATGTCATTATAACATCTTCAAATACTAAATTATAAAATAAATTATACGTTAAGACACTTTAAAGCCAATATATAAAAATTAATAGTACCAATACTCCTCACTAATAATCTTCTTTATTATATACTATTATTAATAGACTTTTTGTTTCATACACTTTCCTCTATTCTTTCAGAACTTTAACAGAAGTTCTACTTCCTTCAGGACGAATTAAATGAAATATATACAACCCCGCAGGATAAGAAGATAAATCCACTACATCATCTCTTTGTTTTATTTCCTTAACAATAATTTGTTGCCCTAAAATATTATTTACCTCTAAACGACTACCTATAAGAACATCCTTCAAATACACCAAGCCAGAACTAGGATTAGGATAAATATTAACATAACCTTGCACATCCTCCTCAATGGATACTGTGCCTGGAGTCACTTTATACGACTTACCTGCTAATCCACAATCTCCAAAACTAATGACACTTACTTCATGTTCTGCTATACTGCTAAAGGTATGACTAAGCTCTAAACCATAAGCTACGCTTCCATCACCAAACTCCCAACGGACACTGTCCACCGGTAAATCACCTGTATAAATAAAATCCACGGTCGTACTGCCTGGATTGCTAGACCATGTAAAATCAGGACGCGCCAGCATGCAATCACAATCCTCACTACCATGCTTGGCTACAAAAAAATCAAACACTCCTCCTATACTAAAAATTTCTTCTTCATTAATTCTGATAGAGTAAGAGATTTCCCCAGCAGCATAAACTTTCCCTTCATGAAAAGCTAAGTTGGAAATGCCTGCAGATGGACCCGTAAAAATAAAAGTATCTATAGTGCCTAAAGCCTTGCCTGTTGCAGCATTGAACTTAGCAAGATAACCTGGGCTTATTCCATTCATGAGGGGATAAGTTATCGTTTCTCCTCCCCAAGATAATTGTTCCCGAAATCGATCTGCTGCATAAGCAATGCCTTCACTATAGCCCACACTACGCATGGAGGAACCACCGCCATTGACTGCGGTATTGCCCCATCTTAATTCCCCATCTTCAGTTAAGGATATCACCCAATAAGAGGAGCTATTAATACTATAATCTAAAAAAGAAGTATTTGCCCAACAGCCCGCCCCTCCTAAGTATAAATTTCCTTCCTCATCAATGGCAGGGCGCGTCCACATAAAGCTACAAGTAACTGAAGGATTACTTTGATGCACCCATATATTTTGGCCCAAACTATCAAAAGCTGCTGCATAAAATAAGCCAGGATTCATCTGATTGGAGGTGTTAAAAATGGACTCGATAGGAGTATTGCCTATGGTTAACTCCCCTCGATTTTTACTATACTGCATAGCCAAATAAAACCGTCCTGTACGATGATCTCGAATAAAACCACCGTTGGTCGTATTATTAATATTTAATATGTCTGGATTTCCAGACATAGGATTGTTACTTACATTTACTTCAAAGGGCACATCATTTACATAATTCCCATGTCTATCATATTCTATTACTTTAAAGGTATTTATGGAGTCACTCACGACTGCTTCACTAAAAATACCAGGTGCCAACTGCGCCAAGACAAACAGCCTCCCCTCAGGACTCACATCCATCCCTAAAACACTAGACTTATTAGTCGTTCCTCCTGATAAAGAGCCTAGAGTAACTGTATCTGCTTGCGGGAAATGCACCCACTGAAAAGTGCCAGAAGTATCATATTTAACAATGTACCAACTTTGAGGTACCTGAAGATCTACCAAATCTTCATCAAAATAAACGGAAAGATTATTCGGCGGGTAGGAGTCAATTTGAGTTCTTATTCCTCCCGAAAAGTAAAGCCCTCCTAAACTATCAATGCAGAAAGTAGACCTGATTGCAGAAAAAATGCCGCTTCCTCCAAAGTATTTAGTCCACTGATGTACTCCTTCACAATTCCATTTGGATAATGCCCATTGATTATTAGAATTATTACTCACATAACCATCAATATCTGCCGGCATCCCTTTGGAAATACAAGTTAAAGCATAAACATTTCCATTTTGATCAGTAACTATTTCACTACCATTCTCAGATTTAACATTTATTCCAGATGACGCACTTCCTCCTCTTTTACCCCATTGCCAATCCGGTTGAGAATAAGAAATAATACTAAATAAAGAGATTATCAATGTTAAAATTAATTTATTACACATAAGAAAAATTGTTTTATTTAATTAAAGACACTTTGCGTTTTTCTATTATAAGCCCATCTCCTTTTAACACTATTTGATAAAAACCTGATGCATACTGACCTAAAGAAAACTCTGTGAATCCTTGAGAATTTAATAGCTCATGAATTTCTAATACCCTACCATTAATATCTATTAATTCAATAGTAGCGACTCTATGTATTTCTTGTAACTCATAAAATACGCGTATTTTATCATTAGTTGGATTAGGAACTACTTCTAGTTTTACTTCTCTATCTTTTTTCTGAATAAGTGAATGCAGAATAGGAGAGCCATCATCAGCAAAACAACTATCCATATACATAGGAGCACTTTTTATTTCACACCAATTATTTTTTAATCCTAATTGATAATTATGCACAGCAGACACATTTTGCGGAGGAAATACTCCATAAGCGCTTGAAGCAACTAGTCCATCCACAAACCAAGTCCAATCCAAAGCAATAAGTGGACCTACTACGGATGCATTAGAGTATTGACAAAAACAACCTTTAGGAAACACCCATATATATTCTTCTAAATCTTTAGGTACTGTAATAGTATTGTCCACCACACAGCCATTATGATCCGTCAAGATAACTTGATAATGACCTCCAAAAGGTGTTTCCATAACTTGACCACTCATCCCGTTGCTCCAATTATAAGTACCATCCACTCCAGTAGCAGTTAATTCCAATAAATAAGGATCACAACTCAAAATCTCAAAATTCAATAAAGGCGGATCTGGAGGGGGATGCACTGTCACAGTGAAGGGCATAGTCATTTGCGTACAACCCAAACTACTATTTAAATCAGTCATCATCACCTGATAAGTATAAGTGCCAGGAGTACTTAAATTCAAATTCAAACTAGTGCCAATTCCTGTAGCACTGCCAGACCAAACATACATATAATCGGGACCATAATCTGGTACAGAAAGAGTGAAGTTTTGATTCACACACACTTGACTCGGTCCCATTATATTGATAGGAGGAAGTTGTATCACCTCCACAGAAGTCATCCCTGTAGCAATTTTACATCCATATTGGTCCATCCCTAATACCCAATAACCACCAGACTCAGTTACTGAATGAATAGGGCTGGTTCCGGCATGAATCTGCTCTGTTTGTTCATGCCAATAGTAGTGAGTAGGTAATGGGTTATTTTGATTAGTATTATTATAAGTAATATTCACTATTGTTCCCTCACAAACAGGCGAACCAGAATTGAAAATAGAGCCTTCTAAATTATTTTTAGTAATTTCAACTTCTACAGAATCTTTTGCCCAGCAACCATGAATATCAGTAACTGTCAAGTTGGGTCTTTTGGGATTTACTTCATCATATACCTTTCCTATAGGATTAATACTACTCATATTATAACTATCATCATCGAAATCCCAATAATAACTGGTGATAGCTCCTGCCAATACTTGATGGCCTAATTGAAAAGCTACATCATCCACACAGCCTGGCATGAATTCATTACTTGGATGGATGAATACATCCACCTCAGGGAAATCAGGTGTCGTGATGCTTACATAAGAAGTACAAGATGGATTTTGACCATCTCCAATCACTTGATAATACTCATGAGTAGTACCCGGAGCTTGATATATTGTAGTTTCCAAGCCAGTGCCTATTAAAGTAGAACCTTCATAATATGCTCTTTCACTTATTCTACCTATTGGGTACTCTGTACTATGATCATATAATGTTATTTTATACATCTCATTTGCTTGATCACAACTTATATCATATCTCAAATCAGCAATATAAGGCACCTCAACTCCAATTATATTTTTGGATTTACAATCTTCTGAATATTCAATTACATAATTAAATGTATGTAAGCCCGCTGCCAAAGCAGTAGCTGTAGCACTACCATCTGAATAATTTATTAAATTCAAAGTACTAATATTATCAACTATCCATTCTCCTCCAGTAATTGATGCAAATACAGATATATCTCCACAACTCTCTATATAACTAACAGAAACATCAGGAGGTGGAGGACAATTCACTGTATCTAAAATACAAGTATCTACAATTATTACTGTGTTTGAAATACTAGAACATCCAAATACAGAATTAGTAACTACTACATAATGCTCTCCTGTATCAGTTGCATTATAACTTGAACCTCCAGGCCCTCCAGGAAACCACTCATACGTATTTGTTCCACCAACACCTGTAGTAACTGAAGCATTTAACCAAACATCAATAGGGGAGCATGTTAATATCGCACCTGTGGGAGACAGTACTGTTGCAGGAGCGGGCATTACGGTAATAGAAGGTGCAGTCACGGTAACAGAACCTTCACACCCATTAGCATGTTCTAAAGTTACTGTAGGACTAAAAGCTACTGGTGCATTACTTCCCGTAGTATGATACGTATGTGTAAGAGAAGTTGGGTAATTATATGTTTGAATCACCCCATCTCCCCAATTAACAGTAAAAATGCCGCTATTCAATGGTGTAAGCGTATTTACTTGTAAGGTGATTGGAGTACCCGAACAAACAGTATCACTAGGGAGTAAATCCACCGAGGTAATGAAAGGTGCACCTTGTAAATGTACAGGATAAGTAATAATGTTTTCTATACCACATTTTTTAACCTTAGCTATTATAAATACATCTTGACCAGCATTGGGTGGTATATTCCATTGAATTGCTACATCTGGACTATTGGCATCACTTACAACACTCCCTAAAAGCGGATGACTTAACTTCCAATTATAATAATCTGCCTCTGTATAGTTAACTGAATAATTTTCTATAGTACTATGACAAACAGTATCAGAACCTGAAATAGCCAATGAGGGAAAAGGACCCTCCACATTAAAATGCAAAGTGTCCGAGGTACAAGACAGACCATCTGTGGTAATTCTTACAGCAGAAACTATTGCTGGAAATGTATTAAAATTAACATAAGTAAAATCTCCCAGAGAGGCGTTAACTGTTCCCCCACCAGAAACAAACCATTTAAATGTAGTACCAAACTCTACATTACCCGCTTTATACTTAGTTGGTATACCAGAACATACATAAGCTGGACCTACAATACTATCAGGAGTGTTGGGTTGAGGCTGAACACTTATAAAATGTGATTCGGGAGAACAGAATTCAGCGCCCGTTACTCTTAATTTATATGTACCCGCATCATTAAAAGTATAAGAAAAAGATAAACCAGCTCCAGTAGCTATAATAGAATTTGAAGAATTAATAAGCTCCCAATCACCACTATTAGTACCTGATAAAGAAAAACTACCACTGGAATTTTGACATAATACCTCAGGACCTGTTATTTCCTCGGCAGGTAAAATATTAATATCTATAAATGTTTTACTACCGCAATTTAAAACAGTATTATGATATTCTACAAACAATTGAATTGATCCAGATCCTATAGCACGCAATGCAATTTCATTTCTTTGATCTGTAGCCTCTAAAATAGCAGGACCGGTAACATGCCAATTAAACTCCGTTGAAGGCCATTTAGGCATTCTGTATATATATTGCTTCTCTTCACAAATTACTTCTGGACCTTGGATAGAACCTTGTCGAAGTATTACAGGAACTGCCTCAGAAACTATCATATTGCAACCCTCCCCACAACTCTCATACATTACCATTCCAAAACCAGTAGTTGCGTCTACATTATTCCATATTATTTCTGCCTCTTCATTGTTTGAACTTATTATACTTCCTCCAATGACACTCCAACTGTTGGCACTACAAGCCTCTTCAGTTGCAATAGAATAAGTCGCTACATCTCCTTCGCAAACAACTCTAGGGCAAGTAATTTCAATAGCTTTGCCTTCTGTTATCAAAATGTCTTGCGTATAAGTATCCGAACAACCACATGCATTTACTACTGTTAACGAAATAGTATAATTGCCTGCATTAGCATACTGATGAGATACTGAACTATTTGAAGCACCAGCAGACATAGGAGTTTGATGTCCATCTCCCCAATCCCATAAATAGGAAATAATAGGTGAGGAGGCACCAGAGGTAGATAAATCAATAAAATAAATATCACTAAAAGTGCAAGCACTCAAAATTTCATCAACAGGATTAATAATGGGTAAAAAATAAGCTGTAGGCTTTTCAATAACCTCAACACAATAACTTGTTTCAACAATACATCCCCAAGAGGTCGTTTCAATCAATAACACTTGACCAAATCCAACATCACCCCATTCTACTACACACTCTAAACCTGTATTACTACTTTGTCCTAAAGCACCACTAACTATCCATTCAAAACTGCTACCAACATTACCATTAGCATAATAAGTGACCTCGCTATGAGCACAAACCAACTGGCAACCCTGCTCTTCAAATTCGGGAGCTAAGGGATCACCATCTGGCTCATTCTCATTTTGTAAAGGTTGACATGCTAATTCCGTATTTGTTGTAATAAATGGGCTTGGACTTTCATGAACAATAATAGATAAACTGCCCGTATATATTACTTGATTATTAATATCTGTTACCTCTAAGTTCACACTTGCTGTTCCACTTTGATTATTCCAATGAATAGCAGCACCCAAAGAATTATTGGATAATATAGTTCCCATGTTATTTGGAACAATAGACCAATTATAATTATAAGAAGAATTAGAAAATTCAGGAGTATATTCATAAATATCGCCTAAACAAAGCTCCTCCGAACCTAAAATATTTATTGTATTTTGTCCAAATATGCTAAAGGATAAAGTAAAAGATATAAATAATAGAAAAACCCTAAATC
>DATGSF010000075.1:0-13720 GCA_035302865.1 Chitinophagaceae bacterium
TATAGGCCATTTTACATTATATATATGATCAAATTCTCTGAGCTTCTCTCTTAATGCTTCTGAAGGATTTTCTTTTGCTTGTATTTGCTCGTATAAAGTTTTTCCTTTTACTTTTCTGGCTAAGGATTTGAATTTTTCTAAATATTTTTCTTCAAATAATTGTAAAGTCTTGGATTTTGTATCTGTTTTTCTATTATGTCCTGCATCCTTCCAATATACTTGGTCAAATAATTCATCTATATCAGGATTTTCAGAAATGCGTTCTTTTCCTCCCTCATTAATTAAGTTCTCCAAAGGAGTACAATAAATTTCTAATTCGCGGAATTGTGCTGATTGAAATCCACTTGCAGGAGTTAAAGTGTATCTAAAGGTATTGTAATCATCATAATTCATACCGGAACGCATAACATCAAAAGAGGTGATGAGCATATCTGTATAACGTATGAGGCGATTCAATTTGTCCACCCAAACATCTTCTGTTAATGTGTCAAAAACTAATTGTTCTAATTCATGATTCATCATTTTGAGCACCAATTCAGTAACTTGATGATACATGATGAATATTTTTTCATCTTTAAAATCAGTTCTTGTATTTTGTAAAGATAGCAAAGTATCTACTTGAATATAATCCCAATAATTGATTGGTTTTGCATGCAAAAGTCCTTTTAGGTAATTATTTGGATTTTCTCCTGTGCTTGCGTATTTTTCTTTTATTTTATTTAGTAAATCTTCTGAAAGCATATTATTTTGATTTTAGTAATTTTTTTCCAAATATAAATAAAGCTATTATTTTTATAATTTCCAAGGGTACAAAGAAGTAATGTAAATTGGATGAAGAGTTTTCAATACCATTAAGTACATTTGCTGATCTTATACCCATAATTGGTAATAATATTGCTGTTTGAATTGCTAATATTATGATGCATATAATTAAAGTTAAATAATGCTTTAGAATGATTGTTTTTTCTTGTAAATAAATACTTATTACTATTATTATCGCACAAGCCCATTCTACTTTATTTAAAGCATTAAAAACCAGATTTCCTATTCCAACGCCAATACTAGTGGTAACTCCAGGAGCTTGAAATTTTAACCAAGACTCCATAAAGCTTATTGCAGCCACAAAGCCTATCCATATAAAAGTACTTGCTATTGCAGTGTTTTTATTCATTCTGTAAAAAAATTACATTAATGGGATACTTTGGCTATTATTAAAATAACGAATTTTATTTAAAAACATTTCTGCCATTCTGCTCCCTTGCCACTTTGCTTTTTCTGCTAATTCTCCCCAGAAATAAGTGTCCACTGTTTCATTAAAAAGTCCGACCCAAGTATCGAAATGCTCTTTTTCCACAGGTAGATATGCATGAGGAATAAAGGGCGCTCCATTATAGGTATGTTCTCCTAATAAAACGGTTTGCCAGAATCGGTACATTTTGTCTAAATGCTCTGGCCATCTATCTTGTATAACTTCATTAAATATATCTTTCAATAGTGGATTTTTTCTTATTTTACCATAAAAATCATCCACCATGAATGTAATATCTTCAAAAGTTTCAATTTGTTTTCTTTCTATTTTCATATTTTAAACAAAGGATTTATACAGTCCAGGTTCTAAGTACATGAGTAAATAAAATATTGCAAAAGCAACAAATAAAATTACTAATACCCATACCCAAGTAGGAATTCCTTTTGGTGTTTCAGAACCTGTTACTATAAAAAAGTCTTTTCTTTCACTTCCATAAGCATTTACCGTAATTGGAACGTGTTCATTTACCACCTCATTGTTTTTGAGACCTACTACATCAATCGCAGGTCCATTTCTCACTTCAAAAGGTACGATACGAACTCCTTCAACATTATCGGTTGATTTAGCCACAATTTTTAATTGATGTTTTCCATCAGGAATTTTTGTAGTATCTAATACAAATTTTACTGGTGGAGTAAACTCTGCAAATGGAACGGGTTCATCATCTAAAAATACTTTGATTATTCGATTTTTTTCCATAATTCACATAATTTATTCTACTACAATATTTTTTATATGCTCTGGATTATCTTCCTTCGGTTTTATGAGGAATTTTAAGCTATAAAAAAGTGTAATTCCTACAATCACTACTGCTGACCAAGTGATAATATAATCAATATTTCCTTGAGGACCAGCTCCATGCGTTACTCCTTGTAGTACTTTGGGTTGATTTTTTTCACATACCTCACAAGCAAATAGCCCGTAAGGTATGCTTAATAAAAAAATACTTATTAAGAATGCAATTTTTTTCATAATGTTTTATTTGTCTTTCCAATAATTATTTGCTGCAGCTACTGTTTGAAAATGTATTGTAATTATATGCGAAGCTATAGTTAAACTATCTGGATTTTCCGCATATTGAGGACGTAAACGCTCTCTAACACTTGCATCAGGTTGTGTATATCCAACGCCTTTACGCGCTAATTTGATTGCAAGTTCAAAACCTTCTTGAGGTGTTTCCGTTTTTAAGCTTTCTAGCCAAATTTCTTTGTTTGCCATAATTTTTTATCTTTTGTTATACTAAATATACATTTATTGTGTTTGATTGTTAAGATATTCTCTGATTTCTTTTACTTGCTCTAGAGTAATTTCCGAAGCATTGTTACCCCAACTACTTCTTTCATGTGTAGCAATTGCAGCAATTTCTTCATCAGATAATTGATCTTCAAATCCAATCATCATGCCATATTCTGGTCTTGCATCATATCCTTTTAGAATAATGCTAATAAATAATTCAGGATCATCTGCATTAACAATAGGACTTCCCGCAAGTGGTGGAAATGCTCCGGCTAAACCTTCTCCATTTGGTTGGTGACAAGAAGCGCAAGTGCTAGCATATAAAGCTTCTCCGTCATATTCAGGGCTTTCACTACCATCTGCATTTTTCTTTTTCTTTTTTGTTGCAGGAATGAAATCTCCAGAAGGAGTACCTTGCAAATCTGCTTGTTTTAAAGAAATTAAATAAGCTACTAAATTCATTGCTTTTGGTGTAGCAACTATTTTCTTATTAGGATTTTTTAAAAATTCTTTTGGAACAGCAACTACTACATCATTATCTGTAATATCTTCCTCGTTTTTTTCTTCAAATAGCCAAGGATAAGAAGGCATAACAGATTCTTTAACAACAGTTCTAGGATTATATAAATGTAATAAATGCCATTCTTTTCCTGCTTGTCTATTTCCTACATCAGTTAAATCAGGACCTGTTCTTTCACTACCTAATAAAGAAGGAGATTGACGCCATATATCCATTCTTTTTTTGCTGTAATAATAATCGGAAGGTATGGAAGGACGACTTCCCCATACATTATCCATTTCTATATTTCTTACTTGTTGCGTGTGACATGCAGCACAATTTTCGGAAACATAAATACTTAAACCCATCATTTCCTCTTCAGACATTTCTGGCATGGAAGGTAAAGGTTTTGTATCTTTAATTTGATAAGCAGGTACAACTGCTATCAATATACTTAGCGTTAAGAAAACTAAAAATGAAGTCAATGCTAAGCTTTTATGATTTTTATGAAAATTAAACATGATTTTAAGCTATTTTATTTTTTAACCATTTTATAAAAATTGTATCCAAACATTAAGTGGGATAAAAACATTAAGGAACCACCTACTGCTCGCCATAACCAATAAGGCTGCATGAGAATAACTGATTCTAAAAATGGTTTTCCTTCAATCCAACTTAAACCTTTCAATGTACCCCCTATCATTAATGACATCATATAAGCAAATAAACCTATGAATGCTAACCAAAAATGGATACCTACAAATATTTGCTTTGGTCCTTTTCCTGTTATTTTTGGTAAAATAGCATAGATACAAGCCCAAAGTATAAAAGTAATAATACCATACATGGTCATATGAGAATGCGCTACATTAAAATCATTAAAATGCCAAATGAAATTGGTAAATCTAAATGCTTGTAAGCTCCCTTGTGTTGAACCTACAAAGTAGAAGATAACTCCTACAAGGAAAAAAGGTAAAACATAAGATTTGTTGATTTCATTCCAGCTTCCACGCATAGTCATTAAGAAGTTGGTTGTACCAGCAACAACAGGAATAAACATACCAGCACTAAATACTATAGCTACTGTTTGCAACCACCATGGTAGAGGACTAAAAATAAAGTGATGGGTACCAATTAATGTATAAAACAACATCTGTGTCCAAAATGCTAATACCCCTAAAGAATAGGAATAAATGGGTTTATTCAAAGATGAAGGTAAATAGTAATAAATTAAACCTAATGTGAATGTCATAAACCACATACCTACCCCTTGGTGCATATAATATCCTTGAATTACTGTTTCCCCTAAACCATCTTGATAAAAAGGTAAATATCCTATAGTAACCAAAACTATAGTCCAAATTAATGCACCAAAAAGATACCAATTAGAAATATAAATTTCAGAAACTTTTCTATTTGCAACTGTTTTATAAAAATTGTAAAATGTTATTACTAATCCAGCGGCAAATAAAGCCATAACAGGCCATATGTATTCACGGTATTCTGCACTACCATTATTTACACCTGCCATTAATAAAATAGTACCTGCTACAACCGCAATATTCATTAAAAACCATGATCTCCATGCCCATTTATAACTGTGGATTTCCACATTAGAAGTTCTCGAAACAACGAAATATGCTAAACCTACCATTGCTAAGGAAGCCCAGCCCCAGAATACAGCATTAGTATGTACTGGACGTATTCTTCCAAAAGATAACCATGAAATGTGTTCCATTTCTGGCCAAACAAATTTCATACCTGCATATTGTCCGATAAGTGTTCCAAAAATGAGCCAAAAAACAGATGCACCTATAAAATAAACTACTAATTTGCGCAGCTTCGGAGATGTTTCAATATATACTTTTGATTCTTTTTTCTCATCTACTATGGGATTGTTTCTCTCGTGCGTATATGCAGTTACAATTCCTTTTTTATCTATAGCTTCACTTTCGCCAGAAATTTCATTTCCGCTAAGTTTATATTTTAATGCGGATTTTCTTTTTTCTAATATCGCATCAATTTCCTCTTGATCTAATTCTGAAAGTTTTTCAGAAAAATCCATTTTCCGCTTGCCTATTGCGCGCCTCTTAGATTCATCATAATAATTACTTACTTTATTGTATAAAATAAATACTGCAATAAGAACTACAATTAAAATTAAAATAAGTGTTCCTAATATGCCTGGACTAAAAACCCAGTTTTCTGTACTAGGGTTAGGTCTTGGTTGCGCAAAACTCATGGTATTGCAAAAAAATAAAAAGAAAAGCAGAAAGCTTGTTTTTTTATTTCGGACAGTTTTGTCGTAAATGTAAGCAAAAATTTTTCTCATCGTACTAATATTGATTTTCCAGATTTTAACTTGTTTGCTAATTCGTAAATGCTAGTGTTTTGAAGCATATGTTTGAGTTCGGAGCGGATTTTTACAAAATGCTCGTGCATAGGACAGGGTTCTGTTGCATTGCATGAACTTAATCCTAATGCGCAACCATTATAAATATCGTCTCCATCAATGGCATATACAATTTGACTAATCGAAATATTTTTCATCTGATTGGTATCAATTTCAAATCCACCATAGGGACCTTTAACTGAATGAATAATATTTTCTTTGGTCAATAATCCCAAAATTTTAGCAGTATAAGCAACAGGAGAGCCTGTATTTTTTGCAACTTCATTTAATTTCACTCTTTTATTATCGAGTGATTTTTTTGCAATATATACTACTGCTTTAATTCCGTATTCGCACGCCTTAGAAAACATAGTAAAAATGAATAGTGAAACAAAGGTAATAAAGATATTCTATTTCGGATAAAATTGTCCTAAATATTTTTTTCTTGTTATTTTTACAGGAAATTAATAGAAATTTTAATCTTTTCCTTTTAGCATAGGAACGAAACTGAACTTATCAAAAACTTCTTCTTGAATTCCATCCTCAGTTTTTATGATTTTTTTCATAATTTGTCCCTCACCGTCTTCTTCATCAACAGGAGCAATAATAAACCCTCCAATTTTTAATTGTTCAATGAGTGCGTCAGGTACAAAGGGAGCAGCTGCAGTAATAATCATTTTGTCAAATGGTGCATAGCTAGGTAAACCTTTAAAACCATCTCCATAGAAACGCTTAAGTTTTGGAAAACGTTTAAGATAATAGAATTTATTATTTAAATCATAGAGTTCTCTTTTCCTTTCTATACTATAAACCATAGCACCTAATTCTGCTAGTATGCATGCCTGATATGCACTACCAGTACCCACCTCTAATATTTTTTCAAAAGGTTTTACCTCTAATAATTGTGATTGGTATGCAACGGTATAAGGTTGTGAAATAGTTTGTCCTGCCGCTATAGGGAATGCACGGTTTTCATAAGCAATTCTTTCAAATGCAGTATCCATAAAAAAATGACGTGGTACTTTATCCATTGCTTGCAGTACATTGGGGTCATTTATACCCATTTGTTCTACCTCGTCGAGTAACTTTTTGCGTAAACCTTTGTGAAAATAAGAATCTATATAATTACCAAAACTTGCCATAAGGCAAATATAATATGCTAAACGGGATTTATAGAAAATGCTTGAAATAATTAAAATAAATTTCCTTCTTTAGAAAAAATTGTTCGAAATTTCTTATGGAAAAATAAGAGGAAGATTTTTTCAATCGAACAAATACTTGCTTCTTTTGTATATTTGTATAGTTTGCTTTTTAGATTATGTTTAGAAGAAAATTGTTTTATTTTTTATTTCTCTATTTACTAGGAAACTCTTATTTGAATTATGCTCATAAGCCTGGTTTTGATTGGCTAGAATATGAAAAAATGCTACAAATAAGTATTCAAGCCTTTCATCCACAAGAAAATGAAGAGGTTTTGAATGCTCTTGAGTATGAATGGATTTTTAGTTCTAGTGAAGGTCCAATGGCTAATATGTTTAAGATTTATAGAGCTAAAAATCAGGAAAATGCTGTTTTCTCTTTTCGTGGCACAACTGATGGAGCTGGAAGTTGGATGCAAAATATGTATGCTGCTATGATTCCTGCTACAGGTTCTATTGAATTAGAAAAGGGCAAGCAGATATATTATCAATTTGCTGAAAATGAAGATGCAGCCTTGCATGCAGGATGGACAATGGGTTTTATTAGTTTATTACCGGAAATTACAGAACAGTTGGATATTTTAATTCAAGATAATATAAAAGATATTTATATTACAGGACATAGTCAAGGCGGAGCTTTAGCCCATATTATGACAGCTTGGCTACATTATCAAGAAGAGTATTCAAATTTCTCTGTAAAAACTTATGCCTCTGCTAGTCCCAAACCGGGGAATTATTATTTTTCTACTGATTATTATGATAAAACCCAAAATGGTTATTCTTTTAATGTCAGTAATGTAATGGACTGGGTTCCTCAATCATTTTTAACTACTCAAAATATTGAGGATATAGTAAAACCAAACTTTTTCACCTATTTTAAAGAACAAGCAGAAAAAGAAAAATTTATTAAAAGAATAGTAAATAAGTTTTTATATGCTAAGATGAATAAAGTGGGAGCTAAGGCAGTAAAAAAATATAAAAAATATTCAGGTGAATATATGTATAAAAGAATGAAAGAGTTTTTTCCTCATTTTGTAGCACCTGACTTTGTTTTTAGTTTTGATTATCATGACTGTGGGCCACAAATTAAGATGACACCTCCTGAGGAATATTTTATAGAGTTTAAAAATGCTTCAAATGAGGAGTTTATGTACCATCACCATGCAGATAAATATTTTTGGTTGGTAGATTATTATAAAAAAAGATACTCCTTAGAGTATAATGAAGAATAGAAATAAAAACAAGATGTGATTGAAGAGCTTAATTGAATAAATATGAATGCTTTAAACTTGATGTTTTTTGGTATAGTAAAGGCTTAGTTTTTCTGAGCCTATTAAAAGCTGTACCTTTGCAAATATCTATTATAAATATTGATTAGATAAATTTAAAAATACCTTATGTATCAAATAAAAAAATTTGACAAAAATAATATACCCTCTTCTTTGGAGGAGGAAATAATTTCCCAATTTCTATATAAGCATTTAGAACAGTATGGAGATAAAATAGAAGATATTCAAGCAGCAATGGCTTATGCTTTAGGAAAGAATGATAAACCTGGTGGATTTATATTAACGATAGCAGATAATAGTAATTTACTTGGAGTTGTAGTAATATTAGATACACAAATGTCGGGTTATATTCCAGAGCATATATTGGTTTATATTGCTACTCATGCTGCATCGAGAGGAAAAGGAATAGGAAGAAAGCTTTTGGATAAAGTAATAAAAGAATGTCCAGGTGATATTGCTTTACATGTGGATAAGGATAATCCAGCAAAAAATCTTTATGAAAGAGTTGGATTTACTACTCCTTATTTAGAAATGAGAAGAAAGAAAAGTTAATCATGGCACATATAGTATTAAATAAAGAAAAGTTACAACATAATTATACTGTTTTAAATAATTTTTTTAAAGAAAGGGATATTGAATGGGGTGTAGTAGCGAAATTATTATGTGGCAACGAGATATTTTTAAGAGAAGTAATTAATTTAGGAATTAAGCAAATATGTGATTCAAGAATTTCTAATTTATCCACCATAAAGAAAATTAACCCTAATGTTGAAACTGTTTATATCAAACCTACTCCTAAAAGAAGTATAGAAGAGTTAATAGAAGTTGCTGATGTGAGTTTTAATACAGAATTGGAAACAATAAAGAAGATTTCCGAAGCAGCACAAAAGGCAAATAAATTGCATAAAATAGTTATTATGCTAGAATTAGGAGAGTTGCGCGAAGGGGTAATGCGAGAAGAATTTGTGGAGTTTTACGAAGAAGTATTTCGCCTTCCGAATATTGAAATTGCTGGGATTGGTACGAATTTGACTTGTATGTACGGTGTATTGCCTAATAATGATAAACTTATCCAACTTTCCCTTTATACCCAAATCATTGAGGCTAAATTTAATAGAAAAATACCCTATATTTCTGGAGGAGCTTCTGTTACCATTCCTTTAATCAAGCAAGGTTTACTGCCACAATCCATTAACCATTTTAGGGTAGGTGAAACTTTGTTTTGTGGTACTGATGTATATAATAATGAAGTGTATCCTGATATGAATAATGATGTATTTACTTTATATGCTGAAGTGTTGGAAATTAATGAAAAACCTATGGTTCCGGATGGGGATTTAGGTCTGAATTTAATGGGAGAGCAAACGGAGGTAGATACTTCATTAATTGGAAAAGTTACACATAGAGCCTTAGTAGATATTGGACTTTTAGATATTGAATCGGAACATATTTGGCCTAAAAAGAAATATATGGAGATAATAGGCGCAAGTTCAGATATGCTTGTAATTGATTTAAAAGAAAATGATGAAAATATAAAGGTTGGGGATTTGATACCTTTTAAAATGAATTATATGGGAATTTTGCGTATTATGAATTCTGATTATGTGGATAAAAAAGTAATATAGATTTAAACTTACCCTATTATTCTTGCTGTAATATTTAAGAATGCGTTAGAAACTTAATTGTATTAGCTCTAACGCATTTTTTATATTTTATAAGTATTCCTTGTTTATAAATAATTATAATTCAGATTAAATGAATATTCTTATTTAATTTGTATGTTTAGCTGTCTTTCAAATATTATTTTTGTTTTAAACGAATTTTAAGATGAATATGCCTACTGAACAAAGTATTAAAAAGAAAGGATTAATAGATAAAATCCTTGATTTTGTTGAACGTGCTGGTAATAAATTACCTGATCCTGCTTTATTGTTTTTTGGATTAATGATAATTATCTGGATACTATCTGCGCTATTTTCCAATTTTACTTTTTCTGAAATTGATCCCAGTACTAAAGAAGCAATTGTGGTAAAGAATTTACTTTCTGCTGAGTCCATGGCAAGTTTTTTGTCGAATATGGTTACAACTTTCACTAGTTTTGCTCCTTTAGGTATTGTCTTAGTTGCTATGTTGGGAGTTGGAGTTGCTGAACATTCTGGATTTATTAATGCGGGTTTAAAATCTATTCTGAATATAACACCCAAAAAGCTTTTAACACCCATGTTAATTTTAGTAGCTATTGTTTCTCATACTGCAACAGATGCGGGGTATGTATTGGTTATACCTTTAGGAGGAATTATATTTTACACCGCAGGGCGTCATCCACTTGCGGGAATAGCCGCTGCTTTTGCTGGAGTTTCTGGTGGTTTTAGTGCAAACTTTATTCCTTCTGGAATAGATCCCTTAATTCAAGGTTTTACCCAGTCTGCAGCACAAATTGTGGATCCCGCTATTCAATTAAATCCTTTGAATAATTGGTACTTTACCTCAATTTCCTCCATTTTAATCGTTTTAATAGGTTGGTATGTTACGGATAAAATTGTAGAACCTAGATTAAAAAATGTGGAAGTGGAATTAGAAGAAGGGGAGGAGATTACTATGGGTGATTTGACAAAATTAGAGAAAAAAGCCTTTTATATATCCACTGGTGTTATGCTATTAAGTTTGCTTGGTTTGTATTTTTGGGCTGCACCAGCGGATTCAGCATTACGCGATGCGGAGGGTGAAATAGCTTCTTTTACGGCTCCTTTAATGCAATCCATTGTTCCTTTGATTTTTATTATTTTCTTAATTCCTGGTGTTGTTTATGGTTTAGTTGCAAAAACATTTGCTTCTACTAAAGAAATTATAGAAAGTATGACAAAATCTATGCAGGGAATGGGTTATTATATAGTAATGGCTTTTTTCTGTGCTTTATTTATTGATGCATTTGCTCAATCAAATTTGGGAGCTTTATTAGCATTAAAAGGTGCATCTTTCTTACAATCTTTAAACTTGCCTATGCAAATAACCATTGTTGGAGTAGTTATTATTACTGCATTTATTAATATTTTTATTGGATCTGCATCTGCTAAATGGGCATTAATCGCACCTGTTATTGTTCCTATGTTAATGCAACTAAATGTTTCTCCTGATTTATCACAAGCTGCTTATAGAGTTGGAGATTCAGTTTCGAATATTATTACTCCTTTGATGCCTTATTTCCCCTTAGTGGTGGTATATTGTCAACGTTATGTGAAAAGCACTGGGATAGGAACTTTGGTTTCCATGATGATACCGTTTTCGATATTCTTCTTTATTTTATGGACTGTTTTCCTACTAATATATTGGGCTCTTGGGATTCCTTTAGGTTTGCAAGCGAGTTATGAGTATTTTATGCCTTAGTAACTTAAAGAAATTTTGCTTGTAATAGCAAAAGGGAATGTTTATATAAATTAAGCGCTTTGCTTCTCATAATTAATTAGATGCAAAGCGCTATTTTTTATTGTTTTTATTTGATTTAAAATATTGCTGTTTGTTTTGAAAATGGATTGTTAAGAGCAATGTTTTTTAGAAAATACTATTAGATTTTATAACCTTGTTCAGCAAAAGCATATAATTTTTCTTGTAAATCCGTATTGCTTAAAGCAAACATTCTAGCACAAAGTACTGCTGCATTTCTCGCACCCGCTTTTCCTACAGCCATAGTTGCAACAGGAACACCAGCTGGCATTTGAACTATAGAATATAAAGCATCTATGCCTCCTGGTAAACCACCATCTAAAGGAACGCCGATTACGGGTAAAGGAGTTAAAGCTGCACATACTCCTGGTAATGCAGCTGCCATTCCAGCACCTGCAATAACCGCACCAAAGCCATTATTTGCTGCGCCTTTCATTAATTCACTTACTTTATCCGCATTTCTATGTGCACTTGCAACTACGATTTCAGATTCTATTCCAAACCAATTTAGCCATTTTTTACTCTCTTCCATAACAGTCATGTCGGAAGTAGAACCCATAATAATCATTACTTTCATTTTATTATATTTTTCTATTTTTAAAAAGAATACCCAGCAAATTTAATACCCAAATTCTTAAAACATTAGTATTTTTGCAATAATTATGAAAAATAACTTGAAAGATAAAGTAGTTATCATTACCGGAGCTTCTTCTGGAATTGGTTTAGCACTTGCTACTCAAGCTTATGAGCAGGGTGCAAATATAGCAGTTTGTGCTAGAAATGAAGCAAAGCTAAAAACTGCATTTGAAGGATTTGATGCAAATAGAGTGTATTTGCAATCGGTGGATGTGAGTAAAGAAGAAGAATGTCAATCTTTTATAGAAAATACGCAATTAAAATTGGGAAGTATTGATATTTTAATAAATAATGCAGGAATTAGTATGCGTGCATTATTTGAAGATTTGGATTTAGATGTATTGCGAAAATCTATGGATATTAATTTTTGGGGAACGGTGTATTGTACGCATTATGCTTTGCAAGATATTAAAAAAAACAAAGGAAGTATTATAGGGATTTCTTCTGTAGCAGGATTTAGAGGTTTACCAGGAAGAACAGGTTATGCAGCTTCTAAATTTGCTATGCAAGGTTTTTTAGAAACTTTACGTACAGAATTATTGTATAAAAATGTAAATGTGATGTGGGTAGCTCCAGGATTCACAAGTTCGAATATTAGAAATACAGCGCTCTCTGCAGATGGGAGCTCTCAAAAAGAAACACCTTTAGATGAAAGTAAATTAATGTCTGCTGAAGAATGTGCCTCAATTATCTGGAAAGGCATTCATAAGAAAAAAAGAACCGTTATTATGACACTAATAGGAAAATCTACTATTTTCTTAAATAAGTTTTTCCCTAAGTTTATTGATAGAATGGTGTTTAATCATTTTGCTAAAGAAGCGAATAGTCCTTTAAAGAAATAATATGGTTGATTTTAAACAATATCAAGCAGCAGTTGAAGAAAATGGAGCTCGTTTGCGAAAATTTTTAGATACTTTTGATCATACTATTCCTGAAGATTTACATGAAATAGTGGATCAAACGGATGCGGAAGTTTGGGAGGAAATAGATTGTATGGAATGTGCAAGGTGTTGTCATGTAATGACTCCTACCTATAGTGAAGAGGATATAGCAAGGATTTCTAAGCATTTAGGATTGTCAAAATCTGATTTTATAGAAAAATATTTAGAGGAATCTGAAGAGGAACCTGAAGTATTAATGCATAAAGAAAACCCCTGTGTGTTTTTAGAGGATAATGCATGTAGTATTTATGAAGTGCGTCCTGAAAATTGCAAGGATTTTCCTTATCATAAAATCCGCCCTTTTGATGAATATAATTTGACTTTTATTCAAAATCTAGAACATTGTCCGGCTACCTATATGCTCATTAGCAAAATGGAAGAAAAACTTTTAAATGATTATGATTGGGAAGAGCATATGCAGTGATTATTTATAGAGAAATAGAAAAGAAAGAAATAAGTTTTAATAATAAAAATTAAGTCTGCATACATATTTACTAATAAATTAAACTTTGTCTTTCTTTCTATACAATTAAATAACAAAAAAGCTTTAAATCTTCCTGAAGGATATACTATAAGTGCTGGAACATATTCTTTAGAAACAGAATTAGATGAATAATAGGAATGTCTATTTAACTACCATTTTTATAAATTAATTATTAATATTGAGGGTTTATTGTTATTTTTAAAATAATGATAAACCCTTTTTAAAATCTATGTTTATGCAATATATTTTTATTTTAGGAATGCTTTTTTCCAAGCTTTAAATACCAGTACTTTT
>DATGSF010000076.1:0-13964 GCA_035302865.1 Chitinophagaceae bacterium
CACAAACACCGCAATATACTTATGGTATTAGTAATGGTAGTAATGTCTTTCCATTAGCAACTACTACTAGTAATAAGGAGCAATGGTTTTATATAATGAGTGAATTCAATCCAATTGTTCCTGCTGGACAAATAGATAAAATATATATAAAACGTTCCTCTTCTTCAAGTACAACAGCTACTTATACAGGTTTTACAGTAAAAATGGGGATGGTGCCTAATACGCAAACTCAATTTGCAAATAATACTTATCTTACTACTCTACAAACAGTAGTGCCATCAGGCCCTTTTAGTATTGGTCCGGGTAATGTGGATGACTGGATTGAGATTCCTTTAACTACTCCTTTTATATATGATGGAACTTCTAATTTAGTTGTAGAAATGTCTCAAACGACTTATTCCGGAAGCGTAAATTTAAGGAGTGTCTTGTCAGGAACTACTAATCGCAGAATTCACGGTGGGGTGAACAACCCAACTGGAAGTTTAACAACTGGTCCTAAAGACCTAGGAATCGATATGGAAACTGCAATTTGCGATACTGTTGATGCTCCACCAAATTGGGGCTTAATAGATTCTATACTTTCTGTTTGTATTAATAGTGATTTTACTTTAGAAGTTACAGAATTAATACCTGGGACTGGAGGGGAATATCAATTCCAGAGTTCTTCTGATGGGAATAATTGGAATAATGTGGGTACTACAAATACAAGTGGCTCTATGGTTATTAATAATATGACGCAAGATACTTATTTTAGAGTACAGTGGTTATGTAATGGTGTAGTAAAAGCTACTTCTGCTGCAATAGAGATTTTAGTAGTCGAGCCTGAAATACTTTCAGCACCTGATGTTACGCGTTGTGGTACAGGATCTGTAAGTCTGAATGCCACAGGACCTAATGGCTCTATCATTCAATGGTTTGATAACTCTTCTGGAGGTACGCCAATCTATCAAGGTGGAACTTTTAACACTCCAACTCTGACAAATTCTCGTTCTTATTGGGTTGCTGCAGTTGTTGATGGAGACTGTATGTCGGACTTGGAAGAAGTTATTGTAACAATTTATCCTGATATTGAATTAAACTTACCTGATACTTTTAATTTGTGTACTTCGCCTATGGTTCCAGGTGTACTAGATGCTGGAGCTCATGCCAATAATCCTAATTATTTATGGGATGATGGAAGTACTAATAGATATAGAGAAGTGATGCAAGCTGGTTTGTATTGGGTAGAGGTAAGTAATGAATTTGGCTGTACTGATCGTGATAGTATTTATGCTAACATTCGATTAAATCCTAATGTTAATTTAGGTGCAGATACCACTATCTGTAAGGGTGCTGAATTGATTTTAGATGCAGGTGGAGATGGAGTGAGTTATAATTGGAATACTGGAACTTCTGATCGATATTTAAGTGTTAGTTCAGGTGGGACTTATTCAGTTATAGTAGAATCTGGTAATGGGTGTGTAGTTAAGGATTCTATTACTGTACAGTTGTCTAATGATGAAGTAGTAGAGTTTGATGGTATTCATGTAACAAACTTAGCTGCTAGAACATTTAAATTTGAATTGATTAATCCTCAAAATGCGGAAGAGTATTTTTGGAGTTTTGGAGATGGGAATTATAGCGGAGATCCGAGTCCTGCGCATACTTATGCACAATCAGGAAACTATATTGTCCATGTTGATGTAAGCAATATATGTGGTTCAGTTTATGATTCAATTTCGACCCATATTGTAAGTATTGAGGAAAAGGAGAAGGAAGGGAATATTGTAATTTATCCCAATCCTAGTAGAGATAAAGTTACGATTGAAAATAAAACATCTCAACTTATAGAGGAGATTAAAATATTTGATGTTCATGGAAGAGAAATGTATAAAAAAGATTTAAAGAATAATTCCAACACTAATAATATAACAGAATTGGATATTTCTTTTTTGCCAGCTGGAATGTATTGGATATATATAACTACAGAGAATGAACGAATAATAGAAAAAGTGAAAGTAATAAAATAGATGAGATAAAGGGATATAAAGAATAAATAATTAATGATTGATGTTCTTGTATAGCATGGCTTTATATGTTGTATAAAAAAGCATTTATAAATTAATCTCGAAAAAGTTTTAATTTTTAAAGAAATATTTTTATTATTGATTGATGTGAAATTTCTAAAAAACATTAAAATATGAGATTCAATTATACAAAACAAATTATTTTTTTCATTCTATTTGCAATAATAGGGAGTGCATTGTGGGCTCAAGCTCCTCAATACACCTATGGAGATAATACAGGTACTGATGGTAATCCTTTAAATTCATCAGTTAATAATAAAGAACAGTGGTTATATGTAATGAGCGACTTTACACCCGCTGTTCCTGCTGGGGTAATCGAGTCAATTTACGTTCGAAGAGCTAATGCATCAACAACTTCGACCTCGTACACTGATTTTACAATAAAAATTGGGCATATACCAAATACCCAAACGGAATTTGCAAATACAAATTATATTACTGGACTTCAAACGGTTGTGGCAGCAACTACACATTCTTTACCGGCTGGAGCTGCTGGGGATTGGATTGAAATTCCATTAACAAACCCATTTATTTATGATGGAACTTCAAATTTAGTTGTTGAAATGTCACAAAATGGAGGAAGTGGAATTAATTTACGACCTGGTACTTTAACTGGAACTAATAATAGACGTTTATATAGTAATAATACTAGTACAACATCAGCTAATCGTTATACAGGTCCAAAAAATTTAGGCTTAGATATTAATACAGACCCATGTGATAATACTGTAACACCTTCAAATTGGGGTATTATGGTTGGCGCAGACTTAGCTTGTGTTGGAGATGACTTTAATATGCAAGTAACTGAATTATTACCCGGGGTAGGATTAACTTATCAGTTTCAATATTCATTAGATGGTGGTACAACATGGTTGGATTTGGGAGCTCCAAATATAACTGGTGTGGAATCATTTGATAATATTTTACAAAATACACAATTTCGTGTACAATGGCTATGTAATGGAGTGGTTCAATACTCTTCAACTCCAGTATTAGTAGAAGCTATAGATCCAGAAATATATAGTGTTCAAAATGCAGAACGTTGTGGTCCTGGTCCAATAAGCTTATCAGCAACTGCAACTCCAGGTTCAACTATTTCATGGTTCGATAATCCAAATGGTGGAGTGCCTATACATGAGGGAGATACTTATAATATTCCGAACCTTACTAATACAACCTCTTATTGGGTCAATGCAAGTGTAGAAGGTTCTTCATCTTACAGTGATTCTTTAGAAACAATATTTTCTGGAGGTAATCAATGTGGTGGAGGAATAATGTTTGATTTAACTCCTGAAAGAAACCTGGATATTGATAGTTTTAAAGTATTAACTAAAGGTTCAGGTACTCAATTCAAAATTTATTATAAACTTGGAACACATGCAGGAAATGAAACGAATGCAGGTGCATGGACTTTACATGAAACTATAAATCGTACCTACGGATCAAATGAAACTCATATCTTGCCTTTATCTTCACCAATAGAGTTAGATGCTAATCAGGTTTATGGAATTTATTTATATTATTACTCTTCTTACACTAATGGTAATAATACATATAGTAATGCTGATTTAACTTTTGAAGGAGGAATAGGTTTATGTAATGAATTTAGTGGACTAAATATCCCAAGAGTGTTTAATGGTACTATTTATTATGGAACCAAAGGTTGTTCTTCTGATTTTGAAGAAGTAATTGCTACAATAAATCCTGAAGTTATTCCTTCTTTACCAGATACTTTTAGTTTATGTACTTCTCCAGAACATCCTGGTATTTTAGATGCGGGTTCTCATCCAAATAATGTAACTTATTTATGGGATGATGGCAGCACTGGTAGATATAGGGAGGTTATAAATCCTGGAACCTACTGGGTGGATATTACTAATGAATTTGGATGTACAGTTAGAGATAGTGTATATGCAAATGTTCAACTTAATCCAATAGTTAATTTAGGTTCAGATACGATTTTATGTATAGGTGCTGAAATAACCTTGGATGCTGGTTCGGATGGACAAAATTATAGTTGGAATACTGGAACCACTGGAAGATATTTGACTGTAAATTCCCCCGGAACATACCAAGTAGTTGTACAAGCTGCTAATGGATGCGTAGTTGTAGATAGTATTAAGGTGGAACAATCTACTGACGTTTTAGCAATAATAGATGGAATATTTGCTCAAAATATTGATCCTTATACCTTTAGGTTTGAAGCAATTAATCCTCAGTATGTTGATGAATATTTTTGGAGTTTTGGAGATGGAACTTATAGTGCAGATATAAATCCCTTTCATACTTATTCTGCAAAAGGAAATTATGTAGTTCATTTAGAGGTGTCAAACTCCTGTGGTGAAGTATATGATTCCATTTCTACTCATGTAGTTTCAATAGAAGAAAATACCAATGGTAATGATGCGATTCAAATTTATCCGAATCCTTCAAATGGGAAAATAACTATAAAAAACACTTCAAGTAAAGCCATAGAACGTATATTAATAAGCGATGTTCAGGGTAGAATAGTTCTTGAAGAGAGTATTAAAGAAGAAGAAATTAATTTAGAAGAAAATTATATGGACTTAACACATCTCGTATCTGGAGTGTATTGGGTTCAGATATATACTGATGATGGTATAATAATCAAAAAACTAAAACTCTTGTAAATTAATAAATGAAATTTAAACTATAAAGCAGTTACTTAAAAGTGACTGCTTTATAGTTTAAATAAACTAGCTTGATAGATTTTTTCTTGAAAATTGGAAAATCGAACACCTATTAAACGTATAGCTTTTTCTAAATTCCCTTCTTTTATCGAGTTTGAAAATATATCTAGTACTGCTTGTCTTAAATAATTAAAATTATGATTGGGTTGTATAACACTTTGCCTATTGATAGTTTCAAAATTTTTGAATCGTAATTTAATACTAACGGTTCTAGGAAATAAGTTTTTCTTTATAAGTATGGTATATATTCTTTCAAATAAATCCAATAATTTATTTTGAATAAGGATAATATCTGTGCTATCTTCTAAAAAAGTATATTCTTTACTTACTGATTTTGTAAGTCCTTGTTTTTTTACTGGAGTTTTATCAATTCCATGTGCTCTTTCCCAAATGATTTTACCTCTTTTACCAAAAATATGTATAAGTTTTATCAACTCTATGCCTTGTAAATCGGAAATTGTTTGAATTTGCATAGACTTTAATCTTGCTGCAGTTTTTGGTCCAACTAAGGGAATTTTGTTGATTGGTAAGGTTGCTAAAAATACTTTTTCAGTCCCAGGTAAAATATAAAATGAGCCGTTAGGTTTTCCTTCGCTAGTTGCTATTTTAGCTAGTGTTTTATTGCTAGCTAATCCAAATGATATTGGTAATCCAACTTGCTCAAAAACTTTATGTTTTTTATCTTGGCACCAGGAGAAAGCAGAATCAAAATCATTGAGATAAGATATATCCAAATAATGCTCATCTATAGATGCTTTTTCTACTATTGCATTTGTAGAGGTGAAAATATTCGTAATTATTTTAGAGTATTCCTTATATAATTGATGCTTAGGAGCTATGATGATTGCTCTTGGACATAATAATTTCGCTTGCTGCATTGGCATCGCACTCCGAATACCAAATGTTCTTGCTTCATAACTGCAGGAAGCTACTACTCCTCGTACAGTATCGTTTCCTATAAGTATAGGTTTCCCCATTAATTCTGGATTTTGCAATCTTTCTACAGAAACATAAAAACTATCTAAATCAAAATGAGCAATATATCGCATATTATTTAACTTTTATTGCATCATGGTGTTTCCATTCAACTTCAGAAGGGTATTGACTATAGCTCCATTTGCCTTTTATTGTTCCTGCTTTTAGTATAATTAAACCTGGATTATTTCTTATTATTTGTTTGTTTGTTCTATAATCTATGTACAATATTTGGGCGTTTTCTAAATTATACTCTTTCACTAAATTCCTTGTTTCTTCTTCAGAAATGCTACTTGCAATATAAAAACCAATATTGTTTTTAATAGCTGTTTGGATAAGAGCAGGAATTTTATCTATATTTTTCTTTTTAAAATCTTTGTTTTTTATTAATAGTATAAAATTATAACCTGGATCTTTCAATACAATATTCGTGAAATCATTTAAATCGGAATCAAATAAATAAAATGGAATATTAATGGAAGATATTTTATCTATACCGTTAGGAAGACTATCTAAAATAACAATTTGCTTATTTTTTATAAATGCTGCATGATGTGTTTGTATATTATTCCACTGTAAAGTATCTTGTCCGTTTAAAACGATAATTCTCTGTTTATTATAATTTGGTATTTCTAAATTTTTATTTATTTCTGTAATACTCTTTCCTTTTTTATAAATAGAGCAATCGATAAATGGTAGATGTTCTATAGCCCACCAAGAGGTAAATAAAGTTATTATTAAACTTATGGAAAATAGGAATAAAACATATGTCTTATTTAAAATTAAAACAGGGAATATTTTCCTGTTTTTATACATGGTAAATAAAATCAACCAGAGAAAGATATTCTTTATAAAACTCTGTTTTGTTGAAAGTGGTAAGCAGTCACCAAAACAACCGCAAGTGTCTACACTGCCTGTGAATGTGGCTATTCCTGTTAAAACTAGAAAAAAACTTATAAATATCCAGGCTACGGAAACACTGATTTTTGGTCTAATGGATAAGATAAAAGCTATCCCTAAAACAACTTCAACACAGATTATAAAAAATGCAGAAAATAATGTAAAGTTATCTAAGAAGTTTATATTCCAAGAGTGTAGAATTTCTTGCATTTTCTCCGATAAACCAATAGGATCATTTGCTTTAAGAATCCCAGAAACTAAAAATAATATGCCAATACATATTTGTAGTATCCTTATCCATGTATTGTTTTTCATCTTGTTTTAATATAGATTGCAAAAAAATAAATTAATATTTTTCTTTTAAACTTTAAATATAATCAATTATAAATTAAATTTGTGTTTTTAAAAAAGAAAATCTCTAAAAATTTTTGATATGCTAATTATAAATAAAAGCTGGGAAGAGTTGACTTGTTCTGAACTATATGCTATTTTACAAATTCGAGCGCAAGTTTTTGTAGTTGAACAGGAATGTCCTTATTTAGATTTAGATGATATGGATCAAAATAGTCGTCATTTATTTATAATAGAAAACCAAATCATTGTTGCATATATTCGAATCATTTTAGAAGAAAAAAGATTTAAAATTGGTAGAGTTGCAACGCGTAAAGAGTATAGAAGTAAAGGTTTAGCAAGTGCTTTAATGCAGGCTGTAATGAATTGGATTAAAAATCAAGAATCCGATAAAAAGATACAACTTAGTGCACAAAAACATCTTGTGGACTTTTATGCGCAATGGGGATTTGTTTCTGATGGAAAAACTTATTTAGAAGTTGGTATCCCACATGAGGATATGGAATACCAAAAATAGTTTAAGATTTATTTTCTTCATTTATTTTAATGAGAGCAAAAAGAGCATAATTGATAATATCATGAAAGTTTCCTTCTAAACCTTCTGAAATAAGAGTTTTGCCATCATTAATGATTATTTGTTTCATTCTTTCTAGTTTTGTTAAAATAAGATCTACAAAGGAAACTTGCGAAAGCATGCGCCAAGCTTCACCATAGTCATGGTTTTTTTGCAACATAAGTTCTGTAACGGCTTTTCTCTCGATTGTATATAATTCAACAGCATCTTCCAAACTAAGTTCTTTTTCGAAGTCAATTGCTTCATGAATTTGAAGCAATCCCATAATCGAGTAATTAACCATAGCTTGAAACTCCTCTTCAATATTATCAGCAATTTTCTGGATTCCTGTTTCTTGAATCTGTCGAACACGCCATGCTTTTATAAATATTTGATCTATTAAAGATGCTGGTCTGAAAATTTTCCATGAAGGGCCGTAATCTCTAGATTTATTATAAAATATTTGAAAGCAAGTGTCAAATGCATTATTATACTGTTCAATAGTTTTATTTGGCATTGTATAAATATAGAGGAATGATTTAAAATATAAGTTGGAAGATAAGATTTTTTTCCAATTTTAAGGAAAGGTTCTGCATTTATCTTCTTTATTAAAAATAGTACAAACAGAAATTAAAATTCTTAACTTTGTAATAATTCTTACAAAATTGAATATAACAATAATGATTGCCAAAAATGATCGCAAAGCCTTTTTAGTTATTTTAGACGGTTGGGGAATTGGAGGAGATAAAGATTCTGATGCTATTTATCATGCTAATACCGAATATTTTGATGGGCTATTAAAGAAATATGCCAATACAACTTTAAAAACACATGGACTTTCTGTAGGTTTACCTAAAGGACAAATGGGAAACTCGGAAGTGGGACATTTAAATATTGGAGCTGGTAGGGTTGTATATCAAGAGTTACAAAGAATACATCAAGCAATAAAAAATGAGGCTTTAAAGAATAATGAAATTCTACAAAGTACTTTTAAATATACCTTAGAAAATAAAAAGGCACTTCACCTTATAGGAATTTTTAGTGATGGAGGTGTTCATGGTCATATAGATCATTTAAAAGCCTTAATAGAATATGCGGAAGAGGCTGGTTTGAAAAATATATATGTTCATGGCTTCACTGATGGTAGAGATACAGATCCAAATAATGGGGAAAAATATTTAATAGATTTCTTGAGGTTTTTGGAAGGGAAAAACACCAAGTTAGCGAGCTTGACTGGTAGATTTTATGCAATGGATAGAGATAAAAGATGGGATAGAATAGCTGTGGCTTATAATGCCTTAATAAAGGGTGAGGGAGAACTGACTACGGATATGTTGCAGACATTAAGAAATGCCTATAAAAACGGGAAAACTGATGAGTTTCTTAACCCAATAATTTATTCCCTAGATGGAGGAAATCCAATAACTAAGATTCAGGAAAATGATGCTGTCATATGCTATAATTTTAGAACGGATAGATGCAGAGAAATTACTGAAGCACTTACGCAAATAGCTATTCCAACTGAGTTTATGGAGCCTTTATCTTTGCATTATGTTACCATGACAGAGTATGATGCTTCTTATCGGAATGTGGAAGTTATTTTTAAGAAAAATGATTTGCAAAATACTTTAGGAGAGATATTATCTCATGCAGGAAAAAAACAATTAAGAATTGCCGAAACAGAAAAATATCCTCATGTTACTTTTTTCTTCTCTGGAGGAAGAGAGGAAGTATTTAAAGGAGAAAAAAGAATTTTGATTCCTTCACCAAAAGATGTGGCAACTTATGATTTGAAGCCTGAAATGAGTGCTTTTAGTATTACTGAAGCTATATTAAAAGAGCTTGAAGAAAAGAGTGCAGATTTTATTTGCTTAAATTATGCTAATGCTGATATGGTTGGACATACTGGAGTTTGGGAGGCAGCTATAAAAGCTTGCGAAACCGTGGATATATGCTTGAGTAAAATAGTACCGAAAGCTATTGAAAATGATTATGCTTTATTTATAATTGCTGATCATGGAAATTCTGATTATATGATAAATGCGGATGGTAGTCCAAATACAGCACACACCACGAATTTGGTTCCATTTATTTTTATTCCACAAAAAATGGATTTGAATAAATATGTTTTAAAAACTGGAAAACTAGCTGATATAGCACCAAGTATTTTAAACTATATGCATATTGAAATACCTGAGGAAATGACAGGACAGGTATTGATTGAAAAAGATGGAAAAGAATAAATTTAAAAAAGGTTGCATTTATTTTGCAACCTTTTTATTTGAAATTTATTATAAAACTTATTAATTATTATCTATCGCACGCATAGTTACCCCAAAGCCTTTTCTGTATCCACTTCCTCCACTTTGTCCTGCTGGTCCTTTGGGTTGGAAAGTCCAGTAAACAATTTCTCTATAAATCAATCCAACATTATAGGCATATACTTCTTTAGAGTAATTCTTATATGCATAAGCTGTAGAATCTTCTTCTGGATTATTTAACTCTTGATCAATATGGTTTACTGTTACTGTATGTTTATAGTATTGATTTCCAGGATCATATTCCTCATCAAAATTGCTATACTCAAAAACATATTCTGGATCTTGAAAACGTTCTGGAAAACTTGTAGCATGTTCTTCTAAAGGTAACATGGCCAAACCATTCCATGTTTTTCCATTTTCAATGGGGAATGTTAATTGAATGATATCTAAATTGCTTTGCGTCGTTATTAAACGATTGTTGCTAATAGTAGCATGAATTACATCACTTGGAACAAAAGGACTGGTGGGTGTTTCACGCTCTGTTACATTAATAACATAACTCACCTCTCCTTCTCCATTTAGGAAAGAGTCTACACATTCATAACGCATTTGACTTCTATGGTGTATTTCAGCTTTTAAGAAATCATCCCAGTAGATAGAATCTACATTATATAATATATATTTACCTACTTCTAAAGGATAAAAATTATATCCTAAAGATAATTCTGATAAATCTTCACCTGTCTCTTTTGTACATGATTGAAGATGAAAGACAACAGGAATAACGAATAAAACTAATAAAATCTTGCGCATAGAATACATTTTCTATAAATAGTTACTATTTTTCAAATCGAAAGATAATGCTTAAAATTAAAACTTCCTATTTTTTTAAAATAAATCACTTAAAATTTATTTTTATCTTATAGCTATTTTCTTTTCATTAATTTCTTTTCTCAAATTCTGTAAGCCATAACGCATTCTGCCTAAAGCTGTATTTATACTTACATTAGTGATTTTAGCAATTTCCTTAAAACTAAATTCACCATAAATGCGCAAAATAATCACCTCTCTCTGTTCTCTCGGTAACAACTGCAATAAACTTTGAATGATTTGAGATTTTTCATTTTGAATTAATTCTCTTTCTTTATTATAAGAGTCGGATAAAGGAATAAAGCTAAGTATTTCTTCACCATTCGCAACTAAATAGTTTCGATTTCTTTTCTCCCTTCTAAAGTGATCAATACATAGGTTATTTGCAATTCTTTGCGCCCAAGGCAAAAATTTTCCTTGTTCTTTATAGTTTGATTTTCTTAATTGCTTGAATATTTTAATGAATGTTTCTTGAAAAATCTCATCAGCTATATAATAATTTTTTACTGTGTAAAAAATATTGGTATAAATAGCATTTTTATGTTTTTCAATTAATTGTCTTAAAGCTATTTCATTTCCGTCTCTTTGATAACTCTTGATAAGTTCTTCATCACTAGCTAATAAATAAGTATACTCTTCCATTAGATATATTACCATTATTTCTCTTTAAGGGAAAAGAGAAGATTATTAAATATAAAAATAAGGGTAAATGTTATCTCAAATAAGAAAATATTTATGATTGTCTAATGATATAGACCACAATTTTAGGAAAAAGATTGGGTATGACAAAATTTATTTTTTAAAACTAAAATTTGCACTAATTGGATAATGGTCGGATAAGCCTATATCTTCTTTATAAAAACCTTCAGCTTTTAAGTTTTCTTTGTCATATAAAATATAGTCTATTCTTAATGTCGGAAATATTTTATCAAAAGTCCTTCCTAAACCCACACCTTTACTAATAAAAGCATCTCCCATATTGCCTTTGATTTTTCTATAGGAATAGGAACTGGGAATATCATTAAAATCTCCACATATAATTAAAGGGTTTTCAAAATGTATTTTTAAAGAGTCAATATCATTTGCTAAAGCAGATCTTTCTGCTGAAGCGTATATTAAGCTTTTAATTATTCTTTTTAGAGGACTTTTTTCTATTGCCGCTGTGTATTTACTTTTTACTTCATCAATATATTCAATATCCTTGGATTTTATTCCTGTCGAAGTCAAATGCACTGTTGCTAAATCTATACTGTGTGTTTCATCAATACTGATTTCAGTATAAAGCAATTTATAATTATTATGACTTAAATTAAATACCTTCTCTTGTTCAATTGGAAATTTTGAAAATATAGCTAAACCAACATCAATTATTTCTCCTTTTTCTGCTCGGATATTCATAGTACTCTTATGCATTTTTGATTCAGAAGCTAAAGCCACATAAGGGTATCCTAATTGTTGTATTATTTCAGTATAAGGTAAAGAATTGGCTTTCGTATCCCAATAATATTCTTGTAAAACTAAAATGTCAGGTTGCTCTTTTTCCAGATATTGAATAATTTTAGCTTTAGAGGTTTCATCTTCGGTCCATTCGCCTAAATCAAATAAATGTACATTCCAACTTAAAATTTTTATTCCTTTCTCCGTTGCTTTTGTTTTATTAGATCCAAAATAATTCCAAGCCAATATTGGCTCCCAGGTATTATGGGTAAAAACCAGAGCTAAGAATGAATAAAGTATTCTCCATTTCTTCTTAGTAAACAACCAAAAAACCAAAAAAAATGCATTTGTTATTAAAGCGAAAAATGTTGTAAAACTCCATAAAGACCATAGTGTAGCAGCTCCAGCAGGATCTTTTGTCGAGGCATAACAACATAATATAATCCAGATAATAGCCAACCAATTTATTAATATAGCTAAGAGTCGTATAAGTTTTCGAATTAAAAACATGCAATAAATTTATTAAAATTATAACTCTTTACTTATTTGCTCCAAGGTTTCTTTCTCCTTTTTGCTTAAACTTTCTATACCTTTTTGATGTATTTTTTCAAGTATATCATTTAGAGTTTCTTCTTTATTCTTATAATCAGAGGTATAATTTTGTTTTAAAACTTTTAAGCGATTTTTGGGATTAGGGTTTTTAATATCTCCATCAAATTTTGCATTAAATTTTTCTAAACTTTTATAAACCTTTTGACCAATTCTAATCCCTCTCTTTACCATATTAATATACACCCAAGCGAGACCAATAGCCATTAAATATAGGATATAAAATACTAAAGGTGGATTTGAAAGGCCTAATCTTAAAAGTATAAATATAATAATTGCCACCCATAATGGAAAAGAAAAGTGTTGAGAAATATAATACCTGTATTTAGGAGCAATAAAGAATGCTGCACTTGCAAAAGATAAAATTCCTAGGTCACTGCCTTTCAAATAAATACCAGAAGGTAAAGGTAAAACAAAACTAATGAGTATTAATAAAATGCCAATTCCTATTTGACTAAAGAAGAATAGAGGTATTATTTCCTTGTATCCAATTAAGGTTTGAACAACAGAACCAAATAAATACATCCATATTAAATTAGTTAACATTGATAAAATGCCTTCCTCTACTAAGGAATAACTTAATAAAGTCCATGGTTTTTGTATCCATTCTGAAAAGTTACCCAATCCTATATAAGGCCACATTTGACCGGCAACAGCTCCAGGATTATCCGAAATAATAATTAATATTACTTTTACTGCATGAAAAAATATATAAAATACACAAAGCAATATAATTAAATGGATGATCCCATTTCTGTTATATAAGGTATTGTTGAATAATTTTCTATTTAAAAGAGAAGACCTCATAATATTTATCGATTAAAAGGATTATAACGAATTTTCCAAATCCTGAATAAAATATAAGCAAATAACATACCACCAACATGTGCGAAATGCGCAACATTATCACCTGGATTATTAGCAAACCCTTGCCATAACTCTATCAATGCATATACTGCTACAAAGTACTTTGCTCGGATAGGAAATAAAAAGTAAAGATAGATATGTATATTAGGAAATAGATAGCCAAAAGCAAATAAAACTCCAAATACAGCCCCTGAAGCCCCAACAGTAGGAATATTAATTTTTAAATTCGGTCTCCAAATAATGGATTCGTACTCCTCTGCGCTTAAAGAATTGATATAAGCCAATGCTTCCCTCATTTCCCAATGAAAAACACCCATGTGTAAAGCTGCTGCTCCAATCCCACAAACTAAATAAAATATTATAA
>DATGSF010000077.1:0-2478 GCA_035302865.1 Chitinophagaceae bacterium
TGAAGATCAGAAATTTGCAAGTCATAATGGTTTTGATATTCCAGTAATAAAAAAATTATGGAAAGAAAAAAATAATAATAAGAAATTAAGAGGTGGCAGTACCATTAGTCAACAAACTGCAAAGAATGTATTTTTATGGCAAAAACGCTCTTGGATTCGAAAGGGCTTGGAAGTTTATTTTACTATATTAATTGAATGGGTTTGGGGGAAAGAACGTATTTTGGAAATATATCTTAATAGTATAGAAATGGGTCCAGGGGTATTTGGCATAGAAGCAGCATCACAAAAGTATTTTAATAAATCAGCAAAAAACTTAAATGCTCAAGAAGCTGCACAAATAGCTGCTGTTTTACCAAATCCAAAAGTCTATAAAGCGGCTCCTCCCAGTCCTTATATACAAAAAAGAAGCACATGGATTTTAAGCCAAGTTAAACAACTTAAAGGCAATCCAGATTTAGAAAAATTAATTGATTAATGTAATTCTAATAAAAGAGCAATATTGCAACCTCCGAATCCAGAAGCAGTTTTTATAAATCGTTTCGATTTGGAATTATCAAATTCTGAATATACTCTTTTATTAAAAATTGGGTTTTCATCCTCTGAGAAATAAGGATGCGGAATAGTGATATTATTTTCTAGTATTAAAAGACCTAATATTATTTCCACTAATGCACTTGCTCCTAGACTGTGCCCTAAATAATATTTTGGAGCAATAAATGGCACTGATCCCAAACCAGATAAATAATGGGCTTTACTTTCCATTTCATCATTGAATAATGTTGCTGTACCATGAGCCATTACAAATTGCAAATCAGATGTACAATGATTCTTAAAACATAATTCTATAGCTTTTGCTAATTCTTCACCTGTTCTAGAAGGACCGGATAAATGATTAGCGTCGTTGGTGCCGGCACTAGCTAAAACAGAAGCTTTAAAGGAGCGATTATTATCTTTAGTTAAAACCATAGCAGCCATTGCCTCCCCAAGGTTTAAGCCCTTTCGTTCTGGATGAAAAGGCATACATACCGAATCAGATAAAGCTTTAAAAGCATTAAATCCATCCATTATGAATGGACTTAAAAAATCAAAAGCAATAATAATAGCATGTTTTTTATCACTTATTTTTAATTCTTCATTAGCCTCTCTCAAAGCTAAACCTCCAGATATACAAGCAGTACTCACTATTCTATTAGGAAGAGTCTCCCATGAAAAATAGTGCAATACTTCTTTTAAGAATGAATTTAAATTATAAACATTCTCACCTATGCCTGCTTTGGTAGTACTCCAATAGATAATACAATTTTTCTTATCTTCTATCAATATTTTTTTTAATTCAGGAGAAGAATTTATAAATTTTTCAATAAATAAAATTAAGGATTTTTGAAGAAAACTTAATGATATTTTACTGTCTTTTTCTTCCACTTGTTTTAACCATTCATCAGGAAAAGTACTAACAGGATATAAATACTCTTTTCTGTTTTTTACACTAGTTTTACCATTGCTTAAGGCATTTAATACCTCTTCATTATTAGAGCCTAAACCACAAAGTAAAGAATAATCTACTATATTTATTATGCTATCCATAATCTTACATTATGAAGGTAAAAACACGCGAACTTCAGCTCTAGCTACAATATCTTCACCTAGCAAGACTTCAGCATCAACAATGTGTGCATTCATAACTTGATGCACATTTGTAGTTTTAGTTTCTATAACAGAACCAATCTCTGGTCTAAAATATATTTTTAGATTTTTAATTTGTCCTATATATCCTACGGTAGGATTTTGATCTGTATCTTTACCTAATTGCGATTGATAAGCTAAACCAGCAGCAGCAGTTTGAGCCATGTTCTCTATCAAACCTGCAGCTGAAAGAACATTATTTTCAACTAAAAGTTGATTTTTGTCAATTTGGAATTGAGTAATAGTATGAGAACTAGTTGATTCTAAAAGATTAGAAACTAAAACAAAAGGATCTCTATGAGGTAAAAGTTTCAAAATTTTATTCATATTTTTAAATCAATTAATTGTTCCAAAATTTATAGTAATTATACCACTGTTCAGGATTTTTTTTCAATTGCTCTTCTAAAAGATTTTTATAATCCTCAAGAATTTTTGTCGCAACCAATTTAGAGGCACCTTCTTCATAGATTTTAGGTTTACTTGCCGTAAAATGATAAAAGTCTCTATTTTTCTTTATTGCATAAACAAAAGAAACTGGAGCTTTCATAACTGCAGCTAATAAAAAAGGACCTAAAGGAAAATAAGCATTTTTTCCTAAAAAGTCCAAATTTTTAATATTTTTATCATTTTCCACAAAACGATCACCATGAAGACAAACAATTTCATTATTAGATAGCGCTTTATGAATTTCATAAATATGATTCATATTATCTCGAATATAAATCGCATTATAAAGTACACTTCCAGTTTTATTTTCTATTATTTTTTTTATCTCTGGTTCCTCTCCATCAAACA
>DATGSF010000078.1:0-10998 GCA_035302865.1 Chitinophagaceae bacterium
TAACAATTTGAATTTGAAACTTTAATTTGTTATCACTCATCTTAATTTGTTTGGGAAGGTGTAAAAAGTAAAAGCAGTTTGCTTGCCAATAAACCTCCTAAACCTCCACTAATTAAACCGATGAAGGTTGTTATTAGTAAAATAATAATGGGAGAAGGTAATTTAAAAAGTTCTGCTATTCTACTACTTAATAAACCGCCATTTAAAATATCAGCATAGAGACTTGCAACGAGAAAGCACAATCCGCCTCCTAAAGCTCCCGATAAAAACGCACTTTTAGCAGGTAATCTAAAAAGTAATAAGATTAAAAAAGCTACAAATATCACTGTCCACCATGGCATGATTTCTAAAACTATATTAGAAGCTATAGCAATTATTAAGGCGTTAAATACAATTCTAAACATAATTTCTTATTTTTACAAACAGCATCTAATTTTGAATATTGCATTGATATCAAAAGATAAAATTACGCATTTATGAGACGAATTTCCGCATTTTTTCAATTAATTCGTTATAATAATTTATTAATTATTGCATTTACGCAATTAATTATATGGTTTTTACTATTAAATCCCTTTTTTAAAAGTATAGAAATACGTCCCTTATTATCTATTTTTAATATCCTTTCTCTCGTTTTATCCACAGTTTCTATTGCTGCAGCAGGTTATATTATTAATGACTATTTTGATTTTAGCATTGATATAATTAACAAACCTGATAAAGTGATTATAGAAAAAGTAATACCTAGAAGACATGCGATATTACTTCATAGTATTTTAAATTTTTTGGGTATTTCATTGGCTGTTTATGTTGCATTTCAAGCTGGTAATTGGGCTTTGATTCTTTTACCAATAAGTTGTAGTTTACTTCTATGGTTTTATGCTACAGATTTCAAAGGCTCCTATATTTATGGTAATATCATTATTGCACTTTTAACCGTTTTTTCAATAGCAATTATCCCACTCTTTGAAGTGAAAATGTGGGAATATTTTACTTGGAATTTATGGATTCAAAATGGAGTAATAAATCCTTGGTTTATTCTAAGTGTCTATATTTTCTTTGCTTTTATTCTTACATGGATAAGGGAAATAGTTAAAGATATGGAAGACATAAAAGGAGATTTGCTACAAGATTGTAAAACCTTGCCTATTGTTATAGGGTTAAAAAAAGCTGGAAATTTTAGTAAAATTCTTATTCTTATAGCTAATTCTGTTTTATTTCTATCTTCAATAATATTGTTTTTCAGCCGTTGGTGGTCTTTGGGTCTTTATTTATTGCTCTTTTTAATTCTTCCTTTATTTTATGTGTTTTTTAAAATAAATAGCTCGGGCATGCAAAAACATTATCATGCCATGAGTAGACTTTTAAAAATTATTATGTTTTTTGGGATTCTTGCTCTACTTATAATTTATCTTCTTTTTAATCAAGAATTTTAGCAAAATTAAACTTTTAACTTATTCCTTTGTCTTAGTTAACATAGAAAACAATTTTAAAAATTTTAAATTATGAAAACTAGATTTTTTATACCATTAGCTTTAATGGCTTCTCTTATATTTTCCGGATGCTATAAAGACAATACTTATTATCCCCAACCGAATCCACCTGGAAATAGTGTAACAAAATATACTTTTGTTGAAGATTTTAATAATAATATAAACCGATGGGCATTTTCAGATCCTTCAAATTATGCTTATGGTGAAGTAAGTAATGGTACTTTTAAATTTGATTATTTAGATGATTGGTATCCTTCTTATTATGCAACAGTTAATCCAAATATGAATGTCAATAATGATTTTCTTATTGAAGCTCGAATTGGTTCTGATAATATGATGGGCATAGTATTTGGACAAGATTATAACTCAGAAGCTTATGGATATACTTTTACTATAGATTATGATGGTTATTTTGCATTGTATGATGAAGGTGGTAATGGTTTTGGAAATGATATTATGGAGCTTATAGAGCCTACTTATACATCTGCGGCTTATAGAGATGGTGATTGGAACGTATTAACTATAGAGCAATATGGAAATGTTTGGTATGGATATGTAAACGATGTGGAAGTTTTTAGAATTGATGCACAGCCTTTATATGGGAATAATTTTGGATTTATGGTGGTGCCATTTACTATGGGTGAAGCTGATTATATAGATGCAGTTTGGTATAGATAATTTAGAAATTTTAGAGTTGAGGGCAGAAATTCATAATTTGGATCTCTGCCTTTTTTTATGTTTATAAAGAATTGTTTTTTAGATTAAATGAAATATTTACCTGAATGATTACCTTCGATATTGCTTAATGGTCATCCAAAAAGCTTGGTATGGATATAAATTATTGATAGGAAAGATAGTCTGGTAAAACTATTTAAATACTAATAAGTCAAATTTAAATCATTTTATTTTCTTTTTGTTTGGATTTGCTTTTATCTCTTTCACGATTAAATCCTTTTACAGTGCCAAAGTACAGCCATAAAACCTAAAAGTTTTATAAAGCAAATCTCCCGAGAAGACTGTGCTAAAATGCTATCCTGACACCATATTTTATAGTCGTTGGAACATTATGTTTTTTTCCTGGAATCCATTTACCACTGCTTAATTTTAAAATGCGAATAGCTTCTTGACTTAATATTCGATCTGGACTTTCTAAGATGCGAAATTCACTTAAACTTCCATCTGTATTAACAAAAAATATAAGATCAACAATTCCAAAAATGTTGTTTTCTAATGCTTCAGTGGGATATCTTTTTACAGAATCTTCTAATGCTCTAAAATCTCCATTGAAAATAGGGTTTTGCAAAGTTCCTTTTTCATCTAAATAAGCTGCAATTTCCTGTCCTTCTATATCCCAGTTTTTTAAAGAGTCTAATTTTCCATTTTTATACCATTCTATAGCGGCTATATTCCCATTATTATAGTAAAAGACTTGCTTCCCATTTAGGAAACCTAATTTCCAATTCATTCTTTCTTGTATAGAAGGGACTTCTTGAATAGTTTCCTCTATAAAGTATCGCGCAGCAGAATCGCTACCTGCATAATATTTTATATAAGATTCATTTTCTTCAAATGTGCAATTGCATAATAAAGAGCCATCTTCATGATAATATTTCCATAAACCAGTTCTATAACCATCTTTAGAAATATTCCCAATAGATTTTATTTGTCCATTTTCGTGATACCAGATCCACTTTCCAATTCTTTTATTGTTTTTATATTTTCCCTTACTAAAAAGATTACCATTTGAATAATAAGCTATTTCCCTTCCTTGGGTATTATTATTAATCTTTTTTTGCTTCATTGCTAATTGGCCGTTTTCATGATAAAACCTCCAAAATCCTACAGATTTGTCTTTTTTAAACCTTCCGATTGATAAAACTTCTCCATGTGGATGAAACTCTTTCCACTTTCCTGTTTTCTTTCCATTTTTGTATTGCCCTTCCCATTGAATTTGCCCATATTTAGTATAATGTTTATATGGTCCATGCCTTTTATTGTTTTTTTTCTGCGTGCTAATTTTTAGATTTCCATTTTTAAAATATAAATTCTCATGAGTTTTTTTTTCATCTACCCATGTTAATGAATAATATGTGTAATCCTCATCTATTTCTACACTATCGTAATCCTTATTATAATATATTTTTATAGTATCTCCTTGTGCAAAACATGAAAGTGGAAAAATAAATAGGAAAATTCGGAATAAAAAGGACATATTGAAGTTTTAAAATTGTACATGTAAAGATATGATTTCTTTGAAGTTTTATGAAAATATAATTTTTATAAAATAGGTTTTTTTGAAAAAACACTTAATAAGTCTATTAATATTCGTATTTTGCCTGTCTAAATCTAATTAGCTTATAAAATGAAAAAGTTTTTTTTACCAATTTTAGCATTAACTGCCTTTACTATGAAAGAAAACACACTTTTTGCTAAAGCAAAGTACATAAAAACAGTACATGCAAAGGAAAATTCTTTACAAATACCTTATGAAGAGTATCGTTTAGATAATGGCTTAACTGTTTTAATACATGAAGATAAATCTACGCCAATTGTACATGTAGATGTAACATATCATGTTGGATCTGCGCGAGAAGAGCTACATAAATCTGGTTTTGCACATTTTTTTGAACATATGATGTTCCAAGGCTCAGATAATGTTAAGGATGAAGAGCATTTTAAAATTATCACTGAAGCAGGTGGTACTTTAAATGGAACAACCAATAGAGATAGAACGAATTATTTTGAAACGGTACCTGCTAATCAATTAGAAAAAATGTTATGGTTAGAATCAGATAGAATGGGATTCTTTTTGGATGCTGTAACACAAGAGAAATTTGAAATACAAAGAGCGACTGTAAAGAATGAAAGAGGGCAAAGGTACGACAATCGTCCTTACGGTTTGGTAATGGAAGAGTCGGCACGTAATTTATATCCTTATGGTCATCCTTATTCTTGGTTGACAATTGGATATATTGAAGACTTGAATAGGGTAGAGTTGGAAGATTTGAAAAAATTCTTTTTAAGATGGTATGGACCTAATAATGCCACTTTAACTATTGGCGGTGATTTAGATAAAGAGCAGACTTTAGAATGGGTAGAAAAGTATTTTGGATCAATTCCTAAAGGTCCTGAAGTAAAACCTATGAATTTACCATTACCAAAGTTGAATGAAAATAGATATGTAACAATGCATGATAATTATGCAAACTTGCCTATGTTACGTATGGTATTTCCAGTAGATAAAATGTATGGACCGGATGTTCCAGCCTTGGATGCATTAGCTGATATTTTAGGTAATGGAGTAAACTCAATATTGTATAAGAATCTAGTTAAAACAGGTGAAGCAGTAAGTGCTAGTGTTTATAACTATACTGCAGAATTGGCGGGCGAATTATGGGTTACTGTTTTACCCTATCCTGGTAAGAGTTTAGCAGATATGGAGCGTCTTGTAATGGAAAGTTTTAAAGAAATAGAAGAAAATGGAATTAGAGATGAAGATTTATTGCGATTTAAGGGAGAGTTTGAAAGTAGTTTGATTTTTGGTATGGAAAGTCTTTCTAGAAGAGTATCGACTTTAGCATCTTATCAAACTTTTGCTAAAGATGCTGCATATATGGAAAAAGATTTAGAAGGGTATTTGAATTTGAATAAAGAGCAGGTTATGCAAGCTTATAATAAATATATTAAGAATAAACCTGCTGTAATATTAAGTGTTACTACCAAAGGTAATGAAGATAATGTAGCTGCTGCTCCAAATTATGAGGTAGATACTACTAAAGATCATTCTGTACATCATGATTTTTCTAATTTAGTGTATAAAAAAGGAAAAGATAACTTCGATCGTTCTGTTATGCCTAAGGCAGGCAAACCTGTTGTAGTAACAGCACCGAAAGTTTGGAAGGATACACAAGCTGATAATGTTAAAATTATTGGAACTTATTCTGATAAAATACCTGTTGTGAATCTATACTTTACTATTCCTGGTGGAAGATTGAAAGATCCAAAAGGTAAAGAGGGTTTGAGTTATTTGTTTTCAGCGATGATGGGTGAAACAACACAAAACTATAGTTCAGAAGCATTTAATGATCAATTAAAACAATTAGGAAGTAGTATTTCTATCAATTCAGGGATGAGTTCCACAACTGTTTTTGTGCGATGTTTAGAGAAAAATTTAGATGCTACATTGAAATTATTAGAAGAACGTTTATTGCGTCCAAAATTCACACAAGAGGATTTTGATAGAAATCAGAAACGTTTATTAGAGTCTTTAGCGAATAATAAAAATGAGCCTAGCAATGTTGCTTCTAAAGCCTTTGCATACTTAATGTATGGTACAGATAATACTTTTGGAAGTCCTACTTCTGGAACAGAAAACTCAATCAAGAATATCACATTGAAAGATGTGGAAAGTTATTATAAAAATAATTTTTCTATTAATGGCACCAACATTGTAGTTGTAGGTCAAATTACTAAAGATCAATTAGGAAATAAGCTTGATTTTATTCATAACTTACCTAAACATAAAGTTGAGCTTCCAGAGTTTGATGGTAAAATGCATGCTAAAGCAAAAGTGTATTTTATTGACATCCCTGGAGCTGCTCAAACTGAATTTAGAATGGGTTACTTAAACAATGTTAAATACGATGCTTTAGGTGATTTTTATAAATCAACAATAGTGAATTTCCCATTAGGTGGAGCGTTTAATAGTAGATTAAACTTGCATTTAAGAGAAGAAAAAGGTTGGACTTATGGTGCAAGATCCTTTTTTGCAGGTAATAAATTTACTGGCTCTTTCCAATTTTCTGCTGGAATTAAAAAAGATGCAACTGCTGAGGCTCTGAAAGATATCTTTCATATTTTAGAAGAGTATAAAAAGAGTGGAATGACAAAAGAGGAATTGATTTTTACAAGAAATTCAATGACTTTAAGTGAAGCTAGGAAGTATGAAGTTGGAATGCAAAAAGCAGGCTTTTTAAATGGAATGTTAGAATATGATTTGGATGCAGATTACACTTCTAAGCAAAATGATATTTTATCTGAAATTAAATTGAAAGAAGTGCAAGAATTAGCAAAAAATATAGTCCCTGAAAATAATGAATTAATTGTATTATTAGTAGGAGATAAAGAAAGTTTATGGGATTCTTTAATTGAAGCTGGTTTTGATATGGAGGAAATTAGTTTAGAAGAATTAGAAAAGTAATTTCATATTTTATAATAAAAACAGAGTGGGTTTTTAGATAATCCACTCTGTTTTTTTTATGTAATAAACTAGAATTATCCCAAGTTTATTTGGTTTGGGAATAACCATTTTTTATTAGATAGTCTACAACTTTCTTTACATGATCTCCTTGTACTAAAATAAGTCCATCCTTTGCACTCCCACCTGTTCCACAATATTGGCGAAGTTTTTTTCCTAAATCTTGTAAATCTTCATCAGGACCAACAAAACCATCAATGACAGTTACTTTTTTTCCTGCTCTGTGTTTGGTTTCATATCGAACTCTTAATTTTTGTAATTTAGGTTCTAATAATTCTTCCGTTTCGTCTATATATTCTGGTTCCCAATCCTCATTGGTAGAAAAAACTATATTGTTTTTAAATCTTTTATCTTTTTTAGCCATTTTAAAATGTTTTTTGCTGGGCTATGAATATGTAAGTATTTATATTCTTTAGCTCCTAAGTTTTTAAAAAATCTTGCAATTCCTGAATCTCTACTACCTTCAAAATCATATAAGATAATACCTTTGTCTTTTAATATTTTCCATGCTTCCCAAATCAATAAATCCATACATCCATTAGGACTGGCATTGGGATTAAAAGCACTCCACATTTGATAAGCATTTCTTTTATCATATAAAATCCAAAGTGCAGCTACACTTTGCGTTTTTTCTATGTCTATAGCTTCTAAAAATAAGGAGTTTTTAGCATTTTGAGTCTTTTTAAATACTCCATTAAGAAAAGTAGCTGTATAAGGCATTTTTACACCTTTTCTTTCATAAGAGTGCTGCAACCATGCTAAATATTTATTGAAATCTGGATTACTTGTTGATTGAATAGTTAATGTTTTCTCACAATTACGTATATAATTCCTCCTTCTTGATTTAATTTGTGAAAATAAAACTTCATTTTTTTGTTTTAAATCAATTGTAAAAGTGGGGTAGTATTCGAATTTGTTATTTTTAATTTCTTTCAACTTGGAGCTATAAAAATCAGGAAATCCTGTTAGATCTAACCAATCTGAATTATTTTCCAGGAGAAATTTTTCCCAAAAAAGAATTTGATTTTCTAAAGTGTTTTGGAGCACATCAAAAAAATATGGACCAGAATAGGGTTGAAAAATAGCTGCTCTATGGGTATTCCAAAATATTTTCTTTTGATGAGGTATAGCTGCAATTCCTATTATAGTGTTTGATTTGTCAAAAATGATATAAGCATTCCAGGAATTTTCTGTAATCAGATCTAACCAATAAACTTTAAAGAATAAAGGAATATCTTCTTTATTTGCTAATTCTTTATAAAGATTTTTATTATTTTGAATTTCCTTTATCATTTTAGAAAGGGGATTTAAAGGCAGCTAATTCAGGAAAAGACAAATCTCTTTCTGAGATTTCAGTTAATTCTAAAGGCCATTGCAATCCAAAAGAATTATATAATACTCCTAAGTCATTATCTGGTGCATATTCAGAACTAACTAAATATAAGGTCATAGAGTTTTCTTCTAAACTTTGAAAGCCATGTGCACAACCTTTTGGTATATAAATAGCTTTACCTTCTTTTTCAGAAAGTTCAAAAGTTTCAAATTCTCCATAACTAGGTGATTCTTTTCTTAAATCTAAAACAACATCTAAAATAGCACCTCTCGGACAGCATACAATTTTGGCATGATCATGCGGCGGACTTTGAAAGTGCATTCCTCTAATGCTTCCTTTTTTAGAAAAAGAATAATACATTTCTTTTAATTCAAAATCTTTAAAGGCTGAAAATTGGTAAGGTTTTGCAAAAGCTCCTCGATTATCAGCTGAAAAAGGCATTGAAAAGGTGTATAAGTCTTGAATATTTGTTTTCTTTAAATTATATGCTTTCATTATAGCAATAATAAGAAAAAAACCTCTTCTTTTTGATAGAAGAGGTTTTTTATAAAGTAAATTAATATTATTTTTTTCTTTTTCCGTAACGTTGGTTGAATTTCTCAATACGTCCAGCAGTATCAATAAATACTGATTTCCCAGTATAAAAAGGATGTGAAGTATTAGAAATTTCTACTTTAATTAATGGGTATTCTTTTCCATCTTCATACATAATTGTTTCATTAGATGGAGCTGTAGATCTGGTTAAAAACATTGTGTCATTAGACATGTCTTTAAATACTACTAAACGATAATTTTCTGGATGAATATCTTTTTTCATAATTATAATTATTGCGCATGGTTTCTAATCATGCATTTTTATAATCTGCAAAGATAAATTACCTTTTAAGAATAAACAAATAAAAATAGGCTTTTTATCTTTTAGTATGTTATAAAAATCAGGGTATTCCCTCATTAAATAAAAATATCTTTATCGTATTTTTGTTTATCTATTAAATAATTATAAATAATAATGAGAGTACTATGTATTATTCTTTTTAATTTATATATTTGAAAGGTATTAGTTAAATTATAAAAACAAATTTATGGAACAAAACAACAATTTTAATCAAACAGAAAATGAAAATCTTGCTAAAAGTGATGGACCTAGTCCAAAAATGTTGGGAATTTTAGCATATTTAACTTTGATAGGTCTTATTATAGCCTTTGTATTAAATATGGATAGAAAAAATCCTTATGCTTCTTTTCATATTCGTCAATCCTTAGGAATATCTTTGACCGGCTTTGTATTAGGGATAATTAATGTAATTCCTATTATCGGTTGGATTATAGGAATATTTATTACTATATTTATTATAATTTTATGGATTATAGGAATAGTTGGAGCATTGCAAGAGAAAACTTCACCTGTTCCAGTTTTGGGGGAGAAATACCAAGAATGGTTTAAAGGAATTTAATATTTTCATAATTTAATTTTGATAAAAATAAATAGCTGTTTGATACTTTTCAAGCAGCTATTTTATATTTAAAATAAAATAGAATAATGCCTGTAATTTTTTTCTGGCTTCCTGGAGGCTCTTATCTTTGCAGCAATTATAACTATAAATATGCTAAAGAAACTAAAAATTGACCGCTTTGTAATTGCAATTCTTATTACTGTACTAATAGCATATTTTTTTCCGCAATTAGGTTCGAAAAATAGCCCCGTTCCCTTAGACAGAATTGGTAGTTTAGGAATTTCCTTTATTTTCTTTTTCTATGGTTTAAGTTTAAGTACTGAGGCAATAAAAAAAGGATTAAGAAATTGGAAATTACATGTATTAGTTCAAAGCAGTACATTTTTATTATTTCCTTTAATTATTTTAGCATTTTATCCAATATTTAAAGGAGGGTCTAACGAGATATTATGGTTGGCTTTTTTATTTATGGCTGCCTTGCCTTCAACTGTTTCATCCTCAGTTGTGATGGTTTCCATTGCAAAAGGGAACTTGCCAGCAGCAATTTTTAATGCTAGCATTTCAGGAATTTTAGGAATTCTATTTACTCCTTTATGGATATTACCTTTTGCGAAACCCTTTTTAGAGGGTACTTCTGTTAGCTTTGACTTTACAAATATTTATCTGCAATTGATAACAGAAATTGTAGTTCCTTTAATTTTAGGATTAGCATTAAGAAAATTTTGGAATGCTTGGGCTATTAGAAATAAAAAACGTTTGGATTTATTTGATAAAGCGGTAATACTTTTGATAATATATAAAAGTTTTGTGCATTCTTTTGAAGATAATATTTTTACTAGTGTGCAATTGAATCAAATGGTGATAATGTTAGCTTTAGTAGTTATTTTGTTTTTCTTTATGTATCATCTAATACAAGCTTTAGGTAGATTATTGAAATTTAATCATGCGGATAATATAACCAATACCTTTTGTGGAACGAAGAAATCCTTAGTACATGGAACGGTTTTTTCAGAGGCTTTATTTGGAGGATCAGCATTGATAGGTATCTTATTATTACCTTTAATGATTTATCATGCAGTTCAGATATTAATAATTAGTATTTATGCCACTAAAATGGGCGTTGAGAGTAGAGAAATGCCAGAAAATTAAAAAAGAAATTATAATATTTTGTTTAGGCTGATTTTTTGTGTATCATAAGCGCATCAAATTTTAAAAATATGTTGGCAACAAATAAACAAGAAATTGATAATAGGCTTTTAATAATTTTAGAAGAAGCTAAATTTGTTTGTTTTGTAACTAGCATTCCTTGAGTTTTTAATATTGCTGAATTCAAGTCTCAAATGCAACTTTGTTAAATAATAATTTTTCCATTCTTTCAATGGGATTGTCAAAGTTATATCTTTTTCTTGGTCTATTGTTCAATTTCGCTTCTATTTCTTTAATTCTCTCCTTTGTAATCTT
>DATGSF010000079.1:0-2622 GCA_035302865.1 Chitinophagaceae bacterium
ATTGGGAAGAATAAAGGTCAGTTCCGCTTCGGCTACGCCTTTGCTCCACTGACCTTTATTCCCAAAAAGAAAATAATAAATAAATATGTTTAACTTTGTTATAAATCAAGATAGCTTTTACACACTTTACGGGATACTACCCAAATAAAAAATAGGAAAAACTTAATTTATCAGTAAAAATCGATAATAAAATAGCCGTCATCAAAATGAACTTTTGAGACGGCTATTTTATTATTTCTATTTCTGATAGCTAAAAAAATAATTTTAATATTCCAAACTACGAAAATCCACAGGAACAATCTTACTCACTCCAGGCTCTTGCATAGTTACTCCGTAGATTATATCCATAGTTGCCATGGTTTGTTTATTATGAGTAACTAAAATGAATTGAGAATTATCAGAAAACTCCCTAATCATTTGAGTAAATTTCCCAACATTCGCATCATCTAAAGGCGCATCAACTTCATCTAAAATACAAAAAGGTGCAGGTTTAATTAAATATATAGCAAACAAGAAAGCTGTAGAAGTTAATGTTTTTTCCCCTCCAGACAATTGAGTTAATGTGCTTGGTCGCTTGCCTTTTGGCTGTGCATAAATTTCTATATTAGTATTTGCAATATCTTCTGGATCTGTCAATCTCAAGTCGGCATGATCATTTTCCGTAAATAAACTTTTAAATACTTCAATAAAATTACCTCGCACTGCTTCAAAAGTTTCCTGAAATTTTTGATTTGCTGTTCTTTCTACTTCTTCAATAGTTTTTAATAAGCTATTTCTAGCTTCAATTAAATCTTCTTTTTGTGTTAAAATAAAATCATGTCTTAATTTTATTTCTTGGTATGCATCTATAGCAGTAGGATTTACCGCCCCAAGATTTTCTAGTCTTTTTTTAACCTTACCTAAAAGCTCCTGCAATTCCGCTAAAGTATAGCTTGTACTTCTTTCTTCCTCTAGTACTTCTTCCAAGTTCAAATTAAATTCCACAGTTAAACGTTCTCGTATACCAGCCACTTGTAATTTCATCTGCGAAAGCGCATCTTCTACTTCTTTAATAAGTAAGTCAAATTGTTCTTTCTTCTTTCTAACTCCAGAAATTGCTTGCTCAGCTTCTGCAATTTTATTCCTTGAAGCATAATAATCCTTATCTAAGGCATTTAACTTTAACTCTTCTTTTTCTTTTTTATTTAATAATTCTTCTAGTTCATCGTCCCCAAAATTAATTTTTCCATCTGCTTCAGAAATTTTTAGTTGCGTTTCTTCTAATTGTTTACTTTGTAAAGCAATTTGCTGATTAATATCTTCAAATTGTTGGTTTTTATATGCTAACTCTTGTTTTATTTGTGCATGTTTATTTTTTTCTTGCTGTAAAGAAATTTGAAGCATTTGAAATTTTTGTTGCCATTCATTTACTTCTTGTTCTTTAGCAATATATTTTTTTGATTTTTGCTCTAAATCCTCTTGTTTCTCGATTAAATTATCTTGTAAAACTGTATATTTAGATTGATAATCTGGCTGTTGTTGCATAATTTTTTCAGCCTCTTTTTCAATTGAGTCCAATTCTTCCAATAATTTATCCATACGCTCTTCTTGCTCTTCTTTTCTTTGTATCAAGCTAGAAGTATGCATTTCGGATTGTGTTAATTCCTTTTCAATCTTATGAAGTGGAATAGCTTGCAATAATACTTTGTGCTCTTTGATTATAGATGTATATTTTTGATTTGCAGCGCTTAAATCCTCAAGGTTCTTTTTTATATCCTGTATTTCATTTTCTAATTCCTCTAATCGATATTTTCTACCAATTTTAAAATTCTGTTCTGAATCTTGCCCTCCGCCAAATATTTTCCCATGGGCTATAATTTTTGATTCATTTGCTAAAAAGAATATATTATTTCTATTTTTAACATCATAGTGCCACTTGTCAGTTTCTTTAACTATATATAAATTATTAAACAAGTAAGTAAATAAATTTAAATATTTCTTTTCAAAACTTAAAGTATTTAATATCTTCTCACAATGCTTAATTTCATCTGAAATAATTTCTTCCTCGTAATTATTTAAAATCCAAAACCCTACTTTTCCTTTATTATTTTCTTTCAATAATTCAATTGCTTCTTCAGCTTGATTTTTATTATCAACCACATAATAATTTAAAGTATCTCCAAAATAAGATTCAACTAATGAAGCTAAACTATTAGGAATTTTAAAAAGTTCCGATAACAAAATCCCTTTAAAATTTCCTTTATTTTTCTCATTTTCTAAAAACTGAATGCTATCTGAATAACCTTCCATTGAAGATATTAAAGAATTCAAAAGAGCATATTCATTTGTTTTTGCATCAAATTTTCTATTATTATCTTTGAGCAACTCTTCAGTTTCTAATCTTAAATTATCATTTTTTAAAATTATATTTTCATATTTTTCTATTTCTTGTTTATACACAGCTGCTTGGGATATAAGTTTTTCTTTTTTATCCCCGTAGATATCAATTTGATTTTGCGAATTAAAAATTTGCAATTTCAACTCCTCAACCTCTGCTCTCACTCGCTCCATTTGTTTATTCAAAGAAGCATTAGTTTGTGATTGTATAGCAACTTCTTTTTCAATTTTATACTTTTCCTCTTG
>DATGSF010000080.1:0-4813 GCA_035302865.1 Chitinophagaceae bacterium
CAGGACTCATTGCTGAAGGTTATCACATCTGGCATTTAGATGCAGGAGGAGATGGTTCTTTGATTAATACTGAAATTGAAATGGATGACCCACACGGTTATGTATGGAAAGAAGAATCATGGAAAACGGAACAAAAACCCATTCCAGTAAACTTGGATTATATTGATGGAACCTTATTTTGGCATGAAAAACAAATTGATATTAAACGTACCTTAATTAGTGATAATTCCATGCCTATCGAAGGTAAAGTGATTTTTCAAGTATGTAATGAGCAGTATTGCTATCCACCTGAAGAACATATTTTCAAATTAAACATTCCTATAGATTAGGAAATATAATTTTGAATTGCTGTCCATAAAGTTATTCCAATGCAGACAGAAATATTAAGGGAATGTTTTGTACCAAATTGGGGAATTTCTATACAAGCATGTGAAGCATTAATTGTATCCTGTTGCACGCCCCAAACTTCATGACCAAAAATAAAAACATATTTTTCGTCAGAAGAAAAAGGATATTGATTCAATGGAATGCTATCATGTGCTTGTTCTAAACTAAGTATAATATAGCCTTCTTTTTTTAAAATTTCTATTTCTTGATATATATCATTTATGCTTCGCCAAGCCACAGTTTCAGTAGCTCCTAATGCGGTTTTATGAATTTCTTTATGAGGTGGTTGAGGACTTAAGCCTGATAGAATTATCTCTTCCACTTGAAAGGCATCTGAAGTGCGAAAACAAGATCCTACATTATGCATACTGCGTACATCTTCTAATAAAATTTTAATCGGAAATTTTTTCGCATTTTTATTCTCTTCTTTATCCAATCTATAGAGTTCTTCCATAGATTTTTTCTTATATTTACTCATAATAAACAAAATTACAACTAAATTTTTATCTTTATTTTTAAACCTTTTATTTATTCTCTTGTCATAAGAGATGTAAATCATATTACAAAACCATAAAATAGAATGAATTATGAAAAAGATATTTTTAGCAGTAGGTATTTCTTTATTAGGACTTGGTGTAGTGACTGCACAGCAAAAAGTAAATCAAAATAAGAAATCCCAGCAAAATAATGAAACTGTTCAAAAAGTAGAGCGAAGCAAGGTAAACCATAGAGGAAATGCGCAAATGCAAAGAGGATCTATGGAAAGCCCAGAATCGCGTGTGCAAAAATTAGATGAAATAGTTCAATTAAAACCTGAGCAAAAGAAAAAATTATTAGAATTATATAAAACTTCTCATTCTAAAATGCAAAATGAAAATGCAAATATGAATGATAGACGCGCAATGCAAAAAGAAATAAGAGAACAAACAAATCAAATTCTTACTCCTGAGCAAAGGGAGAAATGGGAAAATAGAATGCAAGAACGTACAGAAGATAAACGAATGAAAAGAGTTCCTTCTTCAGAAAGAAGTGATAGAGGCGTTCAAAACAAGCAATTTAGAAATGAAACGAAATAAATCACAAGCAAATGAGGCTATGCAATAAAAACATAGCCTCATTTTTTTATTAAAAAGGTCGCATGTATTTAGATTACCTTCAATAGAGTTTTTAAAATTCTATTTCTATATTAAAATCAATTGTTTTACCTTTGATTGCATGCAAAAAAAGAATAAAATTGCCGTTTTAATATTGGCTGCAGGCATAGGAAAAAGAGCGAAATCTAAGCAAGCAAAGCAATTTGTTATGATTAAGGATAAGCCATTATTAGTACATACCATTCAAAATTTTTTAAATTATTCTAAAGTATTAGACATCTACATTGTTTTACAAAAGCAAGCAATGGATATCTGTCAAAACTTATTAAATGAATACTTTCCAAAAGAAAATATTGCTCTTTTAGAAGGTGGCAAAGAACGTTTCCATTCCACGCAAAACGCTTTATTACAAATTGAGGATTATGACAAAATTCTAATCCATGACGCTGCAAGACCATTTATTAGTAAACGACTACTTGATGAAGGCTTAAAAGCATTAGACGAACATATCGCTGCTATTCCTGTTTTTCATATTACAGATTCTCTTAGAACTATAGATAATGATGGAAAAAGCAAAATTGTAAACCGAGAAAATTATGTAAGTGTACAAACACCTCAATTTTTTCAAGGAAAAACGATAAAAAGAGTATTTAAAAATAGAGATTTTCAAAGCCATTATAGTGATGATGCGAGTGTATTAGAAGATGCAGGATATAGAATACATCTCTTTGAAGGAGATCGTAATAATATTAAAATAACTTATCCTATTGATTTTAAATTTGGAGAATTAATTTTAAATTCATTATAATCTATGAAGAGCTATTTTTTATTCATTCCTTTTCTATTTCTTTCTTTTTATGCACGTGCAAATGATACTTTATTTTACCCGAAAGTACATTTAAAAGAAGTTGTCATTCACAGTCTTCCTGAGAATTTTAGCACAAATGATTTTATTGATATAATTCAAAAAGATACCACATTCTACAAAGCTTTCAAATCCATGCATTTATCTACATATAATGGCATTCATGACATTCGCATTTTTCATAAAAATAAAGAACAGACCATAGCGCATTATCAATCAGAAACGAAGCAAATCTACCGGAACTCTTGTCGCTTTATGCATATTTTAGAAGAGAAAGTAGAGGGGGATTTTTATAATAAAAAAGGAGATTATAATTATTTCACAGCAAAATTATATGATGAGTTATTCTTTACAAAAGATACTGTTTGCGGAGAAAATAATATAGTTAAAGGAAGCTTAGAGAAAGAATTAAGAGGGAAAAACAGAATTGAAAAATCCAAACTTCAGCTTAAACAACTACTATTCAATCCAGGTGTAGCCATCCCAGGATTACCAGGCATAAGTAATAAATTAGGTATTTTTGAGGAAAAAATGGCAGATAAATATGATTTCGTAATAGATCTGGTTGAAAAACAAGGTGAGTTATGTTATGAATTTTCTGCTATACCAAAAGAAAAAAAAAGAAATAATACAGTAATTAAATATTGGAAAACTTGGTTGAGAAAAAGTGATTTTACTATACTTTCTCGAGATTTACATTTAGCATATAAAGCAGGCATTTATGATTTTAATGTAAAAATGTATGTAGAGTTAGAAGAAAAAATGGGAAAATTAGTGCCCATACTTATTAATTATGATGGAAACTGGCATCTTGCAACGCAAAAAAGAGAAAGAGTACAGTTCAGTGGAAAATTTTATTATTAAAAAATGAAAATACTTCAAATAATGAATAGAATTCCCTACCCTCTCAATGATGGAGGATCTTTAGGGATTCATTATTACATGAAAGGATATTTAGACGCAGGAGTACAATTAAGCGTCTTAGCCATGAATACCTCGCGTGACTATGTTCCTATAAATAATCTCCCACCCATTTATAAAAAATTAGACCATTTTGAAGTAATTGATATAAATACTGATATACATTGGTGGGCAGCATTAAAAAATATACTTTTTGAGAAAACCTCATATAATGTTCAGCGATTTAATCAAGAAAAAGTACATACTAAACTAAAAGCACTATTAAAAAAAGAAAAATTTGATATTATTCATTTAGATAGCTTATTTGTAACAGATTATATAACAACAATTCGAAAATACTCAAAAGCAAAAATAGTTCTCAGACAGCATAATATTGAATATACTATATGGAATAGATTAGCAAAATCAAGTAATTCTTTCTGGAAACGAAAATATTATGAATTTTTAACCAAAAGAATAAAAAATCATGAAATCCGGTTCAAAGATGCATATGATTTAGTGTTAACTATTTCAGCAACAGATACGAAACTTTTTCAAGAACTTAATCCTAAATCCCCAATCTTAGAACATCCCTTTGGGATAGATATTAAAAATATTGATGACAATACAGCTATTATAGAAAAAGATAAAGAAATTAAAATTTATCATATAGGAGCCATGGATTGGTTGCCAAATCAGGAATCAGTAAAGTATTTATTGGAAGAAATAGCACCTACAGTTTTAAAGAAGATGCACAATATTAGCTTTCATATTGCTGGTAGAAATATGAATCAAGAGTGGTATAAATATGCAAATGATAATATTCATATTTATGGAGAAGTTCCTGATGCTAAAGAATTTGAACTCGATAAAAATGTTTTAATAGTTCCTTTAAAATCTGGTGGAGGGGTACGAATTAAAATTTTTCAAGCTCTAGCACAGGGAAAATTAGTATTAACTAGCCCCGTGGGTATTGAAGGTATAGAAGCAAAAGACAAAAAAGAGATTCTATTAGCAAATGCTATAGAGGATTATGTAGAGGCAATAGATTTTATTAAAAACAATCCTCAACTTGCTAATAAAATTGCTAAAAACGGTCAGGAATTGATACAAAAAAATTATGATGCAGATAAAAACATGATGTTATTATTAAGATATTATAAAGAACATTTGTTATAATGTGATTTAATTTCATTTTTTCTCTTTAAGAACATTGCCTTTCAATTATTGATTCCTATTTAAATTTAAATAATAATGGAAAATTCACCTTTTAAAGATTTACATATTATTGACTTATCTACTGTTCTAGCAGGGCCATCTGTAGGAAGTTTTTTTGCAGAATTAGGAGCAAGAGTAACAAAAATTGAACATCCTCAAAATGGTGATATAACTCGTCAATGGAAATTACCAGAAGAAAATAAAAACAGTAAAAATTCAGCGTATTTTTCAAGTGTGAATTATAAAAAGAATTATAAAAAATTAGATTTAAAAATTAAAGAAGATCGAGAAGTATTATTCGATTTAGTAAAGGATGCAGCAATAATATTAATGAATTTCAAAAAAGGAG
>DATGSF010000081.1:0-4229 GCA_035302865.1 Chitinophagaceae bacterium
AGCAAGCAACGGGACTGTGGAAGCAGAGAAATTTGTAAAAACGGAGCAAAATTTATATTTCAAGCAAAGAGTCGCTTTTGCACTAGCACAATATTATTTTCATAATAACGAATTAGAAAAAGCTATAGCTTATTATGAAATTGCAGGGGTGGATAATTTAAGCAATGAAGAGGTTGCTGATGCCAAATTTGAATTAGCCTATAGTTATTTTAATAATCAAGAATTTTCTAAAGCAAAACCTCTATTTAAATCAATTAAAGAATTGCCAGGCAATAAATATTATATCCCAGGCAACTATTATTATGGATTATTGGAATACCAAGATAAAAACTATGAAGAGGCTTTAAAATCTTTTAATAGAATAGAAGAGGAAGAAAATTATTTAGGAGTTATTCCATATTATAAAGCTGAAATATATTACTTCCAAGGAAACCCTGATCGAGTACTTGCTATTTCTAAAAAATATTTATCAGCAAAATCTCCTATGTATTATCACTTAGAGATGCATTTGCTAACAGCTCAAACTTATTTTGAAGAAGGAAAATATAAGGAAGCACTTCCGCATTTTGAAGAGTACTATAATAATTCTACCAAAATTAGAAAAGAAGAGCTTTATGAAATAGCTTATACCTATTATAGATTAGAAAAATGGGATAGAGCTATTGAAATGTTTCAGCCTTTGAGTAATATAGAAGATACTTTGGGACAAACTTCTATGTATTTATTAGGAGATTGTTATTTGAAAATAAATGATAAAAAAGGAGCCAGAAATGCATTCTATATTTGTAAAGAAATGGATTTCAATATCACACAAAAGGAAGCTGCCATGTTTTTATACGCAAAGCTTTCTTATGAATTAGGAGATGAAGGAATGGCATTAAAAGAGTTAGGGAAATTTGTGAAAGAATATCCGAATTCTGAATTTATAGAAGAAGGAAAAATGTTGCTTTCTCATCTTTTAGTAAAAAATGATAACTATGAAGAGGCAATGGAAATTTTAAATCAAAATCCTCCTCATGACCCTGCGATGTGGTCAATTTATCAACATGTTGCAGTTGGAAGAGCTATGCAATTAGTGCAACAGAAAAATTATAGTAAAGCATCTGATTTATTAAATCTTTCCTTACAACAACCAAATAATAGAGAACTTGAAGCAATAGCTTATTTCTGGAAATCTGAAATTGCATATGCGCAACAAAATTATCAAGACGCTATTGGTTTTGGAAATGAGTTTATTAAATTAGCTCAAGGCTATCAGAGAAATATTCAAGAAGTAAATCCGGAGGTTAATGTTGCAAATGCTTACTTTAATATGGGACATGCACATTTGGCTTTAAATGATTATGATAAAGCTCAAAATGCTTTTGCATTAGCAAGAAAGCAAAATGTAAATATGAGTTCTGCTGCTAGTGCCGAAATGAAAGCTGATGCTACTTTAAGGGAAGCCGATGCTTATATGATGCAAAGGAAATATAAAGAGGCTGCTAAATTATACGACCTTGTAATACAACAAGGTTTATACAAAACTGATTATGCAAAATACCAAAGAGCAATAATACACGGCCTGGAAAATCAAAATACTCAAAAAGAAAAACTATTGATGGAATTGAATAATAATCAATATTCATCCTATAGTAACTTAGCACAATTAGAATGGGCAAGTATGTTATTAGAAGCACATAAATATGAAGAGGCTATTAATAATTATAAAAAGGTTCAAGGTTCGTCTTCAGCTTCTAGAACACTAAAATCAAAAGCAGTTCTTGGAATGGCATTAGCTTATAGAGAGCAGGGAAGAATACAAAGTGCTAAAGAAATGTATGAGCAGTTCTTGGAAAAGTATCCTGATAGTGAAGAACGCGAATATGCTATGGAATCTTTAAGTAATTTATATGTGGCAGAAGGTAATCCAGAAGCTTTTTTCAATTACTTGAGAGATAATGAAATTGCGGAACCATCGGTAGAAACAAAAGAGAATACTTTTTATGACGCTGCTATACGTGCTTATGCAAATATGGAATTTAAAAATGCAGAAGCAGGATTTACAAAGTATTTAGAAAACTATCCTGAGGGTGTACATAGTGTAAAAGCATATTATTTTAGAGCGGAATCTAGATTAAGTCTTGAAAAGAAAGAAGATGCCATGGAAGATTTTGCTAAAGTCTTAGAATATGAAATATCAGACTATACTGAAGATGCTGCACTAAAAGCTTCAAAATTAGCATGGAGTTTAAAAGATTTCCAAAAATCTTATAACTATTATAGTATACTGAAAGAAAATGCTATCGATCAAGAGTTGTTATATCAAGCTTATTTAGGAATGGCTAAATCTTCTTATGAATTAGCAGATTCAGACGAGGCTTATAAAAATGCAGAGTATTTATTACAATTGCCACATGTTAAAGAAATTTACAAAGATGAAGCAAATTTAATAATGGCAAAAGTGTTGACAGAGAGAGGAGAGCATAAACCAGCGATGCAGGAATTTAAAGCTTTAGCAAAAAAAGAAAATCCCTTGATTTATGCTCCAGCGAGATACTATATTGCATATATTTCTTTTAAAGAAAACAAACTTGAAGATGCAGAAAAAGAAGCTGCATATAGTGCTCAAAATTCTGGAGGACAAGAATATTGGACAGTTAATTCTTATTTGCTTTTAGCTCAAATTTTATTTGAATCTAAAGATTATTTTAATGCAAAAGCATTGGCACAAAGCATTGTAAAAGATCCAACTAAGAATGAAGAGGTACAAGCATTGAAAAAGGAAGCAGAGATTCTATTAGACCAAATAATAACTATTGAAAAAGAAGAATCTAAATTACAAGATTGATAAAATATTTTAATTGTAATAACAATATGAAATTACAAAACTTAGGGCTTAGCCTATTTATATTATTTTTTCCTTTCCTGAAATCTTCTTTTGCTCAGGAAGCAGGAGATACAACTATACGAGGAAAGAGATTGGAATTCTATCAAATTTATGAACCCGAGGTAGAAACGCCAAGAAAAACGGAATTACAAGCTAGTTTGCCTAAAAACAAATTAGCAACTCCGCCATTTTCTTATACAGTGCCTCAGCAAACCTTAAGCTATACTTATAACTCAGTGCCAATCAGACCTTTGGCATTGGGGAGAATAGATAAAACTGTGGATTTTCAGAATTATGCTCAGTTAGGATTGGGTAATAGAACTGGATTATTTGTAGATCTTGGAATGGCAAGTATCCGTGATAAAGATTACCAAGCAAATGTTCATATTAAACACTTTTCTCAAAGAGTTAATGCTAAACAACAAGTAGATGCAAATACTGATGTAAAATTGGGTGGGGTATATCATTTTGAAAATCACGACCTAAATGCAAATATCTTTTATCAAAGAAATGGATTACGATATTATGGTTATAATCAGGAACAGTATACCATTGACAAGGAAAACAATAAACAAGCTTATACAAGCATAGGTTTTGATATAGGGTTAAAGAACTCAAATAAAGAATTGGTGAAAGGATTAAACTATCATCCGCAATTTTTATTTCAACATTATCAAGATAAATGGAAGCATATCGACAGGAAATTTATTATCCATGCACCTTTATCATACTCCATTGATGAAGAGATGGAAGTTTCTCTAGATCTAAAAGCTGATTTGGTAAGCTTTGAAGCTCAATCTTATTCTGCTTGGGATAATTTATTAGGAATAAAACCAAGATTTGCATATGATAATGAGCGAGTGGGCGCGCAATTAGCAGTGAACATTGCTACTAATACCAAAGGTGATGTTTATTTTCTACCCGATTTGTATGGAAAACTATATTTGTTTGAAAACAGTTTTCAAATTCATGGAGGATGGAAAGCAAATGTGATTCAAAACACCTTTGAACGTTTGAGTAAGGAAAATCCTTTTATTTTTGGACTAGACAATGCGCTAGAGCAGACAAAAACAGATCAAATATTTTTAGGATTTAAAGGAGCTTTAAAACCACATTTTACATATGGCGCACAAGTAAATTGGAGACAATGGAATAATATGCCTATGTTTTTAAATGATTATATTGCATCTTCAGAAGGTAGATTATTTACTATACAGCAATTGAATAAAGTACAAGCAATTCAACCAGAAGCTTTTGTGCATTTTAAGACAGGACCTAATTTTGGCGTAAAATCAGATCTATCTTATACTTATTATTATTCTATAGACGGAGCAGATGCAGTTTTGCACTTACCTACATT
>DATGSF010000082.1:0-4377 GCA_035302865.1 Chitinophagaceae bacterium
AGCAGGCTCTAGCCAATGCTAGAAAATTTGGATTGGATATCTAAAAGTAAAATAGATTGCATTTAAAAAGCGGGTAATTCATTTACTCGCTTTTTTATTGACAATTACATTAACCCACATTATTCATGAGATTTATATTAGACAGCTTTGTGGCATCAAGCCCGGTCACTGTACTTTCTTGGTACTGCAAAGGGTATGTAACGAAAAAGATATAAAAATAAATCCAAGTAAAAGGAAAATATTATATCCCAAATTTGGGTTATTATTATTTCAATAATTTTCATCATAAAATATTATTTATCAATAACTTATATGGCAAAGCAAGTTTTTGCAGTGACCAAGAAGTAGCACCGAAAGTAATAATTCGGCTTAACACATTTCCGATCTATATAATTATTAATATTTGTGGATTCAAATTCTTATTTGTAACTTTACTTCGTTATGAGATTTATAGATGCATCTGATTTGCTATGTATTCATTTTTTCAAAGTACATGGCAATTTTAAAAATCTTTATAATGGAGACAATCCTGAAAATCCTTAAGAGTAAGGAGTTATCAAAATTAATTAATAATGAAAAAAATTATTTTTAGCTTATTATCTGTATTAATTTCTACTTCATTGATTTATGCCCAATATTCTGGTGGTGATGTAATTACAGTATATGGTAGAAATACAGGAACGCATGTTGAAGTAGTAACGCATCCTGATGGATCTCAAAATACATTTGTAAACATAGATTGTGATAATTTCTTCACTAGTGAAATTTGTTATGTGATTTCATCTAAACCTATGCCTCATCCTGATGATAATAGAAGTATTACTTATGCAGAAATAAATGTTATAGACCCAGAAGGTAATGATGTTCATATAGAGGGTGAACTTCTTAATAGTCATAAAATTGACAAAGGAATGTCTACAAGTTATGAGTATGACATTGCTGAATTTTAAAATCATTTTTCTAAAACCAGAGGAGGCTAGTCCCTCCTCTATTAAAACATTTAAAACATGCATTATCTCCTAATTCTTCTTTATTTATTTACTCTTAATAACCTATCATTTAAAGATCAAAACCTAGAAGAGTTAACTCACTTAAAAACAGAATTTAAAATTAAGGATGATCAGCCTACTTTACTTATTGTCTATTCTGATATAGATTGCTTTATGTGTGCTTTGCCTTTAAGTAAATTATCTTCGGTAGCTCAAGGAAAAACAGAGATTGAAGTGCCTCAAGATTTAACAGTAAAAATCATCACTAATAATTATGCGATGGCAGCTAAATATAAAAGAGAAAATGAATTGGATGCTGAAATCATTTACCAAAAAGAATTTACAAATGCCAGTGGAAGTAAAGCCATATTTATTGATAATGAAGTATTTAATGAGTTCTCTATAAATAATATATCTGAAAATAGTTTGAATGAATTGTTTAATAATTCTCATTCCGATTCAGTTTATTCTTTTGTGGATTCCATTTTTCATTTTGATTTTTATTATGTTGCCACTACTCCTTATGGGGTTTTATTATTTGATGAGGGTATGCAAACAGGTATTTTTACAGATTTTCAAAACCACAGCTATCATACTCCAAAGTTTGAAGATTCTTCTATTATTAAAAACTTACCCATTAGGATAGAGGAAGATATATTTGAACGACCGTCCTATTTTGCCCATAATCAAAACTTATTGATGAATGAGGGGATAGATTACTTGCATGTTAAAACTATTCAATGCTTAGATAGCACTTTACTTATTAGTTTTATGATTAATAACAGATTGAAGGATTTAAGATATGAAGGCCATTATGGAGTATTCCCTTCTTATTATATGGCTAAAAAAGAAATTAACTCTCCAGAAGATTTACTAACTGCTTTTGACATTGATACTTATTCAGAAATATATTTTGTGGATACCTTTCTTTACAATGATATTATTTATCCATTAGGCCCTTGGATTTCCCATCAGCCTATACCTGTTAATAAAGATACTTTTAAAATCAATGTCATGTCTTTTAAAGATGAAGACTATAAGTTTGGAGGTTTGGCTACGATTGATATTAGTGATCCTCAAGAAGCTAAAATGATAAATATAGATACTGATGTTACGTTAATTATGGAAGTTAAAAAAAATATTTATTACCAAGGTCAAGAATATTATGTTGAAAAAATAAAAATAGAAGAAGAAAAATCTATAGGAAGATTCGAATTTAAGCATTTGAAAAAATAGCTTTAACAAGGAAAATGCTGTTAGGTGTGGGTTTAGTCGTTTATTAACCCACATTATTCATGAGATTTATATTAGATAGTTTTGAGGTATCAAGCCCGGTCACTGTACTTTCTTGGTACTGCAAAGGGTATGTAACGAAAAAGATATAAAAATAAATCCAAGTAAAAGGAAAATTGATTACTCCTGACTTGGCTTCTAGGTTTTTTAATGTTTTTATCATAATATTTTTCATGTCAATTAATTATGTTCAATAATAGGCATCACTTTGGTGAATAATATAGGATAATAGTTATTAATCTCCTATCTGATTTTCTAGATAGCCAACATACTATTTTTAAAATAAATAATTGAACCATTCGGACATTTGAATATTTGATTTACTTAACTTTTATGCTTAAATACCGTATTCTAGTGGCACTTAATAGGCTGCAATAATGTTATAACTAAACGAAATGGTAGAAGCAGAGAAGTAGAAGTTTTAGCAGCTTTTAAAATGCTTTATTTATTAAGAATCTATATTATAGCTTGCAACAAACCTCCACTCCTCATTCCTAATTCCCAACCACTCCCCATTAACCACTAACCACTCCCCACTAACCACTCCCCACTAACCACTCCCCACTCCCCACTAACTACTATCCACCATTCACCATCCACTAATCACTAAAAACTAACCATTTAGTTTCGCTCGTTCTACCAGGGCATTAATATCCGGTTCTTGGCCTCTAAAATGAATATATAATTCCATAGGGTCTACAGTTCCCCCAGCTGCTAATAAACGTTTAAATTTACTTGCAATCGCTTTATTAAAAATTCCAAATTTTTTGAAATAAGCAAAAGCATCAGCATCTAAAACCTCTGCCCATTTGTAGCTATAATATCCGGCTGCATATCCACCAGCAAAAATATGAGAAAAAGATGGACTCATAGCGGTTCCAGGAGTTTTCGGATATATGCTTAGTGGTCCCATTATGCGATCTTCAAACTCTTCTATGCTTTCTCCGGTACGCATTCCATGTAAATGATATTCCATATCTAATAATGCAAAACTTAGTTGTCTAAAAGTTTGGTATCCTTCCATATATGCTGCTGAATCAGCTATTTTCTCAATATATTCTATAGGAATAGCTTCGCCTGTTTCATAATGTTTTGCAAAACTTTGTAAAAACTCCGGCTCATAACAATAGTTTTCTAAAAATTGAGAAGGTAATTCTACAAAATCCCATCGTACGCTTGTGCCGGATAAAGATTCGTATTTAGTATCGGCATTCAAACCATGGAAAGCATGTCCTAATTCATGAAATAAAGTCGTTACTTCATTAAAAGTTAATAAAGAAGGCTTTTCTTCTGTAGGTTTTGAAAAATTACAAACAATAGCTACATGAGGACGATGATTTTTTCCCTCCCCGTCTTTAAACTGTCCTTTAAAACTTGTCATCCATGCTCCAGCTCTTTTCCCTTTTCTAGGATGCCAATCCATATAAAGTAAGCCTTTGTGCACTCCAGACTCTAAAACTTCATATACCTCTACATCTTTATGGTAAACAGGAATATCTTTTAAAGGTTGGAATTTAAAATCAAATAATTTATATGCTAGATCAAATGCTGCATTTTTCACATTTTCTAAAGAAAAATAAGGTTTTAAAATTTCATCTGAAATATTGTAATTCTTCATGCGTAATTTTTCTGCATAATAGGCATGGTCATAAGCTTTCAGCTCTTCCACCTCAGCAATTTCTTTTAAAGCATTATAATCCCTTTTTGCAGCTGCTTCTGCTTTATCTTTTAATTCTAATAAGAAATCCATCACCTTTTCAGGACTTTCCGCCATGCGCTTTTCTAAAACATAATCTGCGTAATTTGCATAAGAAAGTAATTTTGCTCGCGCATCTCTTAATTGCACAATTTGCTTGATAATTTCTTCATTATTTTGATCATTATCTTTAAAAGCTCTCTGTCCCATTGCTAAACTTAATTCTTTTCGCAATGCTCTATTTTCCGCATAGGTCATAAAAGGTAAATAGCTTGGATAATCTAAAGTAATAACCCAGCCTTCTAAATCCCGCTCTTTAGCTTCTTTTGCTGCTTGTTTTTTATAATCTTCCGTTAGTCCGGCTAAATCTTCCTCCTTGTTAATGTGCAAATAATAGGC
>DATGSF010000083.1:0-2418 GCA_035302865.1 Chitinophagaceae bacterium
TTTTTTTATTTAAAATTCTTTTGCTAATTCAATGAAGTCTTTTTTTGTTAATTCTCCTTCATAATTATTACAATAGTCTTCAAACTCATTTTCTCCTGTATTTTCTTTTATTGAGTCGAGATTTTCAAATGACTCTAAATCTGTTTGATGATTTTCGGCTTCGGACTTTCCCTCTTCCTTCTGATACAAATATACGACAACACTTCGGATAATAAAGTCTGTTTAACAAACGCTTAACATTTAATTTATCTGATAAGCGTAATAATTATATTTTTTGTTCTTTTTTATATTGATCCACTCCGCATAGGTCATAGTCTTTTCGATGCGTTCAAATGTTTCCTTATTGACTGCAACTACTTTCAATCTGGTGTGGCTTGGTAGGGTCATAGTTTAGAATAGATTTGTTTTTTTTACTTCCGGATGGCACTTTTTTTTATTTAGATAAACTTCAAAACCTAACCTAATTAATTTTCTTATAACTATTTTTTGCAATGGTCTTAATTTGTCCCATTTTTCTTTAGATTCAATAAATACAACGTGATTAGGCTTTAAGGCTACAATGTCAGGAATTCCAAATGTTGATGTTTTTATTAAATTTAAAACAAAATAGCCTTTAGACCTCCATAGTTTTATTAATTTTCTTTGATTACTTGATGCCATAATCTTTTTTAAATGTTTTTAAATTATAGTTTTCCTTGCTTTGAACTACTTTTAATATTTTTTCAGTCATACCTCCTTTTTCTAAAACGAAATATACATTATTTGATTTTCTGCCTTTAATTGTAAGCCTATCAATAGACTGCAGATAATCTTTTCCACTAAAACCTAATGAGTAGTATATAAGAGCATCTGCCTTGCTTATGTTCATTCCTTCGGCTGTTCTTTGCTGTAATGCTATATTTTTCCGTGTGTTATTAAACTCATTCAAATCAGTAGTTATATTTTCTCCGAAAACATTGTTTAAAATATCTAATTCAGCTTTAAAATAATAGAATATTGCTATTTTTTTTCCTTTAAAATATTCTTTTATAAAATTAGCTTTGTAATCACTTAAAATTATAGTTTCCTGTTTTTCATCATAAGTATCTATGATGCAACTTCCATTATAAACTTGGTGCAATTTAGACTGTAATTTAACAGGTGTATCTGCCATCAACACTCCTTTTTTTCCTTCAACTGCTCTTTCTTTAATCAATCTATCAGCTAATTTTTTTATTTTTTCCGGAACATCAACAGAAATCTTATTAAAATTAATATCTGAATAATCTTCTTTTGGCTTCTTCATAACTACCATTAATGGTTTTATGATTTTATCTATCTCATCTACTTTAGCGTTTGAATAGTCTGTAATTCTGTGTGTTCCCAAGTATTTTATTTCTTTATTCACAAACTTATCTGCCCATCTGTAGAAGTTAGAATATTTTTTAAACGGACTAAATTTACTGACCCAAAACTGATGGTAGAATTGCGAATAAGACTCCGGTGCAGCTGTTCCTGTCATCCAAATACAAGGTATATTATAAAACTTTTCTTTTATCAACTTCGTTCTTTTGGATGGCTTCGGGAATGCTGACAAGCTGTGCGATTCATCGTATATTACTAAATCGAAATCATTATCTTTAACCTTATGAATTGACTCGTAATTTATAACAGTCAATTTATAAGTGAATTTACCTAAGTTATAATCTTTTTTAATACTGCTTATTGCTTTTTTCTTTGTAACAAACAATACCTTTCCGCAACCTAATTTATTTGCAACTGATAGAACTGTTAAAGTTTTTCCGCTTCTGGTCTCTCCATTTAAAAAACATATATTATTTTTTTTAATAACTTTAAGGATATTGTTTTTCCCTTTTTGCTGATGATTATATAATTCCATAATTAATTATTACTTAAAGACTTACCAATGTTTATTAATCTTTTCTCTCACAATATTCGCAGATTTTTATAGGTTCTGTTTTACTCTTCATATTATTTATTCTTTATTCCCTCTTTAATTTTCTTAACATAATTATAAACGGTTTGTCTTGACACGTCTAAAATTTCAGCCAATTGACTTCTATTAAAATTCGGATTAGCCATATAAGCATCTTTAATTTTATCGTGAATACTTAAGCTCTTTCTGTTTATAGATTTCTTAATATCATCGACCTGTTTATTCTCAAACTTTATCTTTTTCGCCGTAGCTACGAAATAATTGCTCAATTTTATAGCTCCTTCCATAGACATCTTATGTATTTCTTCAACAAAAACATCTTCATTGAAAAAAGAATTAAGAATGTTCAACAGAAATGAAAAACGTGGAATATAGCTTTTTTGTTTCGGATACATACTCTTAAAATATTCATTTTCCTCATCTGAATTTTGCTTTTTAGTTATTTCGTTGAATTTCTCAACCCATAGTTTTTTTGCTTCTTC
>DATGSF010000084.1:0-6038 GCA_035302865.1 Chitinophagaceae bacterium
GATAAAAAATTATTGGCTGCTTATGTGGGTTATAGAAGATGGAGAGTTAGTAGACATTTAAAGCCAAAAGTATTTGATAAGCTTTCTGATTCAGTTTTAGAAAAATATGCATCTACTTTTGAAATTTCCCTTAACGAATTAAAAAACTATAATATAAAGTGAGTACTTTCAAACATTACCAAACTGCTCATTGTGAAAATGGAGTAACTTTAGGCTTGTTAAAAAATATAGGAATAAACCCTATATCTGAACCATTAATTTTTGGAATTGGTTCCGGTTTATTCTATATACATGTTCCATTTATGAAAGTACATGGTGCACCTACAATTTCATTTCGTTCTTTTCCAGGAGCTATTTTTAAAAGAACTTGTGATGCCTTAGATATAAAAGTAGAAAGAAGAAAATTCAGTTCGCCCGAAAAAGCTCAAAGGTTTTTAGATGAAAAATTAAGCGAAAACATTCCTGTGGGATGCCAAGTTGGCGTTTTTAATTTAAGTTATTTCCCTAAAGAATATCGTTTCCATTTCAATGCACATAATTTAATTGTGTATGGTAAAAATGGAGGAAATGAATATTTAATTAGTGATCCAGTAATGGAGGAAATTACGACTTTGGATCAAAGAACTTTGGAGAAAGTTCGATTTGCTAAGGGGATTTTAGCACCTAAAGGACAAATATATTACCCTATCCATACAAATGAATTAAACAAGAAACTCATCCAAAAAGGTATAAAAAAAGGTATTAAGAGAACAATTAACGATATGATAGCTTTAAAAATGCCTTTTATTGGGGTTAGAGGAATTAAATATACTGCTAATCAAATTGAAAAATGGCCTTCAAAAGTAGGTGAAAGAAAAGCAAAGTTATTTCTAGGACAAATAGTGAGAATGCAAGAAGAAATTGGAACTGGAGGTGGTGGATTTAGATATATTTATGCTGCTTTTTTAAAAGAAGCAGCTCAGTGGATGGAAGAAGATTTTTATGATAAAGCTTCAGAAAAAATTCATCAAGCAGGTAATTTATGGAGAGAAAGTGCAGTTTTAATGGCGGGTATTTATAAAGGCAGACTAGATACTCAAAAAGATTATCAAGATGTTGCAAATATTCTTCGAGAAATCAGCCAACTTGAGAAAAAATGCTTTTTATTTTTAAAAAAACATATGAAGTAAAATGCAGGAGCTGGTACGGATAGAAAATATTGAAAAAAAATATAAAAACAACTCTTTTTATAGTCTAAAAGGAATTAGCTTTAATATATATAAAGGAGAAAAATTTGGCATTTTTGGACCTAATGGAGCTGGAAAAACCACATTAATATCAGCATTATGCGGAACTCAATCTAATTACAAAGGAAGTATCTTATATAAATATGCTGCGGAATATATCACTGTTTCAGCCATGAAAGAAAACATAGGATATGTTCCACAAGATTTTGCTTTTCATGAAGAATTAAGTGTTTGGGATAATCTGCAATACTATGGAGCTATTTATGGATTAAATAGAATTAAAAAACAAGAAAAAATTCATGAATTAATGGGCATGATGCAATTAGAAGAATTTAAAAACAGAAAATTACTGCATTGCTCCGGAGGAATAAAAAGAAGAGTAAATCTTGCAATTGCCTTACTTCATGATCCTAAAATATTATTTTTAGATGAACCAACAGTAGGTATAGATATAGATAGTAAAATGGGAATCATGCAATATCTAGAAAATCTGAATAAGAAAGGAATGACAATAGTTTATACTTCACATGAATTGCACGAGGGAGAAGCTTTTTGTAACAGAGTAATACTATTAAATCAAGGGAAGATTGTCCTGGAAGGGAAATTACCTACAGTATTAAAAGAAAATAAGGTACATAATTTAGAAGCATTATTTTTAAAATCTATTCGAAATGAAAAATTTGTTTAATAAATTAATAGCTTCACTAAAAAAGGAAATTAAAATATTAATTCACGATAAAGTTGCATTAATTTTATTATTCGCCCTACCCTTATTTTTAGTTTTTGTAATAACTATAGTTCAAGATAGCACATTTCGCTTGGTCAATGACAATGAAATAGAATTATATGTTTTAAATGCAGACAAAGGAGATAAAAGCCAACAAATATTACATTTATTAAAAGAGTCTGGAAATTTCAAAGTAGAAGAAATACATTCTATTTCAAAAGAAGAACTTGGAGCGAAAATTATTAAAGACAATTATTTAATTGGAATTTTTATTCCTGAAAATTTTTCAAAATCCATAGAGGATAATTTAGAAAAAATCAATAATGAAATTCTCGAGGGTTTTGGTTTCTTAGAAGAAGAAGATAAAGAAATGACAGAGCATCTTACTAGTAATGCTTCTGATCAAATTAAAATGTATTATAATCCAATTGTACAAGATAATTTTAGAGAATCGATTGCTTACAGTATAAGTATGTATTTTCAACAAGTAGAAAGCAATCTCATATTGCAACAGGTTTTTGAGAATATGGGTTTTTCGGGAGAGCCCGAAAAATTAAAAGAAAGTTTATTTGCTATGGAATCACAGTTACAACAAATTCCAGCGAGTAATAAGGCAAATGCCCAAATACCTAATTCCACACAACATAATGTACCAGCTTGGTCAATATTTGCCATGTTTTTTATGGTAGTTTCTTTAGGAGCAAGTATAGTTAAAGATAAAAATTCAGGAAATTTCATACGATTAAAAACAATTCCAGGAAGTATTTCATTAACTTTTATAGCAAAAACAATTCTTTATATAATTGTGGGTTTATTGCAATTAAGTTTAATTTTTTTAATGGGTATTTTTGTATTTCCTCAAATCGGTTTACCCCCTCTACGTCTTCCAGAAAGTATATTTCCTTTATTTATAATTAGCTTTTTATCTGCCCTTGCCGCTATTTCTTATGCATTATTGATAGGGACTTTTTCTAAATCAGTAGAACAAGCCAATGGTTTTGGAGCAGTATCTATAATAATATTTGCCGCTATAGGTGGTATTTGGGTTCCATCATTTGTAATGCCCGAATTTTTACAAAAAATAGGAAATATATCACCCTTAAAATGGTGCCTAGAATCCTATTATACTTTATTTTTACAGAGCGGTTCTTGGACTTCTTTGTATTCTAATATAATCACTTTATCTTTATTCATTATTGGCACTCAATTTGCCAGTTATTATAAATTAAAAATAGATCATTATATATAAACACATCATGACAAATAATAGAGAAGAAACAAAAATAGCTTTGAAAAAACACATAGTTGAATATCTTAATCTTTTGGATATTAAAGCTGAAGATATCACCGACGATGAACCATTATTTGGAGGTAGAATGGCATTGGATTCTATCGATTCCCTAGAACTAATTGTGTTATTAGATAGAGAATTTGATGTTAAAATTGAGAACCCAACTGAAGGTAGGAAAATTTTAACCTCGGTTAATAGCATAGTCGATTATATATACAAGAGCAAAGATTTAGTATAAATGGAAAAAGTACTTGTTACAGGTTTGGGAATTATTTCTTCTATAGGTCTTAGCATTGATGAACATCTTTTAAATTTAAGAAGTGGAAGGCATGGTTTATCCCATGCTAAAAATGTTAAGAGCAAATATGCTGATACCTTCTATTTTGGAGAAATAAAAAACACAGATGCTGATTTAAAAGAAATTTTAAATATTGCTTCCGCTCAAAGCCTATCACGTACTTGTTTATTGGCCTTATATGCTTTTAAAAATGCTATACATGATGCAGCATGGTCAGAAAAGGAATGGCAAGCAAAAGACACAGCCTTTATTTCTTCAAGTACCGTAGGAGGAATGAGCAATACAGATGCACTTTATGTTGATGCGAATGCTAAATTAAAGCCTAGTCCTTATGTACACAGCTACCACGGTGCAGAACATGCGCAATATATCTTTGATAAATACCAAATGCAAGGATATTTCGATGTTATTAATACTGCTTGTTCTTCTTCAGCGAATGCTATTTTATTGGCGACACAATTAATACAATTAGGTAAAATTAAACGAGCAATAGTTGGAGGTGCTGATGCTTTAGCTAAGTTCACTATTAATGGATTTAATGCTTTGCAAATTTTAAGTAAAGAGCCTTGTAAACCATTTGATAAAAATAGAAACGGTTTAAATCTTGGAGAAGGTGCCGCATATTTGATATTAGAGGCTAAATCTGAAGTAAAGAACAAAAAAACCTATACATGTATTACAGGCTATGGGAATGCAAATGACGCCTATCATCTTTCCAGTACATCTCCCAGTGCTACAGGACCTATTTGGGCTATGCAAAAAGCCTTGGAAGCAGCAAATTTAAAACCAGAAGCTATAGATTATATAAATGCACATGGTACGGGAACTGAAAATAATGACAGTACTGAACTTTTTGCTTTAAATCATATTTTTGGTGAAAAACCCAAACCTTTTAATGCAACAAAATCATTTACCGGCCACACCTTAGCTGCAGCAGGAGCTATGGAAGCAATATTCACAATTTTATCTATCAAAAACCAAGAATTATTTCCAAGTTTGAGAATTGATAATGCTCTTAAATTAGGAGATTGGAGAGCAATTTCCACTAGGAAAGAAAATTATCAAATCAATCATGCTCTTTCAAATTCTTTTGGTTTTAATGGAAATGGAACATCTTTAATTTTTTCAAAATGTATATAATTGATTCCTATTCGATATGTGCACAAAACTTCTTCAATTATCTCGATGAAAATCAAGAAATGGAAATTTTTGAAGATTTAATATATTTTGCAAAGGAGCCGGATTATATGGATTATATTCCTGCTTCTTTATTAAGACGAATGGGTAAGGCGGTACGTATGGGCATTGGTTCAGGATTGAAATTATTAAATACACATAAAGATATAGATGGCATAATAATTGGCACTGCGCACGGTGGTTTAGAAGACTGTATAAAATTTTTAAATCAAATAGTTCATTACGAAGAAGGTTTATTAACTCCAACAAATTTCGTACAAAGCACACCAAATGCTATTGCCGGACAATTGGCACTAATGAATCAAAATCATGGCTATAACATGACGCATATAAATAAAGGATCTGCTTTTGAAAATAGCATAATGGATGCATGGATACAATTTCAAAATAAAGATATTAATAAATTACTACTTGGTTCCGTGGAAGAAAATTCTGATTATAATAAAAATATTGATTTTTGGAATGGAAAATTTAAAGAAGAAAAAGTTCCTAGCAATAAGATTCTAGCCTCCGATACTCCGGGAACAAATTTAGGAGAAGCTAGTATCTTCTTTATTCTCGATAAAAAAGAGAATAAAAATGCCACAAAAATTGTTGATTTTCACACATCACATCGTTTACAATTAGAGGATTTAGAAGATCAAATTATGGATTTTTTAGGAAAAAATAATATTTCTAAATTAGATATAGCAAATGTAATAAGTGGTAGAAATGGAGATAGCAGATTAAATGAATATTATAATACTGTTGAAAGCATCTTTGATAATGCTTCCATTTACGCATTTAAACATTGGATAGGTGAAAATCCTAGTGCCTCCGCATTCGCTTTATATATGGCACATTTGATTGCACAAAACACATTAGAGATTCCCAAATATAAAAATGCGGTAAATAAAAGTAGCGATAACTATATTCTTGTTTATAACAGCTATGATGGAATCTCTCATCACTTTTATTTATTAAAATAAGTTATAACAAATAAATAGAATTAGAAAGCTAAACCTAATTTTTTAAAAAAAATAATTTTATTTTTTTTCTAATTGTTTTTTTAGGGAGTGAAAAAAGCATATTTTTATCTTAGATATTCAATTTGTGCGCAAAATTTAAATTTATCGACAGTTTCTTGAATGTTTGCACTAATTCCATGAGGCAACTTCACTATTGTTTAGTAATTTAGAGTAAATTAAGAGATATTTTAAAAGATTCATTTTATTTTAATTCACTTGTAACTTCAATAGGTCCTTCTAATGCTTTTTGAATAGGACATCTTTGTGAAATTTTAAAAAGTCTATCTTTTTC
>DATGSF010000085.1:0-11874 GCA_035302865.1 Chitinophagaceae bacterium
AATCAATCCAGATATTCCTATAGAAGCTCAAAATGAAGCCATCAAAGAAATACAACGGATTCATTCTCCTGATTTATTAACTAATAATGAAACTTTTCATCGGTTTTTAACGGAGGGGATTCCCGTAACCAAACGTATTGACGGACGAGATAGGGGGGATAGAGTTTGGTTGATTGATTTTAAATACCCTGAAAACAATGATTTTGTTGTTGCTAATCAATTTACAGTCATTGAAAACAATGTCAACAAACGCCCCGATTTGATTGTTTTTGTCAATGGCATTCCATTGGTGGTGATTGAACTTAAAAATCCAATCGATGAAAATGCAACATTAAAATCTGCTTTTCGACAGATAGAAACATACAAATCGACTATTCCAGGTTTGTTTACTTATAACGCTTTTTCAGTGATTTCTGATGGCTTAGAAGCTAAAGCAGGTACGGTTTCGTCAGGCTTTAGTCGTTTTATGACTTGGCGTTCAGCGGATGGAGAAACAGAAGCTTCGCATCTTGTAAACCAAATGGAAACAGTGATTTTGGGAATGTTGAACAAAGAAACATTATTGGATTTAGTTCGCCATTTTATTGTTTTTGAACAGTCCAAGAAAGTCGACATTAAAACAGGTGTAAGTTCTATCTCAACGATTAAGAAATTAGCTGCTTATCATCAATATTATGCCGTAAACAAGGCGGTAGAATCTACCTTGCGTGCTTCAGGCTATTCTGCTGTTACTAATATGGCAGCTGAGCCCCCCGAAAATTACGGTTTGCCAAGTGTTGAAAAACAAACTTTTGGAGATAAAAAAGGTGGTGTTGTATGGCACACGCAGGGAAGTGGAAAGTCTTTATCTATGGTTTTTTATACAGGTAAAATTGTATTGGCATTAGACAATCCAACCGTTTTGGTGATTACCGATAGAAATGATTTAGACGACCAATTGTTTGATACTTTTGCTGCTTCTAAGCAATTGTTAAGACAAGAGCCAATTCAAGCAGAAAATAGAGAGGATTTAAAAGATTTACTAAGAGTAAGTTCTGGAGGTGTTGTGTTTACAACTATTCAGAAATTTCAACCCGAAGAAGGAAATATTTACGAAACACTTTCTACAAGAGAAAATATTGTTGTAATTGCAGACGAGGCACACCGAACGCAATATGGATTTAGAGGTAAAACCATCGATGATAAAGATGCAGAAGGCAATGTTATCGGGAAGAAAATTGTGTATGGCTTTGCCAAATATATGCGAGATGCTTTGCCAAATGCAACCTATCTTGGTTTTACAGGAACGCCTATTGAAGGAACAGATGTCAATACACCAAAAGTGTTTGGTCATTATGTGGATATTTATGACATTGCACAAGCTGTAGAAGATGGTGCCACCGTTAGGATATTTTATGAAAGTCGCTTAGCTAAAGTAAATTTAAGTGAAGAAGGAAGAAAGCTGGTGGACGAATTAGATGAGGAACTTAGAGAAGCAGATTTATCTGAAACTCAAAAAGCCAAAGCAAAATGGACACAATTAGAAGCTTTAGTAGGAAGTGAAAATAGAATGAAAAATGTAGCTAAAGACATTGTTTCACATTTTTCACAACGTCAAGCTGTTTTTGAAGGTAAAGGAATGATTGTAGCGATGAGTCGTAGAATTGCAGCTGATTTATACGATGAAATAATCCAGCTCAAACCAGATTGGCATTCGGATGATATTAGCAAAGGAGCTATTAAAGTAATCATGACTGCGGCTTCTTCGGATGGACCAAAAATGCAAAAACATCATACCACCAAAGAGCAAAGAAGATACTTGGCGGATCGAATGAAAAACCCTGATGATGAACTGCAATTAGTCATTGTTCGGGATATGTGGCTCACAGGTTTTGACGCACCAAGTATGCACACTTTGTATATCGATAAACCGATGAAAGGGCATAATTTAATGCAAGCAATTGCACGAGTAAACCGAGTTTATAAAGACAAGCCAGGAGGCTTGGTGGTTGATTATCTCGGCATTGCTTCGGATTTAAAGAAAGCATTATCTTTTTACTCTTCCGCAGGTGGTAAAGGTGACCCAGCAACCATTCAAGAGCAGGCAGTTCAATTAATGTTGGAAAAATTAGAAGTGGTTTCGCAACTATTTCACGGATTTGAATACGAAAAATATTTTGCTGCTGATACTGCTCAAAAACTTTCTATAATTCTGGCAGCAGAAGAACATATTCTTGGTTTAGAGAATGGTAAAAAGCGATTAATTGATGAAGTGACAGCTTTGTCCAAGGCATTAGCTTTAGCTATTCCACATGAACAAGCAATGGATGCCAAAGATGAAATCTCCTTTTTCCAAGCGGTAAAAGCACGCTTATCGAAATTTACGGGTGGTGGAAACAATCATTCTGATGAAGAATTAGAAACCACTATTCGCCAAGTGATTGATGAAGCCTTAGTTTCTGAACAAGTTATTGACGTTTTTGATGCAGCAGGCATTAAAAAACCGGATATTTCTATTCTATCTGAAGATTTCTTAATGGAATTAAAGGGAATGGAACATAAAAATATCGCTTTAGAAGTATTAAAAAAACTTTTAAATGACGAAATCCGAGCGAGACAAAAAAAGAACTTGGTACAAAGTCGTTCTTTCTCTGAAATGTTGGAACATGCCATCAAGAAATACCACAATAAAATTCTAACCGCATCAGAAGTCATTGACGAATTGATTAAAATCAGTAAAGAAATGGTCCATGCAGATTCGGAAGCTGAGAAAATGGGCTTAACCGAATATGAATACGCGTTTTATACGGCAGTAGCCAATAATGACAGTGCAAAAAAGTTAATGCAACAAGATAAACTAAGAGAATTAGCCGTTGTTTTAACAGAAACGATTCGAAAAAATGCCACCATTGATTGGACTATTATGGAAAGTGTAAAGTCAGGGTTAAGGGTTGCTGTAAAAAGAACCTTACGTCGTTATGGATATCCACCAGATATGCAGATGTTAGCAACGGAAACCGTGCTGAAACAAGCGGAAATGATAGCAGAGGATTTGTCGATTTAAATTTAGCAGATAGTTTAATTTTTATAAACTGTTTTCCACCTTTTCTTTATGCATAGCTTTAAGATATTGATTTACAGTTTCTCTATTAATAAAAGGGAGATCAAAATACTCTCCATTAATCCAAGTATCTAGAGCAATATTATAATAAATGCTTCCAGGATTTCCTGATTGTCCTCCAGGTTTTATTCCAATTGCTTGCACCCCAGAATGAGGATTTAAATTAACAATCATTCTCCAACTAGGACCAGAATTTTGTGTTGTTGCATTTAATGCAGAAGACCAACCTCCATTGGGAATATCTAAATAGGAAAATGCATCAAGGTTTAGCAAATGTTTAATTTGCGTGTTTTTATAAGCATACCATTCGCTACGACCCTCTTTTTCAATAGTTTGCATGCTATCTCTTGTTTCAATTAAGCTTTCTTCCATTATTTTTGCTAAACTAATGCTTTCATTTCCTCGCATATATTCGAAATATTTATTTCTAGGATAATGTAACATTAATTGAATTGTTCTTTCTAAACTAGGACGGACATTTGTTGGTAAATCACTAAAATGCTGGTCCCATATTTTATGGTAAACAATTTGATGCCAAATGTGAAAGGCAGTTATAGAAGAAGAAGTAGGTGCATAATTAATCTGAAAATTCTTAGCCCAAGATTTGATCATGGAATCAGCATCTTCTAAGTTTTCAATACTTTGTATAAATAAAGGCTCCAAATCTTTTGCTATAAATGATTTGTTGCTATTTTGAAAATGTTTCATATTAGCTACAGACAATAGACTAGAGTCTTTTAAATAACCTTGAATACTTCTATTTCTCATTTCCACATAATCTCCATAAAGATTATAAGGATAGTTTTTATCAACAGGCGTATTATTAGCAGTGCTTAAAAAGTTATTATCAGGATTTAATAATATTGGTCTATCTTCTATAGGAATATCCTCTTTCCATAAGGTTTCTGAAGTATTCCCTAGCATTACAAAACGACCTTGGTTATTAAATTTATTAGGAAATGCACCTGCTTGAACTAAACCAATATTTCCATCAATATCACCATAAATGAAATTTTGAGCAGGAGAACTAAAATAATTTAAGGCTAATCCAAACTCATCAAAATTCCTACTTTTATTCACCTGAATAAGTGCTTTTAACTCATTATTAGTACTGTGCCCTTTCCATGTCATTGCTAAGTTTTTTCCACTTCCTCGAGGTTCTTCAAATTTTCTGTCAAAGATTACAGGTCCATGAATTGTATAATAAACAGTATCAATAAAATCTTCAGCATTTAGTATTTTTATTTTCTCATATCTTATGTTAAAAGGTACCCATTCTTGGTCAAAACTATATGAAGTCCAATTGTCATTTGGAAATATTTCATAATAATCCTTTACGTCTGCATAGTGATTTGTGACCCCCCATGCTATATCATCATTATGTCCTATTATTATTGAAGGTACTCCTGGTAAACTAACTCCATATACATTTTGTGTATAAGAACTTAATTGCATTTCAATCCAAATATTGGGCATAGACAAGCCTAAATGAGGATCATTGGCTAATAATACATTATCAAACATGGTTTTTTCCATACCTACTACCCAATTGTTACTACCAATTGCATGTTCTTGAGGTAAAGGGATTTTACTAAGAGATTTTTCATTGGATTTTTCAAAATCTATTTGTGAAAAATCCGAAAATATATTTGCTGCTGGTGTTCTTGGTTTGCTATTCCTAGCTTTTGGCCAATCTTTCTCTATGCTAGGGATAGCTGAGGAATTATAATTAGGAAAAAGAAAATCAAAATCGTAACTGCTAAGTACATTTCTATATAATGAGTAATCTATATCTTTGCTATAACCTGTTAAATCATCGGTTAGCATTTTAAAAACTAACATTGTTTTTAAATTAGTCCATTTTTCTGGAGTATAATTTAATAATTTAAATTCAATAGGGTAGTAGTGGTATCTTAATTGTTTAATATAAGTATTTATTCCACTAGTATAAGCATCTAAAATTAATTTTGTTTCTGGATCTTTTTCCATATTTTTTAAAGCAGCTTCTGCAGCCCACAACATTCCTTTTCTTCTTTGCTCTCTATCTAAATTGAAAGCATCAATTCCAAATACCTCACTTAATCTTCCCGATGCATAACGACTATAAAAGTCCATCTGCCATAATCTAAAATGAGCATGGGCATAGCCTTGCATAAAATATAAATCCCTATCCGATTTTGCAATAATCTGAGGAACCATTCTATCATTAAATAAAACAAGAACTGAATCTTCTAAAGAATCCTTTGGAACAGTAAATTTCTCCGCTCCAGATTTATTTTCAGCATTCATCCAAAATCCTGTTTTAGGACTAAAGAAAGAACCTAGCACAGGTAATTTACCAATAGGATTATTTAAAACAATAATCCAAAATAAAGTTAATGCTAAAACTATAAAAAATTGAATGAATTTATTCATATCCAAGAGTTTCTTAATGTTCAGTCATGCTGTTTTTTTTAAATTTATTTCTTAAAAAGTCTGAAGATATCCATACCATTAGCATAAAGCATTAATGCTAATAATAATATCAGTCCTATACTCGTAGCTACTTCTAAAACTTTTTGATTTACAGGGCGACCAATTATCATTTCAATTAACGTAAAAAAGATATGCCCCCCATCTAAACCTGGAATAGGTAATAAGTTCATAAATGCTAATATTAAAGATAAAAATGCAGTTATCGACCAAAATGCTTGCCAGCTCCAAGTGTCTGGAAATACTTTTCCTATGCTTACTAAACCACCCACGCCTTTATATGCTCCAGTTTTTGGATTGAAAATTAATTTAAATTGTGCAGCATAACTGCTTATTCTATCTATACTTAATTTCAGACCTGCTGGAAAAGCTTCAAAAAAACCATACTTTTTTACTTCAAAATTATATAGACCCATTTCTTCTAATAAATTAGGATCTGGAGACATAAACTGAATACCTATCAAACCTTCATCATTAACATTAGAGTGTATCGTTTTTATACTGTTATCTCTTTCTATTTCTATAGTAATGTTTTGACCTTTATTTGCTTTAACTATTCTCTGCATTTGCATAATAAATGAAGCATCTTCTCCATTTACGCGCAAAATCTTATCGCCTGCTTGTAGATCTGATTCGCTAGCTGGTGTGCCTTCAGCAATCTCTCCAACTATTGCTGGAAGAGGTAAAGTGAATAATTGAATATTGTCTTTTTTTATGAGTTGTTCAACAAAATTAATAGGGAAATTCAACGCTTTTATTTCACCATCTCTTTCAATTTCAACAGTTTTTGCATGAACCATCATTGGGATTAAATCATTATAATAATCCACATTTTCGCCGTTGATTCGAAGAATTTTATCACCATCTTGAAAACCCAAATCCATAGCTAAGGAATCCACAACATGAACACCGTGTTTTAATTCCGACATTGCTAATCGTTCTTGTCCCCAAGTGAATAATATCATAGCATAAATAAAAACAGCTAAGAGTACATTAACAATAATTCCACCAGACATAATTAAAAGTCTTTGCCATGGTTTCTTAGCTCGAAACTCCCAAGGTTTTGCTGGTTTTTCTAATTGATCTGTATCCATACTTTCATCTACCATTCCAGCAATTTTTACATATCCTCCTAATGGAAACCATCCAATTCCATACTCCGTATCTCCTTTTTTCTTTTTCCACAGAGAAAAATTCATGATATTGCTAAAGGGAAATAAGAAATCAAAAAACAAGTAAAATTTTTCAACTTTAGTTTTAAAAATTCTCGCAAATATAAAATGACCCCATTCATGCAAGGCAACTAAAATGGAAAATGCTAATAAAAATTGAATAATTTGAATCCAAACTCCTGACATAATAATCTAAATTATAATAAGCTAATTGTATAAATTTGAGTTTTTAATAAATTCCAAAGCTACTTCTCGTGCTTCTTTATCGCTTTGAACCAACTCTTCTAAAGTTAGATTTTCTAAAAATGGAACTTTTTCCATAGTTTTTTCTATTATATCGGACATCTCGATAAATCCAACTTTGTTCTTTAGGAAAGCAAAAACAACTTCTTCGTTTGCTGCATTGAGAATACAAGGCATATTGCCACATTGCTTCATGGCATTTTGTGCAAGTTCAAGATTTCGGAAAGTTTTAGTGTCAGCCTCTTCAAAAGTTAATTTTGCGTAATCTTTAAAAGAAAACTTCTTATAAGAACTTTTCCAACGATGAGGTAAAGAAAAAGCATATTGAATCGGAATTCGCATATCAGGAATTCCTAACTGTGCTTTTAAAGATCCATCTACAAATTCTACTAAAGAATGTATTACCGACTGAGGATGAACTATCACTTCTATTTGATCATCCTTTAATCCAAATAACCATTTGGCTTCAATCATTTCTAAACCCTTATTCATTAAAGAAGCCGAATCTATAGAAATTTTAGCACCCATATCCCAATTAGGATGCTGCAAAGCATGGTCTTTTTTAACATTTAAAAGAAAATTAGTTTTCTTACCAATAAATGGACCACCAGAAGCTGAAAGAATTATCTTTTCAATATCCTCCTTTCTTTCTCCTACCAAACATTGATATATAGCTGCATGTTCACTATCTATTGGAACGATTTCTGCACCATGTTTTTTTGCTTCATCCATAACAATTTTTCCAGCGACAACTAGAGTTTCCTTATTGGCTAAAGCGATTTTTTTTCCCGCTTGAATTGCAGATAAAGTAGAACTAAGGCCAGCAAATCCAACAATAGCAGCTACAACTATATCAATTTCTTCTTCTTGAACTAAATCCCTTAAAGCATTCTGTCCGAATTCGACTTTGTTATTTGTATTTTTTAGTGCTTCTTTTACTTTTTTATAAGCATTTTCGTCTGTTACTACTACTTTAGGAACAGAAAATTCTTTCGCTTGTTCAATTAATAAATCAGCATTAGAATGTCCACTAATTAAATGAACCTTTAATTTATCTGGATGCTCCTTGACAATTTCTATAGTTTGTGTACCAATAGATCCCGTAGCTCCAATTATTGCAATTTTTTGCATACTATTTTTTATTTTTATAAATGTATTCCGCCATAGTATCAATACTATGAAATACCTTTCTTCCTACATCTGCATCAGGAATTTTAATGCTATAATTTCTATCTAATAATACCATTAACTCTAGAGAGTCTATACTGTCTAATTCTAATCCTGACCCAAATAAAGGTGCATCATTATCAATATCTTGAGGGCTAATTTCTTCCAAATTCAATACCTCAATGATTTCATTTTTTAATTTTTCTTTTAATTCTTCTAATTGCATAAAAATAAAATTTAGGGTTTGGGGTCAAAAGAAGCCATTTGTAAAGGATTCTTATTTTTCCAATCTTCAAATTTAGCAAAAATATTACTGTGCATTTGTTTCCAAGTGCTAAATTCTTGCGAGTTTAAATAAGCTCCAAATAACCATTGATTATATGTGTCAAAAAAACCATTATTCATTAATCGTTGATGATAACTTAATAATGATGATGGATAATTTATAGAATAATTGTTTTTCCAATCTAATAGTACTCGAGTTCTTAACATTATTAATGCTTCAATGTCAAAACCTCTTTTAAGTATACCACCGTTTTGTAGGGTTAGAAACTCTAAAATATTAGAAAAGTTATGCTCTGAATTTTGATTGTTTTTTCCAAAAGTGGGTAGATCTGATAAGTTGTCTTGTTTGAATAGCTCTTGATAAGATTCTACAATTTGTTTTTTTATTTCAAATCCTCTATTGGGATGGTTTTCCATATTTAAATAAATTTCTCCATAAATTACCGCCCAAATATGTTCTTGTTTTTTAGCGTATGCTAATGCTGCAAAATAATAATTAGTAGCAAAGTTAGGATCTACTTCAATACCTTTTTGCCATGCCTCTAATGCGTTTTTTTCTTTTTTTTGAAATTGGTATAAAACCCCTTGTTGTTGATATAATAAACCAGAGTAAGGATATTTCTGTAAACCATCTCTAATTATTCTATTAGCTCTTCGTGTATTCCCATCAGCATTTTCAATAGCTGCAGCAATTCTGAAAGTCTGCTCATCGGCAAAGGAAGAATTTAAAACATCCTTTATACCATTCTTTGCTTCTTTTAAATCGCCTGTAAGAAAATAAGCATAAGATAAATCTCTTCGTAAACTCACCTCTTGTGGATCGATACGTATTGCTTGTTTGAATAAAATAATTGCTTGTTCAGGATTATTGTTTTGGATTTGCTTGTGTCCTTCTTTTTGCAATTGATAACTTTCAGGGCTACTTTGACTGTATGTTTTAACACTTAACGACGAAGTAAAAACGATAAATAAAGCAAATAGAGTTAAAAAGGGTTTGGAAAATAATTTTATAATCATGGAACAAAGATAATTTTTAATTTTATCAAAGAATACAAAATTACGAGAAAAGTCTAAATATGCCTTAAATAGATAAAATAATGCTTTAAATTTAAATCAACTAAAATTATTAAGGTTTTATCCAAGGTTGAATTTCTTCTAGATACTTTCTATCATTTGATAATCTAGGTACTTTATGTTGTCCACCTAATTTGTTTTTACTTCTTAGCCAATCGTTAAAACCTCCGATTTGCATACGGTGAACTATAGGCATTTTTAATGCAATGTCTTTATGTCTTTTCGCTTTGTAGTCACTGTTCACTAGCTGAAGATTTCGATCTAAATGTTCAGAAAAAGTAGCTAATGAAACAGGAAGTTCCTCAAATTCTATTATCCATTCGTGCCCTCCGCTTACATTTTTGTCCATATATATAGGTCCTGCGGTATAATCATTTACTTTTGCTCCAGTACTATCACATGCTTTTTGAATAGCTGTGTCGGTATTTTCAATTATCACTTCTTCACCGAATGTATTTATAAAGTGTTTTAACCTTCCGCTTACTATTATTTTATATGGATTTTTAGAAACAAATTGAATAGTATCACCAACTATATATCTCCATAAACCACTATTAGTAGAGATTACTAAACCATAGTTTTTTCCTATCTCCACATCTTGTAAATTTATTGTTTCAGGATTTTCTTTTCCATATTCCTCAGTGGGCATAAATTCATAAAATATACCGTGATTAAGGAATAAAAGCATTCCTTCCGTATTAATATCGTTTTGCGCAGCAAAAAAACCTTCTGATGCGTTATAAGTATCATAGTAACGCATGTTTTGAGATTGAATTATCGATTCAAATTGCTTTCTATAAGGCTTGAAACTAACTCCACCGTGTAGATATAATTCTAGATTTGGCCAAACGTCTAATATATTGTCTGTTTTAGAAATTTCTAAAATTTTTTTCATCAGAATTAATGTCCACGTGGGCACTCCAGCGATATAGGTGATATCTTCTTTATATACATCATAAATTATAGCATCTAATTTTTCTTCCCAATCCTCCATTAATGCTACCTGTAAATTTGGAGCTCGCATAACATGAGTATAAAATGGCATATTTTGTAAAACTACCGCTGATAAATCTCCATAAAATGATTGTGTATTTAGCTGATTAATTTGATGGGAACCTCCAATAGTTAAACATTTACCATTTATAATGTGGGATTGTGGAAAAGCATTTAAATATAAAGCTAGAACATCTTTGCCTGATTTAAAATGATTTTCTTTTAAAGATTCTTGACTTACGGGGATAAATTTACTTACATCGCTTGTAGTTCCCGAACTTTTTGCAAACCATTGTATAGGACTTGGCCAAGTGGTATTTTGTTCGCCATGTAAAATGCGGTCAATATAAGGTTGAAAGTTATGATATTCATGTAGAGGAACAGCATTTTTAAAATCTTTTATGCTGTTTATTTGATTAAAGTCATGTTTTTTACCAAAATGAGTATATTGTGCCCTTCCTATTAAATCGTTAAAAACAGAAGTTTGCATTTCTATAGGATTATGAACGAAATTCATTACAGATTGAATTCTCCATTGCATGTATTTTTTTATTGCGGGGCTTATGAAACTCATGTTATTAATTAATTATGCTACTAATATACTGTTTTAAAAAATCTAATATAAAGAAAATTGTTTTATTTCATAAAATTCTCTAGTTTTTTATTTTTTTCTACCAACCATTTCTTAAAATAATGAGTCTAATTATAAGGGTGGAATTTAAATAAAAAACAAATTTATAGTAAAATTTAAAAATAATTTCGATAGCAATTGTAAAACTTAAGGATTTTTATTATTATTGTATCTATAATATTAAGTGATTTTAATAAAATATAAAGATGAAGCAATCATTACAACGTTATTTATACGGAGTTTCTAGTTTATTACTGGTAGGATTATCCTTTAATTCTACTGCTAATGTCTATAATGAAACTGTATATAAAGAAAAACATCAAGAGGGTAGTATTCATTTAATTGAAAATAAAGGTCAATGGAATGATTCTGCTCGTTTTAAGGCAGAATTGCCTGGCGGTGCTGTGTTTTTAACGAATTATGGTTTTCGTTATACTTTTGACGATATGGAAGCTATACAAAAAGCACATGATGAATGGGAGTCACGAAATACTTTTGATGACTTGATTACTACACATGTTTTTGATGTCACTTTAGTAAATTCTAATTTATTGGGTGAATTTAAAAAATATGGTAAAAAAGAAACTTACCATAATTACTTTATTGGTAATGATCCCACAAAATGGGCTTCAAAAGTTGGGTTATATAATACCGTTGTAAATGAAAATGTTTATAATGACATTGATTTAGTGGTTTATTCTAATGGAAATACTCTGAAGTACGATTTTGTAGTTATG
>DATGSF010000086.1:0-19551 GCA_035302865.1 Chitinophagaceae bacterium
TTATTAGGTGCTGCTGGTGCTATAGAAGCTATTGCTACTGTTTTAGCATTGAAGAATAATATTATACCTCCAACTATAAATCATAAAGTAGTTGATCCTGATATCAATCCAGATTTAAATTTAACCTTAAATACTTATCAAGAAAGGGAAGTAAAGGCTGCAATTAGCAATACCTTTGGATTTGGAGGACATAATGCTTCAGTGGTATTTAAAAAATTTGAGGAGTAATATTTTTTAAATTGTCCCAACAAAGCTTAACATTATCTACTAAAGAAAAAAGGCATTTCAAAAAAATGCTCAAAAACTTAATGGGTGTAAAAGCTAAAAATGTAGCTTATTATATCCAAGCAATCACGCATAGTTCTATTACGGAGGACAATGAGAGCAATAATGAACGCTTAGAGTATTTAGGAGATGCTATCTTAGGTGCTGTAATTGCAGAATATTTATACTTAAAATTCCCAAATAAAAATGAAGGCTTTCTAACCGAAATGCGATCTAAAATAGTAAGTAGAAACTCCCTTAATGAAATAGCAAAAGAAATGGGAATGCTTGCTTTGATGAACTTCAATGAAGCAGATAAAAATCTAAAATCTTCGCATATCTTTGGAAATGCATTGGAGTCTTTTATTGGAGCTATTTATTTAGATCATGGCTATGAAAAAACAAAAAAGTATATTCTACAAGTAATTATAAAAAATCACGTTAATCTTACAGAGTTACTACAGCAAGGATATAATTTAAAAAATAAAATAATCTCTTGGGCACAAAAAAATAAGAGAGAATTAGACTTTAATGATTCAGATTGCCAAACAGTAAATGGAAGGAAAATATTTTATATTGATATAATCCTTGATAAAGTACATATTACTACTGGAACAGGATATACTAAGAAAGAAGCAGGTGAAAAAGCAGCTGAATTAGCTTTAATTAAATTAAATATAAAAGAAGATTCTTAATATTTTATCCACAATAAAAAAAATGGTAAAAAAGTAGCATTTAATGAAATAACCACTCTTTTACCATATATTTTTTGATTACCAACAGTTACTTATATAAATAACGAACATAAGTATAAGGTATATTAACACCACTCACCTCTTTATACCCTTTCTCTGTAAGAATCATTTCTAATCCGTTTAATTCATAACGCATTTTAAAACCATCGGAAGGAACACGGGTATAACATAAAATAGAATCATTTCCAATGAGCTCGTATTGATAAGTACGAACTATAGGTTCTTGTCCTAAATACCCCTCTTCTTCAATCCAATCACCTTTGGATTTAATCTGAATAAAATAACTTGATGGTTCATCATAAAATGTAGTTTCCAAATCCCTATTTCCCTCTTTATAGGTATCTTTTTCCACAGACCAAAGACCTACCAAGGGATTATTAGGATCTACAACTTCATCTTTAGTACAAGAAGAAATTGTAAATAAAACCAGCGAGATAATAGCTAAATAAACAATAGTCTTTCTCATATCAATATAACTTTATACCCTATTAGACGATAAATCCAAGTTAATCCTTTGGGTATTCCAATTAATAAAAATTACATTTATTTTTAGATTCACCTTTATTCTATCTATTTGGTAATAAAGAAGTATCAATATACATTTCCGCACCTGGACCAATAGGTAAACCTAAGATAATCCAAATTATTAATAAAATTACCCAACCAATTAAAAACACAATGGTATAAGGTAACATAGCAGAAACAATAGTACCAATACCAGCATTCTTATCATATCGTTGTAAAAAGGCCACTATTAAAGCAAAATAGGACATCATAGGAGATATTATATTCGATACACTATCTCCAACTCTATAAGAAACTTGAACAAATTCTGGAGAATATCCTAAAAGCATAAACATCGGAATAAATACAGGAGCCATAATAGCCCATTTAGCAGAAGCTGATCCCATTACAAGGTTGATTATTGCTGAAACTAAAACAAATGCAATCATAAGAGGTATAGGACCTAATCCTGCACTTTCTAAAGCTCCAGCTCCTTGAATGGCGAAGATTAATCCTAAATTAGTCCAATTAAAATAAGCAACAAACTGAGCAGCAAAGAATACTAAAACTATATAAGATCCTAGGGTTTCCATAGCATCAGCCATACCTTTCATCACATCCGAATCATTTTTAAATGTTTTTGCACCAATTCCATAGGCTATCCCACCTATTGCGGCACTAATAAAGATTAATGCTACAATTCCTGACATAAAAGGTGATTTTAGAATACCGCCATCTTCTCCTCTTAAATATCCATTTTCTGGTATAAGACCTCCTAATATAAAAGCAAAGAATAATGCTAAACCTATCAAGGCAAAGCGAATTCCTCTTTTTTCTAAAGAATTCAATTGTTCAATTTCTAAAGCTTGTTCTTCCCCTTTATAAGGTCCTAATCGAGGTTCAATAATTTTATCCGTAACCCAAGTACCTAAACCTGCAATTAAAAAAGTGGAAACAAACATGAAATAATAATTACTTGCAGGGTTAACCGTATAGTCAGCAATTAAAATACGTGCTGCTTCTTCTGATAATCCAGCTAAAAGGGGATCTATTGTTCCTAATAATAAATTCGCACTATAACCGCCTGAAACACCCGCAAAAGCAGCAGCTAAACCTGCTATAGGATGTCGACCCGCCGCTAAGAAAATTACTGCTGATAAAGGGACTAATAATACGTAACCCACTTCGCTCGCTGTATTAGAAATTACTCCTGAAAGTACAATTACAAAAGTTAATAATTTGGGCGGAGAAGCTAGAACAATTTTTCTTAATACAGCACCAATCAGCCCAGAACCTTCTGCAATTCCAATACCTAATAAGGCTACCAAAACTGTTCCTAAAGGAGCAAAACTGGTAAAGTTAGTTACCATTTTTTCTAATATTAATGCTAAACCTTCTTTACTTACTAAATTAAAAGGGACAATTTCCTCTCCTGTTCCAGGATGTATAACAGAAATATCAAATAAACTAACTATCCAAGAAAGTAAAACTACCAATAAAGCAAAACCCGCAAATAAAGTAGCAGGATGTGGTAATAAATTTCCAATACGTTCTACACTGGATAAAAAACGATCTACAAATGATTTTTTCGTTTTCGATTGGCTCATAAATTCAAAATTTAAAAATGGAAAGATACAAATATTTTAACTACTCTCCATAGTGCTATCTCCACCAAAACAAAAAATAGAAAATGCGGTATTTTCACAATAATTTTTTTTATTCTCTATTGGATGTTTAAAGGGGAGGTCATTAAAAAATATTTCTTCCAATAAGGAAATTAATTCCAATTCAAAATCTTCCATTAATACAATAAAACTAGTAAAATCTAAGTCTGGAGATAATTCCACATTCTTAACTTTTAAATAGATTCCTTCATCTGCATTATATAAAACTCGGGAAGACCAAACTTGAGGTACTATAATTTTTTCTGGTTTATTTTTCTTATAATAAATCCATGCGTATAATAATAATTGAAATGCAATATTTTCTTTACTGCCTTCTCGATTTACATTACGCTTAAACACCTCTTCCATGGATTTAAATTCTAATTTTTCTACATTACCTGTTTTATAATCTATAAGACGAATCGCTCCTTTATAAAAATCTATTCTATCTATTTCTGCATAAAAAGATATAGGTATTTGTACAGATGCATCGGCATTTTGAATAGTAAATCCTAATTCTTCACTTCTTAATAAAATCTTTTCTTCTAATCCAATTACCTTAAATGGTACATGTTTTTTATCAAATTCTAATATAGATTTAATCCCGTGCGAAGCAATATTTTCTAAAATTATCAAATCTGTACCTTTTTGAATATGCTTTAAATTTTCATGAGTTGCAAAAACTTCTTCATGAATTTTAGGAGCATTTTTTATTATTTCTTCTACATCATTAGAATTTGCTTGTTTATTTAAATATTCTTGATATGCATTTTCTAAAACCTTGTGAATAACTAATCCTAAAGTAATAGGTGATAATGGACTTGTATCAATATCCGTATCTTCAAATTTTAAAACTCTCTCTAAATAAAAACGTAAAGAGCAGGACATATAAGCATTTAAAGAAGAAGCCGAAAAAGCAGATTTACTGTAACGTTGGTACAAAGTATTTTTAACCTCTTCTGTTTTTTCTATTTGTAAAGGTTCATTTTTTTTTATTTCAATTAATTGATTTTGATAATAATACTTAAACTCATGCTTGGATTCGTATTCTACTTGTTGTAAGAATCGTGATAACTCTCCTGTTGAATCATTAGAAATTGTAGCATTATATAAAACATGCACTTCTTCAGCTCTTTGAACTAAACTATAAAAAACATGAGCTACTAAAGCATCTTGATGTTCTAATACTGGCATTTTAAAAGCTCTGCGAATATTATCTGGAATAAATGAAGGTCTTTGCGAAGAAGAGGGGAAAATTCCTTCATTTGCATTCATTATTATTATTTTCTTGAAATCTAAAGCTCTAGATTCTAAAAGCCCTAAAACTTGTATTGCATTGAGATCAATACCAGCCAAGGGAATATTTAATTGTTTTAAATGCCTTTGTATAACTTGGATTAAAACAGATAAATCTAAATGATCTTGGTATGTAATTACATTTTTATAAAAACTATCAAAAGTTCTAAAAGAATATAATAATAAATTTGATTCTATTTCTTCATATTCATTTCCTTCTTCAATATTTGCTAATTTATTTTCTAAAAAAAGACGTATTTCAGTTAAGAACTCACGAGAATTAACTTTTTTATTAAGTAATGGTATTTTATAATTTTCAAAAATATCCGATTTTATATAAAGATGTGAGCTATACCTATTTAACATAGCTTTCCATTCTTCTATATACATGGGATATTCTTTATGTATCAAAGGAAATTGTTTTTCTAATAAGTCTTTTGGTAATTGTTTACTATTATTTTGATGATAATACTTTTGAACTTCAAGAAAGAAGATTATCCATTGATACACTTCACTATAAATAAAAGGATATCCCATACTAAGATTATAGGGATACTTTTCTGGCATAGATTGTAAAACAGGAATAGCCATATTTTCATCTACTAAAATAATGGCAATTTCTTCCATTTTAGGGTTTTTATCCGGAATTAATTTAGGTATTAATTTGTTTAAAAACTTAGCTTGTGCTACATTTCCTTGCATTCCATAAATATGGAATTTTTTTTCTTTGATAAAGTTATTAGCTAAAGGTTGTGCATTTTCGTCAATCAAATTTTTTTGTTGTCTATAGAAAAATCCAGCTTTATCAATTTTATTGTTCGCATAATAAGAATCCCAATCATGAAAGAAAGTAAATTTATTTTCTTGTTGTATATAAGCTATAATTTTTTGTAAAGAGCTATGCATTGCATTAAAACCCACGAAATAAATATGTTCGTAATGCGACCATTTCTCTTTATAATTTTCAGGGTTTTTACTTATTTTTTTATAAGAATAAGCAAGAGTAGTTTTATTAGTAGTTTTTAATCTCTTTTCATATTCTTTAAATAGAATATTTAATCTTTGCCATAATACTACAAATTTTCGCTGTGCAGGGATATTTTTTTCTTCTTCTATACCACTCCAAAAGCTTCGTAAAAACTCCTTTTGTTCGGGACTTAAACTCGGGAATAAAATTTCTATTTCTGCTATATCTTTTAAATAAGTAAATAATAATTCAGCAGAGACTAAATAATCCTGAATTTGATGGAAATCCTGACGAATCATTTGAAATAATCCAAAAAATGCATCTTGACTAATAGTATGTTCCCCTAAAAGTTCATTATAAATTTCATAAAGAATAAAAAACTCTTCTATTTCATCTATTCTTTGTGCTTCATCAATATCTTCAATCCATTCATCAATAGTAAAAGTTTGAGGGCCAAAAATTGGTTTATCTATCAGCTCACTTAAGTGATATTGTAAAATTTGAACTGGTCTTTTATTATTAAAAACAATAGCTATTTTATGTAAATTCGGAGCCCAGTCTTTATATATTCTCTGGGCAAATTCTTTTAAAAAACTTTGCATCTTATACAGTAATTAATTGAGGGTTTTCTAATCCATAATATAAATATGCTTCTACATGTAAAAAATCCATTTGATATAGTAGCTTTTTATATTTTTCTACTTGCTGATGGTGTTTTTTACTCCCTTTGGAAGTAAATTTAAAATCTAAAATACAGGCTGATTTCTCCTTTGTAGAAATCCATATAATATCAGGTCTGAATGCCTTTCCTTCGACATTGATAATGTCTTGTTCATTCAATAATATATATTCTTTGTATTTTTCAAATTGTAATAATTGCGGATCTTTTTGAATAATAGAGTAAATTTCTTGTAATTTAATAAATAACTCTTTTGTGATTTTTCCTTGATTCTTATTTTTTTCTAATAATTGGATGCAATTTTTTTCTTGAAAATGCCATTCCATCATTTGGTGCGCCCAAATTCCTAACTCTTGAGCAGGAAATTGTGCTAATAAATCATCTTCTAATACCTTCTTTGAAGTATAAGCTAATTCAAATTGTTGACTTGTAGGATATTTTTGTAATTCAATGGTATTATTGGTAATTTTTTGATTTTTAATCTGAGGAATTTCCTCACCTATAATTGTTATTTTTTCATCATTTATTGGTTTATTATACTTTTTTTGTATAAAAGCATGTAAGAAATCACTAATAATATAGGAACTAGGTTTTAGATTCAATTTGTCACTTTCTAAAACATAATACATAATTAAATGATTCTTAGCTCGCGTTGTTGCAACATATAATTCATTTAAAGCATCAACGTATTGCATAAATATTTCCTCCGCTGATTCTTCGGGAAAATGAGGAATTGCTTTGTCTGAAAAATTTATAGGAAATGTATCAAGATGTGGAACTTTTTCAGAATCAACTTTCCACCATTTATAATTACGTTTTCTATCTTTCAAACTAGACATGCTCCAACTTAAAGTAGGAATTAATACCACATCATAAGCTAATCCTTTAGATCTGTGAACTGTTACCACTTCAATAAATTCTCCTTGACTTCCTTCTGGTAATACTATATTCCCTTTTTCTTCTTCCCAAAATTGTAAAAACTGCTCAATAGATGCACCATAATTTTCATTAGAAGAACTAATTGCTTCTCTATATGTTAATAAATAAGGAATAAATGGCGTATAATTATCTAGATTTAATAGATTTATACATTGTTCTACAAATTCCATGGTAGGATAATGCACAATCTTTTCCCAATAAACACAGAACTTTTCTGGTAAAAATTCCTTTGCATCTTTTATGGTAGCAATATCTTTAATATTATTATAATCTATTGCAGTTAATTTATGGTACTTTTCATCATTTTTTAGAAACAAAACTTCATAATAAGCATGGATAATTTGTAATAGTAATGTTTTCTTTTGCCCTTCATCTACACCTGTTTGCGCATAAAGCATACAATAATTTAAGAGTTGAATTGCAATATTTTCTTTTATTATAAAAGCATCAGCATTCACCAAAGGGATATGAGGATAGGATGCAGCAATTGTTGCAATAATTTCTTTTGCTTCATTGTTTGTTCTAACAAGGATTCCTATTTGAGAAGCAGAATAAATTTTATTTTTTAACCAATATGCTATTTTATCACCTAAATGTTCATAAATCTTTTCTTTATTTCTACTAAATCTAAATGAGTTATTTTCTACAGGAATAGGAATTAACTCTACTACACCTTTATAAGGATTTTTAATTGCAAAAGGAGATACTTTTTGCACTGTTGATTTCTCTTCATAAATTTTTAAAAGTCGTTTATCATATCCTTTTTTTATCCATACTTCTTCTTGATTTTCGGGAAAAAGCTCAGGAATTAAATCTTCATTTAAATGTTTTTGTATATAGGATGGTAAGAATGAATAAAGCGCATTATTAAATGCTACAATATTCTCTTTACTTCTATAATTTGTATCTAATATTCTATCATCATCCACATATTCAGGTCCTATATCTTTTTTTACTTTATTTTCTAATAAGTCCCAATCACCGCCTCTCCATCGATAAATACTCTGTTTTACATCTCCAACTATAAGATGAGATAAGTGGTTGGGTGGATTTTCTGCAATTGCATTTTTAATTAAAGGTTTAAAATTTTCCCATTGCGTTTTAGAAGTATCTTGAAATTCATCAATTAAAAAATATTGAAAACGTTGCCCTATTTTCTCCCATATAAAAGATGGATTATCCTCATGATCTTTAGCTATTTGATAAAGTAAATTCGTAGCATCTGAGATTAACAGTACACCATGTTTTTTCCTATAATCTGCTAAATGTTTAGATAAAGTTATACAAATTCGTAAAAACTGATTACTTTCTTCTAGCAATGAAAAAAAATCAAAATTATTTTTTAAATTATCATATTTACTTTCAACGCTATACCAAAAAGAATATAAAGTATTCAAAAATTCTTCATTAATAGCATCTGATTGATACTTTTTATTAAAGAATTTATTTTCTTTTTTTAATCTCTCAATTAAGTCTTCTAAATTCTTAATTTTTAAATTAGAATTAGTTTGAAAAAATATACCAATAGCTTTTGCATTCGTTTTATTTAAACCTTCCGGTTCAAAAGCATAAAATTTTTGGAATATAGTAAAGAATTCTTTTAATAATTCTTCTTGAAATTCTTCTAATTCTTGCTTGGCATTTATAGCTTTTAATTGGATTTTTTTAAATATATTTTTTTCAGGAATCTGTCTTAAATCCTGTTGCATTTTAATAAAATCCTCACTAAATAAAATGCTTCTAACAAAACTCACTAATTCTTTCCTAAAATCCCAGTTTTTACTATTTTCTAATTTTTGTGCTGCAATGGATAAATACCAATCTAATAATTCTTTTTCCTCTTGCAGGGTTTCATGCATTTGCATGCTTATTTCATCAATTACTTTTTCAGTATTTAATTCCACTTGAAAATGATGGTCAATTTCAAATTCATAAGTCAAACCTCTGATAACTTTTAATACAAATTTATCAATAGTACTAACATTCAATCTACTGTAATCATGTAAAATTTCTCTATAAATACGATCAGCTTTAGAAAATAGAATTTCGTTTGTCCATTCTTTATAATGTTCTTTTAATGCATTAATAAAATCCTCTGCTTCACCATTAGGATCTTTTAGCGCAATAGCTTTTAAAATCTCCATGATTCGACCTTTCATTTCAGCAGTAGCCTTGTTCGTAAAAGTAACTGCTAAAACTTTTTGATATGCTTTTTCTGAGGTAAAAATTAATTTTAAAAACTCTTGTGTTAAAGTATGAGTTTTTCCAGAACCTGCTGAAGCTTTGACGATTTGTAAACTTTTTGGTAAGGGGCTTAAGTTCATAAAACTTGAAATTGTTAAATTTTAAATCTTGATTGGATAAGGTACATTAATAATCTGAACTTTTAAAATGAAATATCTGGGCTTTATTTTTTTATTTCTGTTTATATTTTTGTTTGATTTTATATAATTCAAACGGAATTTTTAGTCCATAAGATATTGAAATTTTGGAACCATCTACATGTTTCCATTTTAGTATAGGTTCTTCTAATAAATGATTTAAAATATTATCACTCCATAGATTTTTCAAACGCATTATAATTTCCACATCAAATAACCATTTAGAAATAAATACATCTTTAAAAATATATTCAACTATATTCCTATCAAAAATCTTAGCTCCGCATTGTGTATCATACATAGGCAAGTTAATAGTTTTGGAAATTAAAGTAGCAATAAATCGACCTATATAATGCCGTACAAGAGAGCGCTCTATTTGGGAATTAAGGGTTTTTAAACGAGAACCAAAAACAGCAAATTTATTTTTAGCTTTTAATACTTCTTCTAAACGTATTATTTCAGAAAATGGAGTGGAAAAATCTGCATCTAGAAATGCAAAATAATTAAATTCCTTATTTTTTAAAGCTTCCATCATTCCTCGTCGAACCGCTTCTCCTTTTCCACTATTTCTTTGAAAAGTTACAACTTCTATTTGTTTCGGATTTTGTTCTTTTATTTTATGTAAGAGATTTTGTGTTCCATCTGTGCTTCCATCGTCAATTAGATAAATGGTATATTTCCTATGCTTTTTTAAAAAGGAAAGTAGATAATCTGAGTCTAAACGATTTATCTCATTGAAACAAGGTATTATAATGGCAGTTTCTTGCATAAAATAATTGAATTAAAAGTATTTTCGTGGAGTTAATATAAAATACCGTAACAAATAAACTCCTATTAAAATAGAGGCGATAATACTTCCGACAATGAAATAATATAAGCTTTTATAATTATAATAAAACTGTACTGTAGGATTGCTATTTGCTGGAATTTCTACAGCCATTATATGTGTATTCATCAACATTACTGGTATTTCTTTACCATCAATATTAGCTTTCCAATGATGATTAAAATTTTGATTTAATAAAAGCAGTTGGGGTTTATTTGAATTATTTTCTACTTCTGCAAAAAACGAATTAAAACCAATTCTTGAATTAATTATCTTAGTATTTTTAATATCTAAATTGTCAAAATTATACTTTCCCCATACTAAATTTGAATTTAATTTTTCATTCTCAAATTTTCTTTCTTTACCTGCAAAAAAGAATAAAGGGTTGTTTGTATTAAATTCTAAATCACCATTTTTTCTGGCTATATCAAATTCTTTGGTTCGAAAAGGATTGTATCCATTAAATGAAATGGTTTTATTAAATGTAGATATATTTCCCCATAAAACAGTAATCTTTTTAATATCCTCCTGCTTTTCAGAAAAATAATGTAAAGGTTTATCTAGATTATCTTGATTTATTTCATTAGGTAAATCTTTAAAATATTGTTTATATTCTTTAAAAGGCAAATTAAATATTATGGTTTGGTAAGCATAAAGAGGGGTAATGATTGCAAAGTCTAATAAAACAAACAAAACTATACTAACTGATTTTGGATATTTAAAAACTTTATTTATTAAAATTAGGAAAATAAACAATATAAATAAAACAATGCTATTAATAAACAAATGTTTTGAAAAAGCCATTCCCATACCAGCATCTCCTTTTATTAAAATCTGTATTTTTTTTAGTAAATGAATCAAATCATTTTTAAAAAGTAAAAACGCTAATAAAATAACAGTAAAAATGATTATAATTGCTTTCCAATGAAGCTTTAGCTTCTCTTGTTTAAAACTTTTCATATATTCTCTAAGTCCATATCCTGCAATGATTAATAATAAAAAAACAGCATAAACTTTTAAAAAAGAAGGATGTCTAAAAACACCAAATCCTGGTAATTGGTATAATATTTTATATAAAGGAGTAAAACTCCCAAAAGAAGCAATAATAAAAAATAAGCTTATTCCGGTCAATAATTGAATTTTTCTATTTTTTCTATATTTAATGATACTATACACAGCGAAAGCAAAAGGTAATAGTCCTATATAAATACTTCTTGTAGAAATATCAGTAGGGTATAACATTGTAGAATCACTCAAAACTACATAAGGTAAAATAAAAGATATTAAGTTGATAGGATTTAAAGGGTTAATTGTAGCTTTTTCATAAGATAATCTTTCTGTTCTTGAAAAGTATGGAGCAAAATCTAAAAAAGAAGCAATATAAGGCAATAATAAGGCTATAGATACAGCAATTAAAATAAAACTAGAAAGAAAAATTTTCAATAATTTATTTTTATTTTTTCTAAATAAATAAAATAAATAAACGTAAACAAAAAAGTAAATATAAATCAATAAAACAGTGAATGAAGGACTAGCTACAACAACATGCAAAGCAACGAATAATCCAGATAAAACAATATATTTCCACTGAAAAGTTTTTGAAAAAAGAAACATGCTTGCTATGCACCAAGGAAGATAGGCTGTACCTGAAGTAAATACCATTAACTGTGCAGTTCCAATCATAGGTCCTGATAAAGCATAAACAAAACCAATTATGGCAGCGATTAATTCATTTTGATATAATGATTTAATTAACCAAAACATACCTAAAGCAGCTAAAATATAGTATACTAGCATTTCGCTTATCAAAGACCCTACTGTATATTTTCCAAATAAATTTATTATCCATGTAATAGGATTCCACATTCCACTTTGTGGATCCGCATAGGCCGGATATCCCATCATTTGAAAACTGTTCCAATAAGGAAAATATCCATTCCAAACATAATCACTATTAAAATATCTATAAGGTAAAAATCCATCTAAATTATCCCACCTAGGTATATACATATATGATGATAATGGCCAAAGTATAATTAAAACAGCCACGACCATTACAATCTTATATTTATGTTTTACAACAAATTTCATAATTCTAAATTGCAATTATTGCAATTTTTCTACAAGCTTTTGCATTTTCTCAAAAGGAGCAAATGCATGCTTTTCATCAGGTAAATACGCTTGTATAAAAGTTATAGCTTCTTGTATTTTATTTGAAAATTTTTCAGTATTCCCTTTAATTTGTGATGCCTTACATAAAGCTAAAAGATAAATAGATAAAGATTCAAAAGTATTTTGAATAACTCGTTTTGTTATCAAAGCTGCATTAGATCCCATGCTAACTATATCTTGATTATCATTATTATTTGGGATACTATGAATATACATAGGATTACTAAGCATTTGATTTTCAGCTACATTTGAAACAGCAGGATATTGCATCCCTTGAAGTCCAAATTCTAATCCTAATACTCCCGTATTTAAAAAAGGAGGAAATTTTTTATTTAAATTAGGATTTAAAAGATAATTCAATTGTCTGTCCCAAAGCATAGATACTTTAGTGATAGCAATTTTTAACTTATCCATTTCTAAAGATATATAATCTCCATGAAAATTACCACCATGATAAATCATAGCAGCATCTGCATCAATTATAGGATTATCACTTACTGAATTTAATTCTTGTTCTACAATTTTCTCAGTATAAGAAAGTGTATCTATTACAGGACCTATTATTTGAGGAATACAACGTAAGGAATAATATTCTTGTACCTTTTCTGTAATTACTTTTTCTTTCACCTCGCGATCATATAGTTCTTTTTTTCTGCTTTTCAACCATTTACTACTTACTGCTATTTCAGACATCTCCTTTGCTACTTCCATTTGTCCCTTGTGCTTTTTTACTTGATTTAAAGCTAAAGAAAAATGATCATCATAGGTATCCATTAATTCATTTATCCAAACTCCTGTTGTGATAGCCCAATCTATTAATTTTTTCGCATTATAAACATTTAAAGCTGCTATCCCAGTCATACAAGAAGTTCCATTCATTAAAGCCAAGCCTTCTCTGATATAAATCTGTAATGGTTTTAAATTATGTTGTTTAAATACTTCTTTTGCTTCTTTTATTTCTCCATTTACATAAAATTTCCCTTCACCTAACAAACCTAAAGCTATATGTGCCAATTGCACTAAATCACCACTTGCTCCTACTCCTCCATGTTCATAAATTACAGGTACAGCTTCTGCATTCCACAATTGAATCATCAATTCAGGTAAAGAAGGATGTACACCTGATTTTCCTTGCATAAATATTAATAACCTTGCTAAAAATGCTGCTTTACATTCTAAATTATTTAATGCTTTTCCTAAACCCGAAGCATGACTTTTAATTAAATTTATTTGTAAAGTTATTTGATCCTCTTGCTCTATTTTATATTGTGCCATAGGACCAAAACCTGTATTAATTCCATAAATCAACTTCTCATTTGCAAAAACTTTGAGAAAATCATAACTTTTATTCACTTTTTCCCATACACTATCAGTAAAAGTTATATTTTTATTATTTCGAACAATAGTATTAAATTGTTCTAAATTTAAAGCAGAGGAAATAGCATAGGTGTTTTTCATTGAAAAGGATATTTTTTTCTATAAAAGACAAATTTAATAATAATTTAGATGTAAAGTGCTTGCTTTTAATTTGCTTTTTCTTTTATTTATTTTTTATATAGGAGATTAATCTTTTACCATGCGTAAACCAATCATTATATTTTTTATATACATACTTCTAATAAGTATTTCTTCTTTTGCAAATGAACCCATTGGAGTAGGACAATGGAAAAATATCAATACTTATAATCAAGTAGTAGATATGGACTATTATGGTCAAAAATTTTATTGTGCTACTGAATCTGCTTTTTTTATTTATCATAGAGAGGAAAATTATGTTGAAACTTTTAGTAAAGCAAAAGGCATGAATGATATTGCAATGTCTGCAATAGCTTATGATCCTTTAACAAAAACCACAGTTTTAGCTTATAAAAATAACAATATAGACTTATGGAATGGATATAAATTTAAAAATATTTCTGATATACGACTAGCAAATATATCTGGAGATAAATCTATAAATCATATTTCCACTAATAAAGGTATAGCATATATTAGTTCTGGAATTGGACTAATTCTCTTAGATATAAAAGCAGAAAAAATAATTAAAACCATACATTTTTATGATAATCAAAGTTTAACTCCGATTCATCAAAGTATAATTACCAATAATAGAATTTACATCACTAATTCCAATGGTGTATATAGTTCTCATTTAGATAATAATAATATTGAAAATGCTAGCTCTTGGGAAAAGCACAGTTCTTTAAATGCACAGAATATTATTTCTCATAACAATACTATTTATTTTTCTTCCGCTAATAAAGTTTATGATTTAGCAGAAAATATTATTTATGCAGCAGTTGAAAATATTCAATTATTAGATGGAAATGATGAAGCTATTTGGATTTCTTGGAAAGAAAATGATGAAAATTTTGGAAGTTATAAAATTAATAACTCTGGAACAGTATTAGATTCTATTCCAGCGCGTCAACCAAGTAGAATAATTAGTTTAGCAGATCAAAGTACTTGGTATGCTGATTATAGTAATTACGCACATAAAAATTATTATGGTTTTTATGGTATTAATTCGAATGGGGAAATCACCAATCATACCCCTCCAGGTCCAGGAGCGCAAATGGCATTTGATCTTGATGTACACAATGGAAATATTTATATAGCACATGGTGGGTATGAAAGCCAAAATTTTGCGCGTACAAATAATCGTAGAAATATCAGCACTTATATTGATGGAAATTGGCATCATTATCACTGGTTATCAAATGAAAATTATATAGAAGATTTTATACGCATTTTGAAACATCCACGTAAAAAAACTTTTTTTGCAGGTAGTTTTTCCGCAGGTTTAATGATATTTCATGATACATATGATTATCAATTATTAGATGGAAATGTTTTACCTCCCTATGCAAATTCTTTTCCTGAATCAGTTGTAGGTGGTTTAGCTTTTGATAAGGATAATAATCTTTGGATTAGCACTAGCTATTCTACTAATGAATTAAGTGTTTTAAAAGATAAGGATGGCGAAATCTTAAAAATGAAAAGAGTGGAAACTAATACCGGAGGAAATCTCCCGCATTCTGCTATGGATATTATTATTGATGATTATAATCAAAAATGGTTTACCACTTATTCAAATAATGCAGGGGTAGTTGTTTATGATGATAATGGAAGTTTGGATAACATTCATGATGATCGTTATACTATTTTAAAATCTGGAGAGGGTAGAGGGAATTTACCATCTGCAAATACTAGAAGTATAGCTAAAGATTTACAAGGTTCTATTTGGATAGGAACAGATAATGGTATTGGAATAGTATATTGTCCTGGAAGTGTTATTGATGGGAATTGCGAGGCAACATTAAAAAAAGTTACAAATAAAGAAGATGGTTTTGTAGGACATATATTTGAAAATCAATTAATCAAAGCTATTACTGTAGATGCAGCTAATAGAAAATGGATTGGAACTCCAAATGGTGTTTGGTTAATTTCTCCAGATGGAGAAGATGAAATTTATCATTTTAATGTTGATAATAGTCCTTTACCACATAATAATATTCATCGCATAAAAATAGATGAAAACACTGGAGAAGTATATTTTGCTACTGAAGGTGGTATAGCGGTCTTTAAAGCTGATGCAAAAGTAGCTCAAAAAGACCTGGAACATGATATACATATATATCCTAATCCTGTTCCTCCAAATTTTCAAGGTATTATCACAATAGATAACCTTACTGAGAATGCAGATGTACGGATAACAGATGTATATAATAATTTAGTGTATAAAACAGTCTCTAAAGGTGGAAGAGCAACATGGAATGGCTATGATTATACAGGTGCAAAAGCGCAAAGTGGAGTATATATAGTTTATATTATTAGCAAAAATGGAGAATTGAAAGGAAACGGTCGTTTCATAATTTATAGATAAAATGGATATAAATTCAGAACTATTAATCTTAAAATCAATTAAATATGGAGAAACCAGTTTGATTGTCCATGCCTTTTCCGAAGTATTTGGAAAAATAGCTATAATGGTTAAAGGTGTACGTAAGGAAAAAAAGGGTACAGCTTCAATTTACCATCCAGGGAATTATTTATTATGTCAATTAAATTATAATCAACAAAGAAATTTTCAGTATATAAAGGAAGCAAAACTTCAAAATTATTTTTGGGAAATTCCTACTAATATTCCTAAGAATTGTATTCTAATTTTCTGTATAGAAGTATTATATGTTATCCTACAAGAGGCTGATGTACAAGAAGATCTTTATTTTTTTATGCAAGATTTTTTTAAAAATTTAGACAAAGAAGAAAATAATAAAATTGCAAATTATCCTTTTTATTTTTTAATGCATATAGCTCAATTTTTAGGGTATAAAATTGACAGCTATTCTTATAATCTTCTACAGCCTTATTTTAATATTCATACTGCTTCCTTTGAAAAATATCCATCAAGTATTATTCCTGTAATTGATAGAGAAAATAGTGCATTATTAGCTAAAATAGCAGATAGTAATTTAGAGGAATTAAAAAAATTAAAAATAACAAGTGAAGAAAGACGTTATTTACAAGATATTATTTTGGATTATTTACAAATACATGTTCCTTACTTCCGCAAGATTCATTCTTTAGATGTATTACGTGCAATTTTAAGTTAAATAGATTTCATTATTTTTTTAAATATAAATATTTCTTAGAATCATGAATAAAATCATAAGAAATAAAATACTTAGCAACGCATATCTATGGTACAAAATAGAAAAAATTTTGTACGCTTTTTCGGATTTAGAAGTAAATACTTGTAACACTAATCCTGTTAAAAGATAAGGAGCTAAAAAGAAAATACTTGGATTATAAGTCCAGGCCGTTCGAAAATCTCCATGTAAAATTGCATGGCTTGCACGCAAATTTCCACATCCACTACATTGATAACCAGTTAGCACATAAATAAAACATTTAGGATAAAATTTATATTCTTCTGGAGGAAATTTCCATATTATAAATATGGCTATTGCACCTAAAATAATGAGTAAAAATACTAAAGTTTTATTTTTGAAAATAGACAAAATTTAAAGATTTATATAATAATACATAAACACAATAAAAATTAAGGATATATTTACGATAATAGCAGTATAAAACCATTTTTCGGCTTTTTTAGAATATTCTTGTGCTTGCTCAAATTTTCTTGCAAAATATAAACTATCTACCTTAGATCCATAGAATATACTTATAATAGCTAAGGGCATACAACAAAGTAAAATAATTAAAATAGATTCTAAAATCCAATTCTTAGGCATAGCATTTTTATCCTGACTCGCTTGCTCTTTAATATTCGTATTTATATTGGTAACCTTGAACTTGGTATCATTCTCTTTAAATACATTTACTTCCTCTTCAATATCCTCTTTTTCCTTAGTAAAAGCTAAAGGAGTAACAACAGAAGTATTATTTTCCTGATTTAAAGTATTTTTATTTGAAAATAAATCAGCTAAATGGGGTATATCTTTTGCTTGCGTCCAATTTTCCAAACCATAATACCATACATAACTATCTTCCTGAATATTCTCTTTTTGCAGTTCTTCCTTATTGAAAGGTCCAAATTGTTGATTCTCTTTACGGTAAAAATACTGATACATAAATTAGGATTAAAATTTATCTTAAATCTATTTCTGTATTATCTCCAATATTTAGGCTTTGACTCAAACCATGTATATAAACATCGCTTCCAATAACAGAATTCTTCAAAACTACTTCATCTAAAGTAGAAAAAGAACCAATTATGCTATTTTTTATTATAGCATTTGATATAGTACTATTATCACCAACCGAAACTGAGGGTCCAATAATCGCATTTGTTATGGTGCAATTTTTTCCAATTCGAACAGGAGGTATAATAATAGTATTTTCCATATTTTCAGAGCTAGTACTTATTACTTTGTTATCCTTTTTCAATAAAATACTATTTGTTTCTAATAAAGTTTCTTTTTTTCCACAATCGAACCAATTTTTAACTCTAACACCTTTAATTTCAACTCCTTTATCTATCATTTTTTGTAAAGCTCTTGTAAAATGATATTCTCCATCTTGACCTTGTTGTTCTTTAAGATTTTTCTCAATGCATTGAAACATTAATGCTGATTCAATAATTTTATAAATTCCAACTATTGCTAAATTAGATTTTGGCATTTTAGGTTTTTCTACCACTTTAAGCACTCTATTTTTCTTATTTAATTGTGCTACACCAAAATCTCCTGGATTATCTACTCTGTGCAAGCCTATACAAGAAATTTTACTCTCAATAAAATCTTTAAAATCCAGTTCACAAATTGTATCTCCAAAAACAATGATTACTTCTTCGTTTTGAACTAATTCCTTTGCTAATAATATAGCTGGTCCCGTACCTTTTCTATCTTCTTGATGTACAAAATTTGATTTTATTTCTGGATAATGTACCTCTACATAATTCTGGATTTTTTCTCCTAAATATCCAATTATAAAAATAAATTCTTGCACTCCATTTTCAATTAATTGATCAATAATTACACTCAGCACTGTTTTTCCAGCTAATGGTATCAAGGCTTTAGGCTGTGTATAAGTATGAGGTCTTAACTTTGTTCCGGCTCCTGCTACTGGTATTATTGCTTTCATAATTCCCACTTTGAAAAATATTAGATTTAAATATAAGGAATATTTTAAAAACAAGAGGGAATGGTGAAAATTAAATTGTAAAACATTTATTTTTTTACAGAACCAATACTATTATAATTTGCTAAAAATCAAATAATTGCAATGAATTTTAAAGAATATAAAATTAGACATGTATATAAAAAAATAAAGAGCGACTGAAAAGAGTCACTCTTCTTTTTATTATTTTAAAATAATACTTTTAATTAAAATAATCCTTCTACTGACCAGTATCTTTCACCGGTATCATAATTAAAAGTCAATATAATTTTTCCTTTTTCAATTTCTGGTAGCTTCTTTGTTATTGCAGCTAAGGAAGCTCCTGTAGAAATTCCTGCTAAAATACCTTCTTCTTTTGCTAATCTTTGGGTGAAAACATACGCATCTTTATCATTAACTTGAATAGTTCCATCTAAAATGTCTTTATTCAAGACACCAGGAATAAAACCAGCACCAATT
>DATGSF010000087.1:0-9750 GCA_035302865.1 Chitinophagaceae bacterium
AAAAAAAAACAATATTTTTTAAATAATGTATGGAAATAATAATAATAACTCATCTATTATGATGATAATAATTCTTTTCCTAATGCATATATGAAGCTTCGCTAAAAAACTCTTTTAAATATGTTTAAAAATAATAATTCCATTGTTTATTCAATAAAAGAAATTAAAAAAGGAAAATGAATAGAAAATAATTTCTTACTTTTACCTTTAAAAATAGCTTGTTATATTATGAGTAATCAATTACTAAAAGGAAAAAAAGGAATTATATTTGGTGCATTAGATGAAAAATCTATTGCCTGGAAAGTTGCATTAAAAGCCGTAGAACAAGGTGCAGAAATTGTATTATCAAATGCACCTGTTGCATTAAGAATGGGGCAAGTTGCAGAATTAGCTAAATTGTGCAATAATGCTCCTTTAATAGCAGCTGACGCAACTAGTGTGGAAGATTTAGAAAGTCTTTTTACAGATACTATGGAGCATTTTGGAGGTAAAATTGATTTTGTTTTGCATTCTATTGGAATGTCTCCTAATGTACGTAAAAATATTCCTTACACCAAAACTAATTATAGAAATTTCGAGAAAACCTTAGATGTATCCGCATTGTCTTTTCATAAAGTAATGCAAATTGCATATAATATGGATGCAATAAATGATTGGGGGTCGATAGTAGCTTTAACTTATATAGCTGCACAAAGAAGCTTTCCAGAATATAATGATATGGCGGATGCTAAAGCTTTATTAGAAAGTATAGCTCGTAGTTTTGGTCAATTTTATGGTAAAGAGAAAAAAGTACGTGTAAACACTATTTCTCAGTCCCCTACCATTACTACTGCAGGTTCAGGGGTTTCAGGATTTAATGCATTTTTCAATTATGCAGATAGTATGTCTCCATTAGGAAATGCTGATTCAGAATCATGCGCAGATTATTGTATTGCTTTATTTAGTGATTTAACTAGAATGGTTACTATGCAAAATTTATACCATGATGGCGGATTTGCGTCTGTAGGTATTAGTGCTGCTATTATCGAAAATTTTTCAAATGAAGAATAATAAATTATATTTTTAATAAATGAAAAAGCATTTTATCCTATTTTGTGGAATACTAGGCTTTAGTTTAATAAATTTTAAACATAATGCTAAGCTTTTTGCTCAAGTTACTGGAGGGCAAAATGCTTTTTCGTATTTGCAATTGAATCCTGGAACGCATAATAATGGCTTAGGTGGTATAGTTCCAAGTTTTGTAGATAAAAAGCTAGAATTTGTAAGACAAAATCCAGCTCTACTTGAACTAAAGCATCATAATGATTTCCTTTTGTCTTACAGTCAATGGTCTTCTATTAAACATATGAATTTACAATATGCTTATACAATTCCAAATTGGGAAACTAATTTTAGTTTTGGCTTACAATATCTTGATTATGGCACCATGAGCTATACCAATATATTTGGAGAGGATTTAGGACAAATTAAAGCACAAGATTATGCAATTTATTTAAGTTCCTCAAAAGTATATAAAGAAAATTGGTCCTATGGAAGCACCTTAAAATTTGCAGTGTCAAATTTAGGCACACAAACCTCTGTAGCAGGGTTATTAGATGTGGGCATAAACTATCGTAGTCATGATTCTTTATGGCAAATAGCTTTAGTTGCAAAAAACATGGGCGTACAATTAAAAAAATACTACAAAGATCAAGATTATGAACCATTACCTTTTGATTTGCAAATTGGAATTGCCAAACGCCTAGCGAATATACCTTTGACATTAATGATGTCTGCACATCACCTTTACAAATGGGATATCAGATATAATAATCCATTAGATCAAGTTCAAAACCTCTTTGAAGATGAAGAGGAGAAGGAAAGCAGTTATTTTGCAGATAAATTATTTCGACATATTAATTTCGGAGCACAAATTCATCTAGCGAAAAGAGTATACTTAAATATTGGCTACAGTCATCTGAGAAGATCTGAACTGGCCTTTGATAAAAACAAGGGCTTATCAGGATTCAATTTTGGAATTCAAGCAAGACTTTATAAATTTCATATAGGATATAGTTTAATTACTCACTCCATTGCAGGTCCAATACATGAACTTGGGGTTCAATTAAAATTAAGTGATTACTTTTCTCTTGGTTCCAAAACGGAAACTTGGCATTGGAAGCAATAATAAATTAATTTAAATTTAAAAACGAATAGAATGAATAAAAAAGGTCCAATATCACAATTTATCACCCATCATTACAGACATTTTAATGCTGCGGCTTTAGTGGATGCTGCTAAAGGTTATGAAAAACATTTAGAAGAGGGAGGCAAAATGCTAATATCTTTAGCAGGTGCAATGAGTACAGCAGAATTGGGGATTTCCTTAGCAGAAATGATTCGCCAAGATAAAGTTCATATGATTTCTTGTACAGGTGCAAACTTAGAAGAAGATTTAATGAATTTAGTTGCTAATTCACATTACAAAAGAGTACCCAATTACAGAGATTTAACTCCTCAAGACGAGTGGGATTTAGTACAAAATCATTATAATAGAGTAACTGATACTTGTATTCCAGAAGAAGAGGCATTTAGAAAACTGCAACATCATTTAGAAAAAGTATGGAAAAAAGCAGAAGCCGAAGAAAAACGATTTTTTCCACATGAATATTTATATCAAATATTATTAAGTGGAGATTTAGAAGCAGATTATGATATAGATCCCAAAAATTCTTGGATGCTAGCTGCTGCAGAAAAAAATATTCCAATAGTTGTTCCAGGATGGGAAGATAGTACTTGTGGTAATATATTTGCAAGCTATGTTATCAAAGGAGAATTAAAAGCAAGCACAGTTAAATCTGGTATTGAGTATATGGTAGCTTTAACCGACATTTACCGAGATATTAGTAAAGGTCGCGGTGTGGGCTTCTTCCAAATTGGTGGCGGAATTGCTGGTGATTTTCCTATTTGTGTCGTACCTATGATGTATCAAGATTTAGAATGGGAAGATGTTCCTTATTGGCAATATTTTTGTCAAATTTCTGACTCAACCACTAGTTACGGCTCTTATTCAGGGGCAATTCCTAATGAAAAAATAACTTGGGGTAAATTAGATGTAGATACACCATCTTATGTAATTGAAAGTGACGCAACTATAGTAGCTCCATTAATATTTGCCTATCTATTAGGTTGGTAATCAGCTATAATATCCAATAAAAATTACAAATTGCGAATAGATTTTTTTATTCGCAATTTTTAATTTAGTTTTGATTGTATGTTTAAGTAGAATTAAAAAATGCGTAAAATTTTCAGCAAAGCATTATTGTTTATATTGATGATTCAAATACTAAATATTAGTATTTATAATAGTCATTTTTATAACTTTACGCTTGAAGAGATTGCACAAAATAAACACATTGCAGATAACCCCATTGATTCATTTGCAGAATTAATTCTTGAAGAATTTGTGGGAATAGATAACGCTATTCCTGAACAAGAGCGACAAAGTGATCATCAGTCAGCTGTACTTAAAAATAATATTTTAAGTCCACAACATAATGCACATTATTTTCCCGAATTAAAATTTGCAAATATTGATTTTTCTGAAAATATTGTATTTATTGAATGGAAAAATCATTACAAATTTGATTATTTTTCTAAAATAATCCAGCCTCCCATTTTAAGTTAAGACTTGGCACTCTGACATACACTAATAATAAATTACTATAAAAATAGCAATAATTTTATTTTATAGAGATTTTATTTAATTAATCGTGTTACAAGCTCAAATAACTGTTATCTCTCTTTTAGGCTATTCCTATTAGATCTAAAAGAAGCATTCCATTATTTAATTTATTTAATTATGTATTACACAAAGAAAAACGCTATGTGTAAAAACAGGATATCCATATATTTATGGTTACTGATTTTTATATGCTTTAATAGTTTGCATATTAAAATATATGCACAAAATTCCTCAGTTGATACTTTGATTATTGGGGTAAAAGAAATTGAAGAATTATTTTTAAAAAACAATCTATCTTTAATTGCAGAACATTTTGAAATAGAAAAAGCAGAAGCAGCTATTATTCAAGCTAAGCTTTGGCCTAATCCTGAAATAGGAATTGATGAAGTACAATTATTTACACCTAAAGATACCGATGAAATCCCTGGTTTGTGGACTAGTAATTTTTGGAAAAACAGGACTTTTTCTCTAGAAGTTGAACAAAGTATACCAATTAATGGTGAACGAAAGCATCAAGTTGCTTTTCAAAAGTTAGAAAAAGAAAATAAAGAATTAAAATTCAAAAAAGTTTTATTAGAATTAAAAAAAGAGCTACATATTTTGATTGCGGAATGGAATTATAATTATTTATTATATCAAGACATTCAAATGCATTTGAATAAAATAACCGCATTAAAAAGCAGGCAATATCTACAATATAAATCTGGTGAAATTTCAAAAGTTGAGTATTTCAGAATTGAAGCACTCTATCATACTGTATTAAAAGAAGCAAAAGATATTAAAGTCAATTTAATTAGTTTAGAAAATGATTTAAAAGAAATATTAGTCATCCCATTTACAACACCTATAAAATTAAAAGATGAAAAAAAATGGCTATACGAAGCTAATCAATTTGAATTGCTTGATTTAGACTCTTATTACAAAAATACAAATCAAGAATCCATACATTTTTTGCAGTTAGAAAAGCAATATAGTTTGCATAAACAACAGATTAAAATAGAAGAAAGTAGAGGAAGAATACCAGATCTAAAATTGAAAGGCATGTATGATCGTGGATCTGGAACGCATATAAATTTTTTCGGCTTGGGTCTAGCTTTAGATTTACCTGTATTTGATAGAAATCAAGGAAATAGAAAAATTGCTTATTGGGAGCTAGAAAAACATAAAGTGCTCCAAAAACAATTTTACATAGAATGGGAAAAAGATATAACGAATGTTTATAGTAAACTAATAGAGAATAAAAATCTCCTGGATACTATATATCATTCGGGAGTGCAAGAAGTAGAGGAACTGATGCAATCTTTGCATGAAAATTTGAATTTAAAGCATATTAGTTTAATAGAATTCTTAGATTATTTTGAAGCATTTAAAGACAGTAAAGAAAACTATTATTCTTTATTATTAGAAATTTATACGGATTATCAAAATTTGAAATACCTAATTAGTCAAGAAAATTAAAATTTTAAAATGAAAAATAAAATCAAAATAGAAACCTTAGCATTCTTAATTCTTTTTTTTGGTTTTTTAGGATGCAAAAATGAAGAACAAATTATTGAAAAAGAAGCTTGTTTATTGCAAGAGGAGTTTGCTAATAATTTATCTTTTGGAAATTTAATAGAAACTCATAGTAAAGTCGAATTAGATTTAACAGGTCATGTTAGCTATGACGAGGAGGAGTTGTACACATTTCAGAGTTTGGTAACTGGAATTGTTGAGAAAACTTATTTTAAATTAGGAGATTATGTTGAGAAAGACGATATATTATTAGAAATAAGAAGCTCTGCCATGGGTGAATACCGTCATTCTTTATCTATGGCTCAAGCAGATATTGATTTGGCTATTAGAAATTTAGAGTCAGTACAAAAAATGCATGAAAACGGCTTTGCTTCAGATAGAGAATTATTGGAAGCTGAGCGAGAGCTTAAAAACTCTCGATTGAGTTATCAACAAATACAAGAAACAATTCATTTACATGGAGGTCAAATAGAAAAAGGGTTGTTAGTGATAAAAGCTCCCAAATCAGGGTATATTATTCATAAAAATATAACAAGAGGTAGTGCAATAGCTGAAGGCAATGAGGATATTTTTTCTATTTCTAACCTAAACAAAATATGGATTAAAGTTAATATCTATCCAACTCAAGTGGGATTAATTAAACATGGAGAGGAAGTTGAAATATCTACTTCTGCTTATCCTAAGGAACGATTTACAGGTAGGATTGAACGAATTTCTCAAATTTTCGATCCTGAAGAAAAGGTAATGAAAGCCATTATTGAATTAGACAATCCCGATTTAAAATTAAAACCTGATATGATGGTTAATGTACATTTTTTAATGGATACAGATGAGAAAGCATTAGCAATACCTATTGATCATGTACTTTTTGATAAGGATGCATACCATTTTGTTCAAGCTATAGAAAACTGTGATGCAAGAATAGTAACTTTTCAACCGATAGGAAAGGACAAAAAATATTACTATTTCCACCCTTCTAATATTGATGTAAAAGAAGGAGATAGATTTATAGAAAAAAACAATTTATTAATTTATAACGAGTTATTATCTCGTTAGAAAAATAGAAGTTAAGATGTTTAAATTTGTAGAAAACATTATAAAGTTTTCCTTAAAAAACTATATTACTATATTATTTCTAACAGGCTTATTAGTGATTGGTGGGATTGTTGCCATTAATAATACTTTAATTGAAGCATATCCTGATGTTACTAATACACGAGCTAGAATTATTACACAATGGCCTGGAAGAAGTGCGGAAGAAATAGAGAAATTTATTACTCTTCCTATAACGAGAGAAATGAATACTATTCCTGGTAAAACGGAAGTACGTTCTGTTTCCTTATTTGGTCTATCAGTGGTTACTGTAGGATTTAAAGATGAAATAGATGATTTTTATGCACAACAATATGCCTCTAATCGTATGCGTAATGTTGAATTACCAGACGATGCTGATGCTGAAATAGAACCTCCTTCAGGTGCGACAGGAGAAATTTTTAGATATTTAATCCGTTCAGACAACAAACCTATTCGTGAGTTGGCAGCATTACAAGAATGGGTTATAGAGCCCGAACTTTTGGCTGTTGATGGTATTGCTGATATTGTAAGTTTTGGAGGAGAGGAAAAAACCTATGAAGTTCGAGTAAATCCTGTAGAATTAGCCAATTTTGGCTTGACCGCTTTAGATGTTTACGATGCAATAAGTCATAGTAATATAAATGTAGGAGGTGATGTGATTGAAAAAGGGAATCAAGCATATGTCGTTCGTGGAGTTGGATTACTAGACAAGATTTCTGATATAGAAGACATAATGATTGATAACATTAATGGCACTCCTATTTTAGTAAAAAATGTTGCAGAAGTGATAGAAACTGGGAAACCAAGATTAGGACAGGTAGGCTTTAATGATGAAGATGATCTTATTCAGGGTATTATTGTGATGCTCCGTGGGGAAAATCCAAACAAAGTAATTGAGCGTGTAAAAGAAAGAATTGAGGATTTAAATGAAAGAATATTACCTGACGGAGTTTATTTAGAGCCTTTTATTGACCGAACAGACCTGGTTAATACAACAATTAAGACAGTTAGTACCAATTTAGTAGAAGGGATTTTATTAGTATCTATTATTGTATTTATCTTTTTATTCAATTGGCGTACAACTTTAATTGTAGCAACAGTAATTCCTCTTTCTTTTCTTTTTGCATTAATAATGTTACGAGTTCAAGGTCTTTCAGCTAATCTCATTTCCATTGGAGCTATAGATTTTGGACTACTGCTGGAAGGAACCTTGGTTATAGTAGAACATATATTTGTTGGTTTGGATCGAAAAGCAAAAGAAAAAGGAATGAAAGAATTCAATTTGATTCCTAAAGATAATTTTATTGCTACACGTTCTAGAGGTGTAGCAAAGTCTATATTATTTGCACAATTAATATTAATTATTGCATTGTTACCGATTTTTTCTTTTCAGAAAGTAGAAGGTAAAATGTTCGCTCCTTTGGCTTTTACCTTAGGTTATGCACTTTTAGGATCGTTGATATTAAGTTTAACTTATGTTCCAGTATTATGTAAATTATTATTAAATAAAAATGTACGAGAGAAAAGAAATCCTATTAATGAGTTTTTTAAAGAAAATTTATTTAAAATTTACACTTTTACTGCTAAGAATAGAAAAGGTACTATTGCAGTATTTTGTTTAATATTTTTATTATCTGCATTAGGTTTTAGTAAGTTAGGTTCTGAGTTTATCCCCAAATTAAATGAAGGTGCTATTTATATTCGTGCGACGCTTCCTAATAGTATAAACTTAAAAGAGTCTGTAAGATTAACGCAAGAAATGAAAGAAAAAATTAGGGAATACAATGAGGTGGATTTCGTTTTGACTCAAACTGGAAGACCAAATGATGGTACCGATCCAACAGGCTTTTTTAATATAGAGTTTCATGTAGAGTTGAAACCAATTAAAGAGTGGACTAAAGGAGTAAGTTTAGATGAACTCATTAATGATATAGAAAAAGATTTATCCATTTATCCTGGAATTGAATTAGGATTTTCGCAACCTATTATGGATAATGTAGAAGAATATGTTGCAGGAGTAAAGAGTGCATTGGTAGTTAAAATATTTGGGAATGATTTATATACATTAGAAAAAGAAGGTGAAAAAGTAGCAAAACTAATTGAAAGAGTCGATGGTGTTGAAGATATTAATCTTTATAGAAATATTGGACTTTCTGAACTGCGTATTCGTTTAAGTGAATTTAAAATGGCAAGATATGGTGTAAAAATGGATGATGCCCAAGCGGTTGTAGAAATGGCAATAGGTGGTAAAGCGGTTTCTTCTTTCTATGAAGGAGACAGAAAGTTTGATATACGCTTACGTTATGCAGAAGAGTATAGAAAATCAGAAGAAGAGATTAAAAATATTTTAGTACCTACAGGTGGGGATAATAAAGTTCCTTTGGAAGAAATTGCAGATATTGGTTTTTTCTCAGGACCTGCTTTCGTTTATAGAGAAGGAAATAGTAGATATATTGCAGTAGGATTTTCAATTCGTGGAAGAGATTTAGGAAGTACAATTAAAGAAGCACAAGCTCTTGTGGAAGCAAATTTAAATCTTCCAAAAAGTTATAAATTAGAATGGGCTGGAGAGTTTGAAAGCCAACAAAGAGCAACTAAGCGTTTGTTTAAAATTGTGCCTCTTTCTCTATTGTTAATTACTTTTCTATTATACATATATTTTAATAACTTTTTGGACACCTCCTTGGCATTGTTAACCCTACCCTTTGCATTTGTAGGTGGATATCTTTCCTTATTAATAAGTAATACAATTTTTGGTATTAGTGCGGGTGTTGGCTTTATAATTCTTTTTGGCGTGGGAACAATTGACGGTATTATATTAATTACTGTTATTAAAGAATATATTAAAAAAGGGATGACTTTAAGAAAAGCTATAGAAAAAGGTATTTATGACAGAATTAGACCTGTTTTAATGATTGCATTAATGGGGTCTTTAGGTTTATTGCCAGCTGCTTTATCACAAGGGATGGGTTCTGAAATTCAAAAACCATTAGCTATAGTTATAGTTGGTGGATTGACTATAGGTATGTTTTTTAGTTTATTTGTTCTACCACATGTGTTTTATTATGCGTACAAAAACAAAGCAAGTAAAGGAAAATTACAAAATCAGCAATAATAGTTAAGAAATGAACCGTTATCCATAATGAAGTTATGTATAAATTAAATAACAGGTTGTCCTTTATAGGTAGTATCCCGTAAAGTGTGTAAAAGCTATCTTGATTTATAACAAAGTTAAACATATTTATTTATTATTTTCTTTTTGGGAATAAAGGTCAGTGGAGCAAAGGCGTAGCCGAAGCGGAACTGAACTTTATTCTTCCCAATCAAATTTATTTTGCTCATAATCTAATTTAGGTACTTTTCGTAGATATGCTTTCTTATCTCTTGCGACAGCTCCTAATAATAAAAGGGTTGCCTCTGGATTAGGTAAAGCTCCT
>DATGSF010000088.1:0-3844 GCA_035302865.1 Chitinophagaceae bacterium
TAACGCATGTTCTGTGGTCTTTAATCTTTTATCTTTTATGGAGTGTTTTGCTTGTCTTTGATCCTTTTCAAATTTTAAATTTTATTGATTATAAATTACTTGCTTTAGTTCCCGTTTTTGGTGGGATGCAATTGCTTTTTGAATCATTAAAACAATGGGCATTACGGAAGGAAGCTTTTAAAATAATGTCATTTTCCAATCTTATAAAAGCTATTGCAACAATTATTATTCAAATAGGTTTTGCTCTTGTTTTTGTCGCCAATGTTTGGGCATTAGTAGCAGGTATAGTTCTAAGCTTGCTATTAGGTAATCGTTGGATGTGGAATTTATATAAAAATGACAAGAATAACAATAAAGTTAAAATATCAAAATATAGATACAAGGTTATTGTTGAAAAATATAAAAAATTTCCTCGCTTTACTAGTCCTTCTATTCTTTTGAATGCAATTGTTTTGCAAATTCCGGTTTGGGTGTTGAGTGGATTATCAATGGCATTAACTGGTTTATATAATATTGCAGAAAGAGTTTTGCAAGCGCCTTTATTATTGGTGGGACATTCTGTTGGACAGGTTTTCTATAAAAATGCACAAATGCTAAAAGCAGATCAAGATGCTTTGCAAAAGTTAACTTGGAAGGTATATAGGTCCTTGTTTTACTTGATGCTTCTACCTTATTTTATATTGTTTTATTGGGGGCAACCGATATTTTCCTGGATTTTGGGAGAAAAATGGTTGCAGGCTGGATTAATAGCTGGATTTTTAGCACCACAATTATTATTTAATTTTAGTGTTTCTCCTATTTCTAATTTATGGTATGTCTTTAATAGAAACCAGCAAGGGGTTTATTTCCAAGGAATCTTGTTAATGGGTCGCTTGTCTATAGTCTTGCTGTTTTATTTGTTTTCCTGGGAGTGGATGGATTTACTAAAATACTTAGGTTTGTTTGGTGCAATTGTTTATGGTTTATTAGCTTGGTCTTTTTTAAAAAGATTAGGATTAAAAACAATTTCTTTCTTACTTCAGATACTACTTCCTTTACTCTTATTGCATGGTATAATGGAATTTGTAATGTTATTTAATTTCTCCCAATAGTGAGGACTTAAAAATAATAATATTATAATAAATAATTGCTCTATAAAAAACACGTCAGAAAATAAAGCTGTAGAAATAAAAATTAATAATGCGCTAAAAATAAGGAGTTTATCATATTTTTTAGTAAAAAAGCCTATTAGAAATATACCCTCAGCAATTAATACAAGCTTATGACCAAAATTAAAAATAAAAGGATGTGCAATTCCAAAGTGTATGATGTCGGTAAGAAAATGCTCTGGATTTTGATATACCCATTTAGCCATATTATTTTTAACAGTTTCTACCCCTGTATTCCAATCTAGAAATGCGCCAAAACGAACCTTCCATAAGAATGCACTTGCATAAAGCCAACATACATAAAAACGCATCGCATTCCAGGTATAACTGAATAGACGAAATGGGAATAGCAAGGCTAGTAAAAAGAGTATAATTAACATGAAATAATGCATGTGATGGGTTATATAAAGATTATTTAAAATAGCAAAAATGCAATAATGAACAAATGCATTAAACCGAATTAACCATAATCTTGGAAATAGAAATAAAAGTATAATACTGACAAATAAACTTAGAGTAAATAAAGTTGCAGATGTGGAGTTTTGAAGTATTAATCGATCTATTTGCGTATATCGAAAAAGCCAATAAGCATAATCATTTTTTACGCTAATTAGTTTTAAAGAATAATAATTTAAAGGTAAAGCACTTTGAATCCATCTTAAGATTAAAGTAAAAAGTATCCATAAAGTACATACCCTCACTATTAAGTTAGAGTATTTTTCAAATTGATTCCAGGAATTACTTTGAGTATTCGTAAAGTGTTCTTTTTCCTTTCTTAATACTTTTTCCATTTTCTTGGTAATTAATTTTAATCTCTTCTATTAAAATACTGTTTGCTTTGTTTTTTAATCGAACTTCCAAAAAATCCTTATAATAAATAAAATACCTTTCCCAGTCTTTTTCATTACTTATGATTCTTTCATATAGATTGGGATATTTACCTAATTTATTATGGGCATTCTTATTAAAACTTTCATGATTGCTAAATTTTTCGTAACTTAAATAGGTATATAGAGGGTAGTTATAAAAACCTTTTTTAAAATCCATATAAACTGGAAAATTATCTATAATTTCATTATTATAGGTAATTTGAGTAAATGAGTATTCGTCTTTACTTTTAGTGGGAGTAGCGTACATTCCCCAAACATAAAAGGGGCTTATTTGGTTAATAGCTATGCCAGTATATGTTATTCCTAAAATATAGATAATTATTCCAAGAAATAGAATTTTGCTTTTTTTAAAAATAGTTTTAAAGAAAGAAATTAATAGCATTATACTTAACTTTATACAAAAATACTCTTATTGCCTCAATAAGTGTATGAAATATTAAAATTATAAAAAACTATATGATAGAAACAAGGAAAATTGATAGTGAGCAAGTTAAGACCGTCTTAGTAGGTTTAGTATATGGAGAGCAAAGCGAAGAGGAGGTAATTGAATATTTGGAAGAGTTGGAGTTTTTAGCTCAAACTGCAGGTGCCATTTCTCAGAAAAGCTTTTATCAAAAATTGCCACATCCTAATAGTAAGACCTATATCGGAAAAGGAAAGATTGAAGAAATTAAAGACTATATTCAAAGAAATGCAATCGACTTAGTAATTTTTGATGACGAGCTATCAGGTTCGCAAATAAATAATATAGAAAAAGCCTTAAGTGATGTGGATTCAAATTTTGAAGTGACTGTTCTTGATAGATCCGATTTAATATTGGATATTTTTGCTACTAGGGCGAAAACAGCACAAGCAAAATTGCAGGTAGAATTAGCGCAATATCAATATATTTTGCCTCGATTAAAAGGAATGTGGAAACATTTACAAAGGCAAGAAGGTGCAATTGGTTCCAGAGGCCCAGGGGAGAAAGCAATTGAAACGGATAGAAGATTAATTCGAGAACGTGTTACTGTATTAAGAAAAAGATTAGAAGAAGTAGATAAGCAAGCAGCTACACAAAGAAAAAATAGGGGGGAATTAATTCGCGTCTCTCTAGTAGGTTATACTAATGTAGGTAAAAGTACGATTATGGAGGTGTTAAGCAAATCAGATGTTTTTGTTGAAGACAAATTATTTGCAACACTAGAAACAACAACTAGAAAGGTGGTTTTTGAAAAAACTCCTTTTTTATTAAGTGACACGGTTGGGTTTATTAGGAAACTTCCGCATCATCTCGTTGAAAGTTTTAAATCTACTCTAGATGAGGTGCGAGAAGCGGACATTTTAGTTCATGTTGTTGATTTATCTCATGATAAATTTGAAGATCAAATTAAAGTGGTTAATGAAACATTGAGAGATTTAGGTGCAATGGATAAACCAATACTTTTAGTTTTTAATAAATTAGATGCCTATATTGAAAAGCACTTCGACGAGTGGCTGGAAGAAGAGGTTAAAGAGGAACTTTTAGATCAAATGATGAAGAAGTGGCAAAAGAAAACAGAGGATCGAGTGGTATTTATTTCTGCTACTGAAAAATTACATATTACTGAATTGAGATCTAAGCTACATCAACTTATTAAAGATGAATATGCGCAACGTTATCCCTATTTAAAGGAGTTTTATTAAATAATAAAATAATTATAGTCCAATGGAAACAAAAGAAGCTATAGTAAAGGATTGGCTGCCAAGATATACAGGTGTACCCTTAGAAAATTTTGGTTCCTATATATTGCTTTGTAATTTTTCTCATTATATTGAAGTATTTGC
>DATGSF010000089.1:0-18023 GCA_035302865.1 Chitinophagaceae bacterium
AAGATGCAAATAATTGATTCCATTCTTTGGATAATTCATGATTTAATAAAATATAATCCCATAAGGTATATATATTATTTAAAACAACTTTTTGATTATTCATACGATCAATAATCTCTTTAGCTGTTCTAATATCATCTCGAGAAATACTATGTAAAAACAAAGTATTAGAAACTTCTACAAATTCAGGAAAATCATGAAACATTTTTTGTAGCCACTGATAAGCTTTTTCATTTTCATCCAAATGTTCAAATAGAGAATGTTTTAAAAAATAGTAATGTAAATCATTTGGATTTTTTTGAATCAAATAATCAATTAGAAATAATGCTTTTTCATCCAAATTATTATCTACTAAAATCAAAAGAGCCAATCTATTTAAAGAATTGCTGGGAAGTGGTAAGTTTTCAATTAAAAACTCTTTATCCATCCTTTTAAACTTTGTTAATCGATACGCTAATAGTAGATTATGAAAATATATAGGATTATTATTTTCTTTTTCTAAGAGGAAATAAGCTGATTTTTTATAATTTTTATACAAACCTAAATTTTCCTCAATCTCCATTTTTAATTCCCAATATTCTTTTCTATATACACTTTTATTAATTAATTTTTTAATAATAACATAAGCTTCAGAGTAATCTTGTTTTTTAAAATAAGTTTTCGCACTATAATATTGTGCAATTGGATTTTGATTATGTTCTTGGGGTAGCAATCGCCAATAATACAAAGCAGAATCCCATTGTTCTTGCAAATAAAAGGTCCATGCTATTTCAAAAGTATCTTTATAAGATGTTTTTTGAATAAAAGTAAAACCTTTTCCAGAACACAATAAAATCATGCATAGGAAAAGGCTTATTTTTTTATAAAAATTGAATTTCATGAAAACTATTGAACCGAGTACGGACCAAAGTTAATATTTTCTGCAATTTTTTCATATTTTGAATATTCTCCTAAAAAGGCATCTTTAAAATGGGCACCATTCACTTCTGAACCTTCTTGGATAATAGAATTTTCTATAATTGATTTTTGAATTTTAGATCCTTCTTCTATAGAAACATGAGGTCCAATGATACTATTTTCAATCTTAACATTTGCACCAATATAAACCGGAGGAATAATTATTGAATTATTAATCTCTGCAGTAGCATCTTGTAAATTTTCAAGATCTTTTTTAATTTCTAAAATTCTTTGATTTGTATATAAAGTCACTTCCTTATTACCGCAATCCAACCACTCCTCTACCTGGTCTGTGTAAAAGTTCAAACCTTTTTGCAACATATTTTCCATTGCATTCGTAATCTGAAACTCTCCACCTTCTTTAATATTATTATCTACTAAATATTCTAATTCTTTACGTAAATTAGCACCATCTTTAAAATAATACACTCCAATAATAGCTAAATCAGAAATAAGCTCTTTAGGTTTTTCCACAAATTCTGTTATTCTTCCTGATTCATCAAGATTAACTACTCCATAAGCCGAAGGATCTTCAACTTTTTGTGTCCAAATAATAGCATCTTTATCTAAATCTATTTTAAAGGAAGCTTTGAATAATGTATCGGCAAATGCTATAAAAACAGGTCCTTCTAATTGCTCCTTTGCTGTTAAAATAGCATGTGCAGTTCCTAAAGTTTCTTTTTGATAACAAATAATCCCTTTAGCATCAAAAGAACTTGCAACATCTTGCAGCATTTCCTCCACAGCTTCTCCAAAATGGGGGCCAATAATAAAAGAAATACTATTCACCTTTACATTTACAGTTGATAAAATATCTCCAACTAATCGTTTAACTATTGGTTTTCCTGCTATAGGCAGCAATGGTTTTGGAGTTGTTAAAGTATGGGGGCGCATTCTTTTGCCCATACCAGCCATAGGAATTATAATGTTCATAAATGATAGTTTAAAAGTTTACAATAACTACTTGCAAACATAAGAAAAGAAAAGCTTTTATAAAAACATAGTTTTAAATACTTAGCAATAAAGAAATTTCTAAATACCGTTTGGGCAAAGGACGAAAAGCAATAATTTCATAGCTAGTATTGGCAATATTGTAAATTTTAATGCTAGGACTAAAAGTTATTTTTTTCCAATTTAAGTCTGCAGAAGCTCCTAGATTCATCAAAAAATAGGGGTTTAAATAAGCTGATTCATCAATTGTGGTAAAACGATATCCTACATAATAAAACTGTTTATGCAAACCAAAATTTTTATATTTTAAGTAGAAATTTCCATTAAATTGATAACGCGGGGTATAGGGTATTTGCTTATTTAAATCTGTAGAATCAATTATAAAAGACTCTAAAGTAGTTGCTAAATTATAAGCAGTTGTTCCCTGCAACTCAAATTGCCATTTCTCGTTCTTCCATTTTATGCTATGTTCTGATTCTATCCCTCTATTATACACTTTAGCAATATTATAAGGTGTCCATATGGTACCACCTAACCAATAAATCCAATTTTTTACTCTTCTATTATATATAGCCACACTTTGTTCTAACTTGAAGTTTTTCTTTATCCATTTATGATCTATATATATATCTCCACCCCATCCTTTTTCTGGTTTCAACTCTTTATTTCCTCCTGGAAATAAATGCAAATCTATTAATGTTGGCTTTCTAAATCCTTTTTCAATATTCAAGCCTAAAGTAATTATATAATTAGATTCTTTATCTTCTAAAATATAAAATTCTTTTCTAGTTGAAAAGCTTGGTAATAATGTTGCTGACACATCTTGATCATAATCTAATCCCAAAGAAAAATCAAACAACAAATCACTAGGCTCATGTTCAAATTGTACTTGTTGACTAAAATATATTGAAGCATTTTTGAAATTTTGTTTTTTATAATTATTAATGACCTGAATCCAAGATATTTCAGATAAAATTTGACTTTTTGCTTTGATTATCCAATGAGAATTTCCTAAATAATTATGATACGACCAATGATTTAACCATTGTATATTTCCATGATCATAAGGAGCGAGTACCTCATTTTGCCAATCTCTATAGTTATAATTTTCCGTTGAAAACTGTAAGGAGGATTTGCCAAAACTATTTCTAATATTCTGTTGATAATGCAATTGCATTTTCACAAAATCACTTTCAAGATATTTTTGAGAGTGCGATTCAAAACGAGCAGCAGGAATTTCTTGTTTATTTTTATGCATCCAAGCATGTAATGCAAATTCGCCATTATTTTTTGTATTTACATTCCAATAATGATTGCTCATCCATGCAATTTTTTCAGATGTAGCATGTTCTAGAAAAATATTTTCACCTTGAAGTGATTCATATTTAAATTTATTTTTAAAATTACTATATGCCAGTTTAATATGATGCTCCGAATTTCCTATTCTCCATGCTAGCTTAGTACCAATATCATTGTTTAATAAATTATTTGTTTTTAATAAAAATTGAGTAAGTACGTTTTTGCTTTCAGAAAGTCTATTATTATATAATTGCAGTGCACCTCCCATGGTGCCTGCACCCTGTATACTACCCTTTCCTCCGTACATTATCCATGACTCATCAAAGAAAAAATTAGGAAAACTATTTAAATCTGTCATTCCTGACTGTGTATTCCGAATGGGAACATCGTTCCAAAATAAGCCTGTTTGTGCTGCCGATGCACCACGAATGGAAAGTGTTGCACTGCTATTAATTCCACTTGATTGCACATAGGCATTGCTATGATACTGCAACCAATTATTTAAAGGCTTTAGGAGATCATTCGCATCTTCTGCAACACGAATTTCAAGTTTTTTTATCGTTTTTTCTCCTTTTCTATTTTCATCTATAGCATTTTCTTTTATTTGAACTGCTTTTAATTGTTCTGTTTTTATACTATCTTGCCCTTGAGAAAAACTAGGAAATAAAAAGAATAGGAAAAGAATAGAATTTCTCATATTTTAGACCAACAAAAATAGCTATTGATTATATTGCAAAGGTAATGCACACCATGCTTATAACAAAATTGCAATTTTTTAACTTCTATAATTGTTTTAATCAATTCTTAATTTGCAAGCTTTATGAAATATACACTGTTTTTATTGTTATTCATTTTAGGATGGAATCTTAATGTATTTTCACAATATCATGAGGATGATTTTGATTACTATCTTGAGGAGTTTTCTAATTTCTTTAACCTAGAAGAAAGTCAATTAACAGAAAATGGACATGTTATTATTAATATGGGTTCTGCCAGCTCTGGAAGATACGCTTTTTTTATACAAGAAGTGGAATTTCAAATAGAAACAAGAGCTAAAGAACCAGGTTGTGCTGATATTTGTCCTGAAAGAACTTTGCTGTATATTAAATGTAAAGAAAATCGAAATTGCATTTACGATCCAGTATTTCCTGATTTCACTCAAAATCAAGCAATTGCTGAGATTATACCTGTTGAACAAGGAGTTTACGCTTACTTGTTCTTATTAGATTTAAAAGAATATTTCCTTCAAATCAATAAATAATAAACATGCACACTTTTCGCAATTTCCTCCACTTTCTTAGAGAGCCTATAGATAGAAAAGACTCTACAGGACTATCTCCATTAAAAGTATTTATACTTTTATTAATAATAGATATCATTCTTATGCTATTCCTGTCTTACGGGATAAGTTTATTCGAAAATAAAGGCTGGATCGATTTAGAAAATCATGCTGTAGCACAATTATTTATAAATTTTCCATGGTATTGGATTATTTTATTAGCTGTTCTATTAATTCCTTTCTTAGAAGAATTAATATTTCGCTTCCCTCTTCGTTTTGAAAAGAACTATTTATTACAAGTTCCTATCTTATTAATTTCAGGAAAAGACAAGAGAAAAAAGCAAGCTTATAAAAATATTTGGGACAAGTACTTTGGACAGATATTTTATTTATCCGCAATTACTTTTGCTTTAATGCATGCTTTGAATTATAATTGGGATAATACCAGCTTATGGTTAAGTCCATTATTAGTTCTGCCGCAATTTATCCTAGCTTTATTTATGGGTTATTTAAGAGTGCGTTTTAATTTCTTTTTGGGTTTTTTATTTCATGCTATACATAATTTAATTTTCATTGGGTTTAGTTTAATTAATACTGGAGTGAATAATAAGGAAATAGCCACATTTGAATATGATTCAAACAAAATAACCATACAAGAAGTAAATCAATCAAACTCTTCTTCTAAACATATAGGTCCAGACACTTTAGCTTTTGAAAACATGAGTGTTAAAAATATTATAGAAAGCATTTTTTCAAATCAACCTACTATAATCACTACTAATAATGTCAATTTATATAAAAACACCTATTTAAATTTAAGTTTTAGTAACACTACTCAACTTGATGATAAACAAAGAAATAAAATTATTATGGAGTCTTTAGGAGAATACTTTCAATTTAATTATAATAAATATCCCAGTTCTCAATACAGATTTACAATTTCGATTTCAAACGAGGAAATTCTTAAAAATCATCACTCTTTAAGCAGTTCAAATAATGTAAATATAATTTTTTCACCTAAAAACGTAATGTTTAAAAATATACCATTATCAGAATTAACAGAAAACTTCAAAACATATTACCCACATTTTTTCAATTATATTGGAAAAGACACTCTGCGGTATAATTTTCAATTTACATCAGACAATTTGGATACTATAAGGGAAACATTGAAACAAGAATATGGATTATTGATGGAAAAAACAGTGATAGAAGCTGATTCTATTCATGTTCAATTTAAATAGCATTTAACAATATTAAAATCACCTGAATTTAAAGTAAATCAAAATACCTACCCACATATTATTATATCAAAAATTAAAATAGGCATTACACAGTTTAAGAAATGCTTTATTATTCATGGTTTAAGAAAATATAAAATATGGATTTTTTATTGCACTGCTATAAAATCAAAAAAAGTCCGAATTTTAAAATTCGGACTTTTTAAAATAATATAATTTTCAATATTATGCTATTGTAATACTATCATCTAAATAAACATCTTGTATAGCATTTAGCAATTCCACTCCTTCTTTCATTGGTTTTTGGAATGCTTTTCTACCAGAAATTAATCCCATACCACCAGCTCTTTTGTTAATAACTGCTGTTCTTACTGCTTCTGCAAGATCTGTTGCACCTTTAGATTCTCCACCAGAATTTATTAATCCTGCTCTTCCCATATAACAGTTGGCTACTTGATAACGTGTTAAATCTATTGGATGATCAGATGTTAATTTATCATAAACATCAGCATGTGTTTTTCCAAAATTCAAAGCATTATACCCTCCATTATTAAGAGGCAATTTTTGTTTAATAATATCTGCTTGAAGGGTTACTCCCAAGTGATTAGCTTGTGCTGTTAAATCAGCAGCGCTATGATAATCAACACCATCTTTTTTGAAATCACTATTTCTTAAATAACACCATAATATTGTTGCCATTCCAAGAGAGTGTGCATATTCAAAAGCTTTTGCAACATCAACAATTTGACGATTACTTTCTTCAGAACCAAAATAAATTGTTGCACCAACAGCAACTGCCCCCATTTCCCAAGCATTTTTTATTGTTCCAAACATAATTTGGTCATAAGTATTTGGATAGGAAATAAATTCATTATGGTTTATTTTTACAATAAAAGGAATTTTATGTGCATATTTTCTTGCAACAGCTCCTAAAACACCATAAGTAGAAGCAACTGCATTACAACCACCTTCAATAGCTAATTTTACTATATTTTCAGGATCAAAAAATGCAGGATTAGGTGCAAATGACGCTGCGCCACTGTGTTCAATACCTTGATCCACTGGTAAAATTGAAACATATCCAGTATTTCCTAATCTTCCGTGTCCTAAAATAGACTGTAAGCTTCGTAAAGTTGGAATATTTCTATTTGATTGTGCCCATACTTCATCAATATGATTTGGATTAGGTAAATGTAAAGAAGCAGCTGGAATAGTTTCGCTTTTATGTTCTAATAAATAACTTGCTTCTGAACCTAATAATTCTACAATGTTGTTTTTCGACATAAGGTTAATATATATTTACTGTTAATATTTCAGTTGGCAAATATAAGGAAAATTCACTAATAAATTAAGTGTTTTCTATTTATTCACCATTTTTCTAAATTCATTTTTTAAATAGTTGCTTTGAAACACCTCCTCTAATTGAAAAAAGTATTCTTGATCACTTGTTTGAGCATAAAGCATTTTTATTAATTCAAACTTTCCTGATTGTGATTCCATATTGCTCGCTAATATTCGTACTTGTTCTGTAGAAAAACATTGTTTTTGTGTTCTTCTTCTAATAAAAGAGAGTTTATCGCTATCCTCTTTAATATCTATAAAGCGCAATGCAATATTTTCAAAGCTACGATTATCCATTGATTCAGGACAATCTGTATTTGGAATAGGAGGCAAAGAAGTATCTGCTTTTGCTTCATTTATTCTAATATCAGCTTTCGAATTTCCATTTTTTTTATTTAGAGAAATATCGTCTATAAATTCCAATTCATTCTTAGACGTTTCTTTTTCTTCAATTTGCGTTTTACCATACCTTTGTGCTAAATCTTTTGCTTTCTCTCTATCCCACAAAGCACCCCAATCCTCTTTTTTAAACTTAAGCTCATTTTTTTGTGCCTTATTCTGTGCAATTCTCTGTTCCTCAAGTGATTTTTCAACATAAACATCATCTTCTTTTGAATTCCCTGCCAAAATAAATCGCTTCTGATCCATATCAAATAAAGCAAAAGTCCCAGGTTCAACTTGTGTTAATATAAAACCTCTAGAATCTGATTCAGGAACTAATAAAGTAAACTTCTGTGAAGGATATTTATTTAATTCAAATAAAATTTCAAAATTAGTGTAGCCAGCAGCTAAATTTGATATAATAGCATAATTCTTCCCTAATCTATCTACCATAGTACCTTCTACTTTTACATAAATCGGAGTTTCTTGATCTCCTTCAATATAAAAAGTGGGATTTTGAGCAATAGATTCTTTAAAAAATGCAACAAATCCTAAAAAAAGAAAAATTATTATTTTTCTATGTAAATACATGATTAAATATTTATTTCAATTCGATTAAAACTGCCGCCTTTTCAATAGCTTGTCCTTCCTCTACTAATATTTTTTCAATTGTTGCATCGGCATTTGCTTTAAATACATTTTCCATTTTCATAGCTTCTAATATCAATAAAGGAGTGCCTTTTTTAATTTCTTGTCCTTCTTCTACTAAAATCTTCAAAACCAATCCTGGCATTGGAGCTTTTAATGGTTCTACTTTTTGCATACTATCCATATCAATCCCCATTTTCTTTAATAGTACGTCTATAGGCTCTTCTATATCTAGGCTTAAAAATGTACCATTTACCACTAAATTTAACTCTTTCGTGTTTTTATTTAATCGTTCAATAAATACGTGGAAGCTCCTATTTTTGTGAATAAGAGAATATTCTCTATTTCGTATTTTTTTCAAATCCCAATTTTCCAATTTTTGCTCGAGGATTAATTCAATCTCTTGCAATGAAACTTTATGATCTAAATTATTTTTTAAAGAAATATGGTACATTTTAGTATTTATTTATTGTTTAGCACAAATGTAAGCATATTTTATTTTTTAAAGACAGAATTAGAAGAGTTTAGTATTTTAAATAAAATGAAAAAGCTAAAAATAGCTTCTTAATGTCCTTTATTTTTCTTAAATTTGTGTTCAATTAGATAAAAATAATAATTAGAACATTCCTAATTTCAATCAAGCTATTTTATGTTTGTACATCAATGGAAATCTCGTGTAAAATATGGTCAAACAGACCAGATGGGCTATTTATATTATGGAAATTACCCTCTTTTTTATGAAGAAGGTAGAACAGAAGCAATTAGAAGTTTAGGAATGAGTTATAAATCTTTAGAAGCTTCTGGAATAATTATGCCCGTTAAAAAAATGGAAATGTCTTATATTCGACCCGCTCTTTATGATGATTTACTATTAATTGAAAGTAGCATTTTGGAGTTTCAACCAGAGACTTGTGATTTAATTTTCCATACACAAATATTCAATGAAAAAAACAAATTAGTCAATAAAGGTCTGGTACATCTTGTATTTTTTGATCCAAATATTAAGAAAACTGTACCAATGCCAGAAGTATTAAATAAATTATTAACCCCTTATTTTAAATAATTAATAAACATGCAAAGAGATACACAAATTTTTGATATAATTTCGAAAGAACTTGAACGTCAAAGAAGAGGCTTAGAGCTAATTGCATCTGAAAATTTCACCAGCTTACAAGTGATGCAAGCGATGGGAAATGTAATGACCAATAAATATGCAGAAGGCTATCCCGGTAGAAGATATTATGGCGGGTGTGAACATGTAGATGAAAGTGAAAATTTAGCTATAAATAGAGCAAAGGAAATTTTTAATGTTGCGTATGTAAATGTACAACCGCATAGTGGTGCGCAGGCAAATACTGCAGTACAATTCGCAGTTTTAGAGCATGGAGATAAAATCCTAGGATTGGATTTAAGCATGGGAGGGCATTTAACTCACGGCTCGCCAGTTACCTTTTCAGGTAAAAACTTTGAAGCACATCATTACGGTGTTAAAAGAGAAGATGGAAAAGTTGATTACGATGCATTAGAACAAAAAGCTTTAGAAGTTAAACCAAAAATGATTATTTGCGGTGCTTCTGCTTATAGTAGAGATTGGGATTATGCTAGAATTCGTGCTGTTGCAGATAAAATTAATGCTTTTGTATTAGCAGATATTGCTCATCCCGCTGGTTTAATTGCAGCTGGTTTATTAAATGATCCCTTTGAGCATTGTCATTTTGTAACTTCTACTACTCATAAAACTTTACGCGGTCCTCGTGGTGGTATCATTATGATGCGTAAAGATTTTGAGAATCCTATGGGAATAAAAGGTCCCAAAGGTGATATTAGAATGATGAGTCAATTATTAGATTTAGCTGTTTTTCCTGGAATTCAAGGTGGACCTTTAGAGCATGTAATTGCTGCTAAAGCTGTTGCATTCCACGAAATTCTTCAAAAAGAATATAAAGATTATGCTCTTCAAATGCGCAATAATGCACAAGCAATGGGTAGGTATTTTGAAGAAAAAGGCTATGAGATTGTTTCCGGAGGAACGGACAATCATCTTTTGTTAATCGATTTAAGAAATAAAGATATAACAGGCCGTCATGCAGAAAACATTTTAGAATTAGCTGACATTACTATAAATAAAAACATGGTTCCTTTTGATGACAAGTCTCCTTTTGTTACCTCAGGTATTCGTGTAGGAAGCCCCGCTTTAACTACTAGAGGATTTAAAGAAGAGGACTTTAAGTATGTAGTTAAATGGATTGATAGCATTTTAATGAATAATGAAGAGTCCAATATCCAAAAGGTTAAAGCTGAAATTAATGAATATATGAAGCAATTCCCACTATACCCTGAATGGTAAATCGTGGAATAATTTTATAAGCTCATTTATTTCATTTAATTAAAGAAGTAAATGAGCTTCTTTTTTACATACCCCTATTGTTTATAAACAACAAAAACCAACTATGACTTCTGAGCAATTAAAGCAATTAAAAGATCGAGCAGAACATTTAAAAAACTATCTTCACATAGAGATCAAAATAGCTAAAATAGAAGAATTAAAACAGTTAACTATTTCTGATGGTTTTTGGGATGACCAAAAACAAGCCACTCAAATCATTAAAGAAATGAACTCTAATAAATATTGGACAGATATGTACCAGGATTTATTGAAGGATATTGATGATTTAGAAGTACTTTATGAGTTTTTTAAAGAAGGAGAAATAGATGAAAATGAATTACAGGAAAATTATGATCATTTAGTAGAAAAAATTGAAGAAGTCGAATTTAAAAGTACTTTGGATCAAGAAGAAGATGAATTAACGGCTTTAATCACTATAAATTCAGGAGCTGGAGGTACAGAAAGTCAAGACTGGGCGCAAATGCTCGCAAGAATGTACAGAATGTATGCACAAAAACAAGGCTGGACAGTTAAAGTTATTGATATGCAAGATGGAGATACTGCAGGAATTAAAACTTGCACTTACCAAATAGAAGGCGCCTTTGCTTATGGCTTTTTAAAAGGTGAATCAGGGGTACATCGATTAGTTCGAATTTCCCCTTTTGACAGTAATGCTAGAAGACACACTTCATTTGCTTCCGTAGATGTTTATCCCTTAATCGATGATTCTATTGAAATTGATTTAAAAGAAGCTGATGTAAAGATGGATACTGCACGTTCTGGTGGAGCTGGAGGACAACATGTAAACAAAGTAGAAACTAAAGTTATTTTAACACATATTCCTACTGGAATAGTTGTTACTTGTCAAACAGAAAGAAGTCAATTAGCAAATAGGGAAATCGCTATGCAAATGCTTAAAAGTCGATTATACGAAGAAGAATTAAGAAAAAGACAAGCTATAATGGATGAAAAGAATGCCAGTAAAAAGAAAATTGAATGGGGTTCGCAAATTCGCTCCTATGTTTTTCATCCTTACAAAATGATAAAGGATCATAGAACAGATTTTGAAACTGGAAATGTACAAGCAGTTATGGATGGAGAACTAGATGCATTTATAAAAGCGAATTTAATGGCAAGTGGTTAAAATAATTTCCACTTCTCAAAAATACACTATTTCTATAAATCTTAATTTTTTATTGTTATACTGCTGATAAAATTTTCTTATTTTGAAACAAAAAAGCAATTTAATCATCAGTTAAACTTGGACTAATTACCCATTGTATTAAAATAAATAATCCAAATATGAAAATAGAAACCATTAATGGATAATAAAATAATTCTTTAATGGTCACAAACTCTTTTGATTCTATTTCAGATTTTTCTAACTGATCAATTTCTTTATATATTTGTTCCAAACTTTTATTATCTACCGCACGAAAATATTTCCCACCAGTTTCCTTGGAAATTTTCTTTAATAATTCCTCATCAATTTCAACAGGCATCATTTCTTTACGCACTCCTTGAGGAGTAGGCACTGGAAACAAGGCCTCACCAATAGTTCCTATTCCAACAGTATAAACTTTAATATCGAAAGTTTTGGCTAATTCCAAAGCGGTAATAGGATCAATTCTACCCATATTATTTACGCCATCAGTCATCAGAATCAATACCTTACTTTTTGCTTCAGAATTTCGTAATCGATCTACAGCTGTTGCTAGGCCCATACCAATTGCAGTTCCATCTTCTAACATTCCACTTTTCAGATAAGCAATTTGATCTAGAATATGCATTTTATCCGTTGTTAAAGGACTTAAAGTAAAGCTTTCTCCTGCAAAAATCACCAATCCAATCCTATCTTGCGTTCTTTGCTTTACAAATTCAATAGCTTTTTCTTTCGCAGCTTCCATTCTATTTGGGGTAAAATCTTCTGCTAACATAGAGCCAGACAAATCAATACTCATCATAATATCAATTCCTTCACCCATAATCATTTCTTCGGCATTTCGAATTTGCGGTCTTGTTAAAGATAGAATTAAGAAAAATAAAGACGATAAAAATAATGCCGGTAGGATTCTTCTCAGTAAAATAAGAATGGAGTTTTGTTCTTCAAATTTTTCAGTTTTAATATAACTAAACACAAAGGCACTTTTTTGCTTTTTCTTATCCTTAATATGTAAAAAAGCAATCAATGGAAGCAGCAATAAAAGTAAAAACGCCCATGGGTACTGAAAATGAATTGTATGACCTAGTAATTCTATCATTATATTAATATTCTTCTTCTTTAAATTTAGTAGATTCTACAATTTCTTTCAAATTATTCCATTGTCTTTGCAATTCTTCCTCAATAACATTAGCTTTAGCAAATTTGACTAAATCTGAAGTATTTAATAAACTCTTCGTTTCTTTTCTAAATCTTCTAAAATCATTTTCTTTTTTAATTTTCGAAAGCACTTCTTCAGAAGTTTCTTCTAGACTATTCCAATTATATCTATATGATAAATACTGTTTAAATATATGCGACAATTGTTCAAAATAACTTTTTAAAGCATTTTCTTCCTTATTTTCTATTATTAACTTTTTAATTTTCTCCAATTCATTTAAGGCCCATACATGCGCATTTGCTTTATTAATAATCATTGCTTCCTCTCTCTTTTTCTTATACTTTTTCCATAATACCCAAAGAATTAAAAGTATAATTAAAGCTATGATAAAAAACACCACATATAAATAATCTCCCCACCAAAATTCCAATTTTTCCACCTCCTGAATATCCATAAAAGCTTTAGTTGTATCCACATCAAGCAAAGCTACCTCCACCGATTTTGCATCTGCCTTCCATTTCCCCACTTGTTCAAATGGGCCTACAGCTATATTTCCTTCTTCAAAAGCAATTAAAACTGCCTTGAGAATCAAATCCTCATTAATAGTATCATTATTAAGAACTTTATAAAGCTCTAATGGCTCTTGTATTTCCTTTTCCCAATCCCAATTATTTACAAAGTCTTTTAAAGGTACGCGTAACTCCACAAGAAAAGTATCTCCAATTTCCACCTTATTTGTTGGAATAGTAATTTCTCCAGCAAAAATTTTTGCATTTATTAGAATTAGTAAAAATATATATCGAAAAATTAACTTCATAGATCTTAAACAACTATCTTCTTTTAAAAAACAACTTTAAATTTTTATAATAATCCTCATTACTTGGGAAGCATACTAAATCTGCTTTATATTTTAAAAATTTATTTTTTAATTCCTTTTGTCGCTCTTCAAAAACATGTGTATAACGTTTACGATTTTTTCTTTGATTTGTAGATAACCACAACATGCGTCCCGATTCACTATCTTTAGCTCTTATCAAACCTAAATCTAAAAGTTCATTATCTGTTTTATCTAAAATTTGCAGAGCTATAAAATCATGTTTTATAGCTGCCATGCGTAATTCCTTATCTGGTATTTCACCCCACAAATCGCTAATTAAAAAAACAATATTTTTCCTTTTGGAAGTTTTATTCATAAAATGTATTGCTTCTTTAAAATTACTTGTGTTATGATCTTTAGGTTCAACCGTTAATATACTACGGATAATGGATAATATATGCTGTTTTCCTTTTTTGGGAGGAATATAATATTCAATATTTCCAGCAAAGAATATAGCACCTACATTATCATTATTTTTCAGTGCAGAAAATGCTAGAACAGCAGCCAATTCAGCTATAATTTCTCTTTTGGGATTTTGATGCATTGCATTTTGAATACTATTTGAAATGTCAATTAAAAGCATTAGATTAATTGCCCTATCTTCTTCATAAACCTTAACATAAGGATTCGAGAATCGTGCTGTTACATTCCATTCTATATCCCTAATATCATCTCCAGGAATATATTCTCTAACTTCACTAAAGGTCATTCCTTTGCCTTTAAAAAGAGTTTGATAGGCCCCTGCGAATATATGGTTGCTCAATCCTCTTGCTTTAATTTCAATAGAACGAACTTTTTTTAATAAACTTTCTTTATCCATAAAACCTAGGTCTCTTTTTCACATTAAGGAACTTGAACTGCATTAATAATTTCATGTACTATGTTTTCAGAAGTAATTTCTTCAGCTTCTGCTTCAAAAGTTACACCAACCCTATGACGCAATACATCCAAGCAGACTGCACGAACATCTTCAGGAATAACATAAGCTCTATGTTTTAAAAATGCATAAGCTTTAGCAGTATGTGCTAAAGCAATACTTGCACGTGGAGAGGCTCCGTAAGAAATATAAGGTTTTAACTTTTCTAGTTTGTATTGCTCAGGATAACGCGTAGCAAATACAATATCTACTATATATTGCTCAATTTTTTCATCCATATAGATATTTTTCACTAGGGTTCTTGCTTCTAAAATATCAGATTTACTTACTACAGGATTGATTTTAGGATTGCCTTCAGGTCGTAAATTGTATTGAATAATTAATTTTTCTTCTTCTGGTGTTGGGTAATCTATTACGACTTTAAGAATAAATCGATCCACTTGCGCTTCTGGCAAAGTATAGGTCCCTTCCTGTTCTATAGGATTTTGCGTTGCTAATACTAAAAATGGTTCTTCTAATTTAAAAGTCTCTAAGCCAATAGTGATTTGTCTCTCTTGCATGGCTTCTAATAATGCACTTTGCACTTTTGCTGGAGCACGATTAATTTCATCTGCTAAAACAAAATTGGCAAATATGGGTCCTTTTCGAACCTCAAAACTATGTTCTTTAGGATTATATATTTGAGTACCAATAATATCAGCAGGCAATAAATCTGGCGTAAACTGAATTCTGCTAAAGGCTCCATCAATAGCACTAGCTAATGATTTTATTGCTAAAGTCTTTGCTAATCCAGGCACCCCTTCCAGTAAAATATGTCCTTGTGTTAATAATCCTATTAGTAGACGTTCACTCATATGTTTTTGTCCTACTAATACTTTATTCATTTCCAATAAAAGCACATCTACAAATGCACTTTTAATTTTAATTTGTTGACTTAGTTCTTGAATATCAATTGATGAGGAGACTAAATTATATTCTTCCATAATTTTTTATAAATTCAGTTTTTATCCAATTTTCTTTATTTGTTAAAAATACAAGAGATTTTTTAAATAACATGATATAAATGCAAAATTTTCACCACTTTTACAATTCATTATCTAATCCGCCTACCCCTCTCTAAATTCTTGATTTTAATTTCTTATATTTATTATAGCCATTATAATAACAATTTAGTTTAGTAAACAGGAAATTCTTCTGTTATTGTACCTTTCTAAATGTATTTTCTTGTATTTTTGAACAATTACAATATTAAAAAAAGAAATTTAATGCATATAAATTCCAAGAAGATAAAAATAGGCATTTTAGGTTACGGTAATTTAGGAAAAGGCTTGGCTTTAGCTGTAAAGCAAAGTCCAGATATGGAATTAATAGGAATTTTTACTAGAAGAGATCCCAGGCAAATAGCAGCAGACTACCCTGTTTATTCCACAGATAACATTTTAGATTTTCAAGAAAAAATAGAAGTATTAGTACTTTGTGGAGGGAGTTTACAAGATTTACCAGAACAAATTATCGAAATGGCTCCTTATTTTCATACTGTAGATAGTTTTGACACGCATGCAAAGATCTCAGAATATTTTGCTAATGTGGAAGCAATAAATAATAAACATAAAACACTTTCTCTAATTTCTACAGGTTGGGATCCAGGTTTATTTTCATTAATGCGAGTTTTAGGAAAAGCGGTTTTACCAGAGGGTGATAGTTTTACTTTTTGGGGCAAAGGTTTAAGTCAAGGACATAGCGATGCTTTGCGAAAAGTTAGAGGGGTTAAAAATGGTGTACAATATACTATTCCTAAACCATCAGCTTTAGAAGCAGTAAGAAATGGAAATAAAGTTATATTTGATGCTTCCGATATGCATGATAGAATTTGTTATGTAGTTGCTGAAAATGGTGCGGATAAAGCAGAAATCGAAAGAAATATAAAATCAATGCCTCATTATTTTCAACCTTATACCACAACAGTTTATTTTATTTCAGAAGAGGAATTAGAAGCAGATCATCAAGCAATGCCTCATGGAGGTACTGTAATTCGAACAGGAAAATCTGCGCTTGGTGAACAGCAAAGATTAGAATTTTCTTTAGCACTTGAGAGCAATCCTAATTTTACAGCAAGTGTTTTATTAGCCTATGCACGTGCAATCGGAAAAATGGGAAGAGAGGGTTTGCATGGAACAAAAACTATTTTTGATATTCCTATAGGATATCTTAGCATACATAGCCCTGAAATTTTAAGGAAAGAATATTTATAAGATAGTATAAAATTTTAAAATTTTGAATGCAATAAAATTAAAAATAGCAAATCAATTGTTATCTAAAAACATTCCTTTTGCTATTTATCGTTTTCCAAATAAAAAGGATATTCATTTAGCAATAGAAAAAGAACTATTACCACATCCAGTCCAAAAGTTTTTTTGGATGACACATTTTCTACCTGCTAAGAATTCCAAAAATGTGCAATGGGCCGTTTTAATGGAGGAGTATATTGACGATCGCTTTTTAGAATATATTACCAAGTTAAAAGAAAGAGATATTGTTTATCAAAAAATAGAAAATTCCACTACTAGAGAATCTTATAAAACACAATTTCAAAACTTTTTAAAAACCATTAAAGAAGAAAATATTGGTAAAGCTATTTTATCTCGAGTAATTGTCGAAAAGAAACCAGATGACTTCGATGCTCTTGGCACATTTATTAATTTAATCCAATTATATCCCAATACTTTTGTTCATCTTAGCTCACATCCTATTTCTGGAATGTGGCTTGGCGCAAGTCCTGAGTTATTATTAGACAAGAAAGATAGGAAATTTTCTATCATGTCCTTAGCAGGAACTAAAAAACATGAAGAGAAAGAAACTCCATGGAGAAAAAAAGAAATCGATGAGCATAATATGGTTGGTGAACATATAGAAGAGATAGTTAAAAAGCATGGTATTCAAATCTTAAAAAAGGAAGGTCCTTATACTTGGCATTTAAAGAAATTGCAACATCTAAGAACAGATTATGCATTATTAGAGGAAGGAAATATTGATTTAATGGCTTTTATTAATGATTTACACCCTACTCCAGCAGTAGGAGGATTGCCTATTAAAAAAGCATTAAATTGTATTTCTAATCATGAACAGTATAACAGAAAATATTATTGTGGAATAATTGGAGAAACAGATTTTAAAAAGATCTCTGAATTATACGTAAATTTGCGATGCATGCAGATTGGCGAAAAAAGCATAGCAATATATATTGGAGGAGGATTAACAGCTTTATCAAAGGAAGAAGAGGAATGGGATGAAACGAAACTAAAAAGTAATACTATGCTTGATAGCATCCAATCAATAGAAAAATAAAATTCATGAAACTTTCAAACAAATTAGGAGTTCAAGAAGTAGTGGCTTCTTTTGCAGCTTTAGGAATTAAAGATATTATTCTTTGTCCTGGCTCTAGAAATGCACCTTTAATCTTTTCTT
>DATGSF010000090.1:0-2504 GCA_035302865.1 Chitinophagaceae bacterium
GTGGCGATTCTACCATCGCTTTAGCGAGAGAGATTTACAGCACTCAACAAAACACGATTTACCCCAATCCATTTGAAGAATTTTTTATTGTAAATAGTTTAGAAAACGATGTGTTTATTCTTCAATCTATTGATGGTACAATTATCGGAAATTATAAAGTTATAAAAGGAGAAACAAGAATATCTAAAAATCTTCCTAAAGGGATTTATATAGGGACACTGTTGAACCAAAACCAAACCTTTAAAATCGTAAAACTATGAGAAAGACACTTTTGCTTATATTTACAATGGTTACTTTTACAAATCTTTCACAAGAAAAGGTAGAAATGGTTACCGGACTTTCAGGTTCTTTCGAAAAAGAAATTATAAGTAATAAAGGGAGTCAAGTATATGGGGCGCTTGGATTGAATTTGGGAGCTCGTTTTAGTCAAGCTAAAGGAGATTTGGATATTTCTGTAATTTATCAATTTTCTTCTAATGTGGTTTACTCTTATCCTTATGACAGTATTTCTATTGATTGGAATAAAAAAAAGGCAGTACACTTTGACTCAGATGGAAATAAAATAAGTTCATATAACTCCATATTAAGAAGTCATTTTATAGGAGGGAAGGTGAAGTATCTATTTCGAGAAAGAATAAAAGTTTTAAGGCCATTTATAGAGGTTCAAGCTCTAACAGAATTAGGTACAAACTTTAAAAATGGATATTTGCTTCAAGAGGAATATATTCCTAATATCGAACCGTCTGCTACTTACTATTATCCTTCCATCCCTGGTGGGGAATATACAGTAAATTATTATTATTCTAATTTTTACTACTCCACACCTTTAGTAGGTGGAATTCTAGCTGGAATAGACATCAGATTGGCTCAAAACTTAAATTTAAATATTGCTGCGGGTTATGGCTTTCACATTATGAAAGTAAAATATGCAACATGGAAAGAAGATGAGGATGTTCATGAAAAATTAAACACAATTCCAACTGAAAATATTTACTCTCAAATGCTAGATTTTCAAGTGGGTTTAAGCTATGTTTTTCCGTTGAAGAAAACTTCCAAATCCGAATAAAACTATAGTCATGAAATCACTCAACAAATACCTCATTCAAGAACCTTCGGGAAGAATCATACTTCAGCAAAGTATTTCAAAAGGAAAAAATAGAATTCGAACTGAAAGGCTAACAAATGGGATATATTTTATTCATTTTAATAAGCAATCACAAAATTTTAAAATCATTAAGCGATGAGAACATTTTTATTAACTATATTTTTATTTTCAACCCTGATGTGCTATAGCCAAGAAAAATTGAAGGGCTTCATTGATCTTTCTCAAAATGTTAATTATGGTTTAACTATAACAGAGTCCAACTTAAATTTTGGAATTGATTATGATTTTACTGATGCTGGAGGAGCTTCTTTTTTTGGAATTTATGCTTATGGCGGAGTTATTGTTTATGACGGTGTGGTTAATTTTAATAAGAACTTTTCTGCATATCAATTAGATTATCATCTTATGGGAGGAGGGGTTAAAGTTAGGTTCAGAGGTAGGGATAAATTATACAGTCCAACCTTTAAAGCAACTGTTTTAACTGAAATAGCCTCAAAATATCGAGGAAAAGGAATTCTTGCTTCTACGTCAGAAAATAAAGAAGTACATTTTTCTCCAACTAATCATATTTACGAATATAAGAAGTGGGTACAAGGCAGTCACGGAGGTTCATATGTCTTTCAAAACTATAAGACTTATAACTATATATCTACCCCCTTATTAGGGGGGGTATTCTTTGGCAACGAATTTAAGGCGACAGACAATCTGTCTATAAATCTTGGAGTTGGGTATTTATTTAGAGTCATTCGTTTTTATAAGAATGAATGGGGATTAAATGAAACAATGCCAAAAGTAGAAATTAAACAAACCCATAGTTTAAAGGAGACGAGCTATGGAAATCTTGAAACACATGGTTATTTAGAGTTTGAACTAGGAATAAGTTATTTCTTTCCCTCTAAATCTAAAAAACAATAATTATGAAAAAAAGAATACTAATACTTTTTCTATTATCATTTCATTGTTTTGGTCAGGAAGACAATAGTTTTTTTGTGAATGCTACAGAAGCAATTGTAAAAAATGACGGATATTATAATGTGAATGAGTTAATGATAGGGAAAGCGTGGGACTTTAATGGAGAATCTGCCCTTGACTTAGGTTTAGCATACCGCTTTTCTATCAGCTTTAAGAAAAGATTTAAAAGTCATTTTTTGGGAGGCTCAATTACTTATTCTTTTTGGCCTAAAGAAAGGAGAGTAAGACCTTTTATCAACCTTGCTTTATTCACAGAAGTTGCCACAAATTATAAAAATGGCCTATTATTAGGATATGGACATGTACCAATCGACAAATATAGCTACAATGGAGAAGAGAACTATGCGAGATGGTACAAAGGGACACCGATAGTTGGGAATTTGTTTTTTGGTTTTAATATCAGACTTTTTCCCGATTTATATTTAAA
>DATGSF010000091.1:0-4401 GCA_035302865.1 Chitinophagaceae bacterium
TTAGGAATTAATTCTAACTGTTCTTTTAAATTCATATTGCAAAGTTAATAAATTACCCTTTGAAATAAGGCATAGATTTTAATCAATTTATAGCATAGTATTTAATTACTATTATTTATAAGCTAATCCAATAAATAATACTAAATACTGTAGCGATAATTGATAAGAGAAATAAAATAATTAAAAAGGTATTAATAATTTTTAGCGTTTTATTTGTTTTATAATTTGTATTAAAGGGACGGTATAATAAAAATATGAAAAAATAAATGGGGATTATACTTAAAAAGAATAAAGCAGTTAGAAATATAATTATAGAAATATTAAAACCACTTAGATTTAATTCTTTTAAACCTGAGACTTTAATCATGGAGCTAAAAAAATCAAAATTAATACCAGTATTCGATAAAAATGTTGATTGAAAAGTATAGAAAAATAAAAAAGTAATTCCCGCTATTATTAATATTGCTAGAAATACCCATAATCCATTTTGATTTTCTGTTTTTAAGACTTCTTTTTCTTGATCCTGATCTTGATGCAAATATCTTATTTTATCAATATATTCTTCGTATTCTTTTAAGTCGCCATACATTTCAGCATTTTCTATTTTATTTTTAGGATAAGGGGTCGTTATCCAAAGTATTAGCTAAAGCAAAAAATCTAGGCATTACCAAGTACTAACTCTAACCTATTTTTATTACTTGCTAGTGTTTTTTCTTTTGATATCATTCTATGTTTAGATATTAAATAAAAAAAGCTGTTACAGTTTAGTAACAGCTACTTTTTTCATTTTTCTTAAGGTTTATTTTATTCCTAATTTTACCTTTACTTTTTCATTAATTCTTTGTCCGTCTTTAGCATAAAGCAATGCACTAGCGTCATAGATATAATCATAATTTCCTTCTTTGCCTACTTCATCTATTGCTTTTTGAATTTTTTCTAGCATAGGTTGAAATAATTGTGCTTGCTTCTTTTGAATTTTTTCTTCTATTCCGCTTTCGAATTCCATAATTCTTCTTTGAAGATCACGAATTTCATTTGCTCTTGTTTCTTTAGCAACTTCGGACATAGTTTCTACATTTTTATCAAACTCTTCTGCTTTTTTACCATACTCTTCTTGCATACTAGAGTATTGTTGTAATAATTCCTCGTAATATTTTTCATATGCTTTTTGAGCTTCCTTAGCTTCTGGTAATTGATACAATAATTCTTGTGTATCAACATATGCTGCTTTTTGAGCTACAGCTGTAAAAGATATACTAGAAATTACAGCAAGTAATAAGATTATTCTCTTCATTTTTATTGTTTTCTATTTTAAAATTTTGTTTTGCAAATATAATTTATTTTTGGATAAGCTTGATGATTTCTTCGCTTTTATCCAAATGTGCTTCTGAATAAAATATCGTGATTCCACCAGATTTATCGTAAATTATTTCATAATTGTTAGATTTTGCATATTGTTGCACGGCATTAAAAACCTTATCTTGTATAGGTTGAATTAATTCTTGTCTTTTTTGAAATAGTTTACCTTCGTAGCCAAAATATTGTTTTTGAAGCTCCTTAGCTTCTCTTTCTTTTGTGATAATTTCTTCTTCTCTTTTTTGGCGAGCATTTTCAGAAAGCATAGGACGTTCAGTTTGATAACTTCTATACATTTTTTCAATGGCATTCATAGCATTTTCTACTTCCGCTTCCCATTTTTCTGAAAACTGTTCAATTTGCTTTTCAGCTCTTTCATATTCTGGTAATTTTTCTAAAATATATTTAGAATCTATTACACAGTATTTCGCTTGTTGTGCAAAGCCTATTGCGCTTGTACCCATAAAGAATAAAACCATTAGCGCCCAAAGTGATTTTTTATATAATTTCATAATTTAAGATTTACAATTAAATATTTGACTTATTATTTTAATAAACGTTTAATCTGGCTCAAAACCTAACATAAAGGTAAATTTAGCAGCATTACTGAATTTAACTCCTTCGCCTAGTCGATCGATTCCTATACCATAATCCAAGCCTAATAGTCCAAACATAGGTAAGTGGATACGTATACCCAAACCAGCTGCTCTATATAGACTCATTGGATTATATTCTTTAAAACTATTCCAACCATTTCCTGCTTCAAAGAAAGCTAGCCCAAAAATTGTAGCTGAAGGGTTTAAGGAAAAAGGATAACGAATTTCTGCTGTATACTTGTTAAATATAGTTGCATCTGGAGCATAAACATCATAACCTCTCTGGGAAATCAAATCCCTACCTACGAACATATTAAATCCTGATAGTCCATCACCACCAACATTAAATCTTTCAAATGGTGAGTGCCCTAAATCAGAATTATAATAACCTAAGAAACCGTACTTTACTGCTAATTTTAATATTAGATTTCCGTATATTCTTTGATACCATTCAGCATTAAAGCGATACTTATGGTATTCAATCCATTTATATTTTTGTTCAACCGTTTCTGAATTTACATCTCTACTTTTATCTAAAGAAGAGTATGGAGGCGTAAATTGGAAAGTGAAGTTGATATTTGACCCTGATCTAGGAAAAATCTCTTGATCTAAGGATTTTCTACCTAATGTAATTCTACCATATAGATTATTAGCAGGACCATCAATAAAATCACTAACAAAATAGGTATAATCTTTAAGAAAATAATTTTGATAATTGATTCCTGCAGACAATACAAAATTCTGATCTGGCCATCTTAATCTTTTGCTTATCATTACTCCACCCCCAAAATTTCGTAAATAATGATCATTAGGGTTTCCTGCGTACCAACCTTGTTCAGAATAGGATTGACGTCCATAAGTTAAATTCACACTTAATCCTATAGGTTTTTTACCACCTAACCAAGGTTCACTAAAGGTAATATTTCCTGAGTTATACCATAATCCATTTGATTGATAACGAATCGCTAAATTTTGTCCATCTCCCATAGGTAAAGGGCGATATGCTTTTTTATTTAGGATGTTTTTTACACTAAAATTATTAAATACCACACCAACGGTTCCCATAAAACCTACTCCACCGCCAAATCCTGCTGATAACTCTAATTGGTCATTTGACTTTTCAACAATTCCATAATTGATATCTACTGTTCCGTCTTGAATTTGAGGTTCAAATTCAGGTTCTACCTGTTCAGGATCAATATAGCCAAGACTACTAATCATTCGAACGGAAGCAATTATATCAGATCTGCTAAATTTATTTCCTGGTAAAGTGTATAATTCTCTTCGTAATACATGTTCATTGGTTCTATCATTTCCAGTAATGCTTACTTTTCTTATAGTTGCTTGTGGTCCTTCTCTTAATTTTACAACAATATCAATTGTGTCCTGATAGATTGCTTTTTCTTCAGCTTCAACCTCGAAAAACAAATAACCATCATCCATATAAAGCGTACCAATATCTAATTCACCATCAAAACTTGGTGCTTGACCTAGTTTTGCTTTCAACTTCTCCATATTATACACATCTCCCTTTTCCACATTTAGGATTTTTCTCAAGGTAGAGTCAGCGTATTTTGTATTACCTGCGAAATCAATATTTCCAAAATAATACTTTTGTCCTTCTTCTACCAGCAACTCTACATTTATGCTATTGGATTCAGTTCTATATACAGTATCCGATACAATTTGTGCATCTCTATATCCTAAGCTATTATAATAAGAAATTATATTTTGCTTATCTTCTCGAAATTTCTTTTCTTCAAATTTAGCAGATGCAAAGATATTCCATTTGAAGTAAGGATCAATAGCATCTAATACTTTAGAAGGGTGTAGAAAATTGAAATTTTTCCATATGTTTGAATGCTTGTCTTTTTCTGTTTCGTAAACACTTTTTGTTTTATTGGGATGTAAAGTAAGTATAGGCTTTTCTTTAGTACCTTTCATTTTGCTTTTCAAACGCAAATCATCAACATTATTATTTCCTGCAATTAAAACTTCATTTATTCTGACTTTTTTTCCTTTTTGTACATCAATAATTAATCGTACTGCATTCTTTTCTTTCGTATCTTTTTCTTCACTTATTATTGCTTTAGCATCTAAATAGCCTTTTTTTGCAAAATATTCATTAACAGCTTTATTGATTCTTGTTTTTAAATCTTTAGTTACCATGCGCTCACGGCCTAAAATCAATTTGTCTTTTATTTCTTTTTCTTGTGTTTTATTGACCCCTCTAAAGCTATAGGAGCTCATTTTCGGTCTTTCTTTAATAATGAAATTCAAACTTAAACTATTTGATTTTTCATTAAATATTTCCACCTTTATATCATCAAATATTCCTTGATCCCACAATGTACGTATAGCATTTGAAATTTCATTTCCTCTTTCAATATCTATTTTTTCTCCAGGTAAGATATTTGTGTTTATAGCTATTAAATCAGGACTTAAAAAC
>DATGSF010000092.1:0-2372 GCA_035302865.1 Chitinophagaceae bacterium
AAACTTAAAATAGGAAAATATTGCTCCATAGCATATGGTGTGAATTTTATCGTTGATGATGGTTATCATACATGTTCTGAAATTACTAATTATCCATTTATAAATAATACGATTACAGATTCTGAGCTTATTGAAATAAGAAAGAAATTAGTTCAAAAAGAAGGAATAGAAATTGGAAATGATGTATGGATAGGTATGAATGCCACTATATTACCAGGTGTTAAAATCGGTAATGGAGTAACAATTTCAGCTGGAGCTGTTGTAACTAAAGACATTCCTGATTATGCATTAGTTGGTGGAGTGCCAGCTAAAATTATTAAAATGAAGCATTCTGAAGAAATTATTCAAAAATTAAATCAAATATCATGGTGGGATTGGTCAGAAGAAATTATTAAAAACAGAAAAAAAGATTTTTATTTAAGTTCAGAGGAGTTTTGTGCTAAATATTTTTAATGTAAAGTGCGGTAGTTTTTAATATTGGTAGTTGGTAGTTGGTAGTTGGTAGATTTTAGCGAATGAGAAATGAAGAAAAAGGTTTAAGAGTTGAAATATCTGAAGAAGGCTTGTTTCAAGACGTTAAAAAATTATTAGATAATCCGGAATTAATGTCCAAATATGCTCGCTCTTTACTGCTACAAAATAATAGTAAAGAGAAGCTTAATTTGTTATTAAGCACTAAATAAAACAGTTATAAAATAACATTTCTAAGAGCGAAAATCATATTTTTCTAATTTTTCCCAAGGTAATTCTTGAGATGTTTCAGAATTCCATACATTATCAAATGGTATTATGTCTTTATCCTCTATCGTGTATTTTCTTGCATAAATAGTTTTTATGCGTGTTTTGAGTTCATGTAATTGTTTCTCTTCACTTAAACCATCATAAGATACATGTATGCTTTTAATATCTTTATCTACTATACTCTTTATATACCTAGAAGGATATTTTATCCAATCATATCCTAAAATTATATTGCTTTTATATTCAACTATGACATCTGCCCCGCCAGGTTCATGTGATAATTCATTTTTTCGATAATTTCTATCTACCCATTTTATTGCATCGAATACTGATCTTTTAATTCCTAATTTTTCATCAATTCCATTATCGAGAATTGAGAAAAAACTTTCAAAAATATTTTTAGAATCCATTATTTTTTAGTTTTTATAAAAATAAAAAATTATTAAATATTCTGATTACTATTAGCTTAATAAGCTAAAAATTTATTTTTGTTTAAACTATTTTTTAACTTTATGCTTTTTACAATAGTCTTTATGACTCGTGTATATTATTTAAATTTAAAAACGTAAAATTTTAGTGAAAATGAAAAATTTACAAAAATTAGGAATTTTATTTTTTAGTCTTTTGATGCTTACCATTAGCAGTTGTAAAAAAGAAGAGATTGATATCCGAGATCAATATGTTGGTACATGGAATTTTTCTCAAAATGGAAGTATTACTTTGTATTATTATGGTGATGTGTTAGGAACCAGTCCATTAGATGAAAATGGAACTATGGTGATAGAAAAAGTAGGAGATGATTATTTACTTATTGGTGGAAAACGTTTTAGAGTTGATGGTGATCGTCTAAGTGCTGATCCAGAACCTATTAATGAATATGGTGATGATGGATTTATCTTTACAGGAACAGAAACAGCAAATGGAAGATTAGGCTCTAATCTTATCACTATAGAAAGCAAAATGACCGGTACATGGAAAAATGCTTATAATGAATCCGGGAATTTTTCTGGAAAAATTATTAATACCTTAACTAAATAATATAGAGGGTAGTTTTTAGTTTGTAGTTTTTAGTTTATATTTTTTGGTGGTTGGTGAATGGAGGATGGTTGATTGGTGGATAGTGGTTACTGAATTTTTAAATAGCAGAAATGGCAAACGAATTTATTTTAACCCAGAAAGAAATTGAAAATCGGATTTTTACAATTCGAGATATTCAGGTAATGGTCGATTATCATTTGGCTGAACTATATCAAGTTGAAACAAAACGGTTAAATGAACAGGTCAAAAGGAATAATAAGCGATTTCCCAAACATTATATGTTTCAATTAACACAAAAAGAATGGGAAGATTTGCAGTCGCAAATTGCGACCACAGAAAAGAATAATAATTTGCAGTCGCAAATTGCGACCGCAAAAAGAAGAAGTTTGCCTTACGTGTTTACAGAACAAGGGGTTGCTATGTTGGCATCAGTGTTAAATAGTGATATTGCAATTAAGGTAAGTATTCAAATTATAGACACTTTTATTGAATTGCGTAAACTATTAAATACCAATCTTGGTTTATTACAACGTATGGATGGATTAGAACGCAAGCAGATCGAAACAGACCATAAATTTGAACAAGTATTTAAA
>DATGSF010000093.1:0-3258 GCA_035302865.1 Chitinophagaceae bacterium
ATTTGAATGTTATAATAAAAGATTTAAAGAAACAAATAATAGTAATATTGACATAAATAAGGTTGATAAAAAAACTATACCTGACCATAACCTATTAGTAGGAGGATTTCCATGTCAAGATTACTCAGTGGCAAGGTCTTTAAAAAATGAAATGGGCATAGAAGGAAAAAAAGGTGTATTATGGTGGGATATAATAGATGTAATAAAAGAAAAGCATACACCATTTATACTTCTTGAAAATGTAGATAGACTTTTAAAATCACCTGCTAAGAAAAGAGGAAGGGACTTTGCCATAATGCTTAAAACCTTAGGTGAATTAGGATATATAGTTCAGTGGAGAGTTATAAATGCTGGTGAATATTCAATGCCTCAAAAAAGAAGAAGAGTATTTATATTTGCATCAAAAAAATCTTTAGAATATTCTAAGAATATTTTGTCAATAAATAAAGAGAATATTGGAGATTATTTATTAAAGGATAGCTTTTTTAATAAAAATTTTCCTGTAGAAAAAGAAGATAATAAAATTAGAGTTATAGATTTAAATAAATATGATGATATTGTAGATGTTTCAGATAATTATGGAGAAGGTAAGTTTGAAACTTCGGGCATTTACCTAGATGGAAAAGTATATGACTTTAAAGTTAAAGAGAAATCCTCTGCTATATATCCTCTAAAAAATATTCTTAAAATTTCAAAAAAATATAATCCAAAAGATTTATCAAGTTATATTTTATCGGGTAAGAGTTTAGAAAAGTGGGAATACTTAAAATCAGCTAAAAGAATTCCTAGAGTTTCAGCTAGTGGAAGAGAATATGTATATTCAGAAGGAAAAATGAATTTTCCCGAAGATTTAAACAATCCTGCAAGAACTATGTTAACTTCCGAAGGTACAGATAATAGGTCATCTCATGCAGTTTATGATGAAGATATAGGAAAAATAAGGAAAATCACAGAAGTTGAAGCTGAACTTATACAGATGTTTCCACCAAATTGGACTAATACCGGAATGTCTAATAGACAAAGATATTTTATGATGGGCAATGCATTAGTAACAGGCGTAGTGTCTAGATTAAAAGAAAGTTTAGAAAATATTATTCTAGAAGAAAACCCAAATTTACAATTAAACTTTTTTGCCAGTTTTAATAAAGATGGGTTATTATAATATTTGTATTTTAAAATTAATAATAAATATATAAAAAAGCGATGAGAAAATTGACCTGAACCCCAAAATCCGGAATACGGATGGAGGGGTTTTTTGTATGCCAAAATACACAAAAGAATTTAAAATAAAATTAATACTGGAATATTTATCAGGTGAATCTGGTGGACAATCTGCACTAGCAAATAAATACAATATACCTGAAAGTACCCTAAAAAATTGGGTTAATAAATATAACTCAGCTGGGTTTGATAACTTATCTAAGAAGATAAAGAATAATAAATTCACTAGTGAATTTAAGCTATCTGTAATACAATATAGGCAAATAAACAATACTTCGCTTAGAGAGACTGCAGAGCATTTTAATCTTGTCAATGGATCTATGGTATACAGGTGGGAAAAAGCTTATCAAAAACGTGGTCTATCTGGGCTAGAAGATAACAGAGGAAGGCCTAAAAAAGATATGACCAAATCAAATAAGAAGCTAAAGAACAATACTCCAATAAACGAAAGTGAAAGAGAAGAATTAATAAGACTAAGAGAAGAAAATAGACTTCTCAAAATGAAAATAATTTACGAAAAAAAGCTACAAGCCTTGCTATTGGAAGAGGAAGCAGAAGCAAGGAAAAGACAAAGATAATCCTCAAACTTCTAAAAGAATATCCTAAAAGCAAGATAAGTGAATGGTTAAGTATAGCTAACTTACCAAAATCATCATACTATGAGTGGAAGATAAAATTAGAAAATCAAGTAGATAAAGACAAACAAATTAAAGAGAAAATTAAAACCATAATAGAAGCATCGAAAGGTAGATACGGATATAGAAGAGTTACTCTAGTATTAAAAAATAAAGGATTAAACATAAACCATAAAAAAGTCTTAAGAATAATGAGAGAAGAATCCTTGCTATGCACTAAATTTAAAACTAGATCAAGAAAATATTCATCATACAAGGGGCAAATAGGTAAAGTAGCAGATAATGTAGTAAAAAGACAATTTACAGCTACTAAGCCAAATCAATTATGGCTAACAGATGTAACAGAGTTTAGAATAAAAGGTAAAGAAGAAAAACTTTATCTATCACCAATATTAGACCTATACAACAGCGAAATAATTAGCTACACATTAAGCAATCACCCGACAACTAAATTAACAAATACAATGTTAGAAAAAGCACTAAAAGAAAATAAAGACATTAAAGATTTAACTATACACTCAGACCAAGGATTCCATTATCAACACAGTTCACGGACTAAAAAACTAGAAAAAATGAATATTAGGCAAAGTATGTCAAGAAAAGGCAATTGTCTAGACAATTCTCCTATGGAAAATTTCTTTGGAATTTTAAAACAAGAAATGTATTATGGAGTAGACTTTAATAATTATGATGAATTAATTAGTGAAATAGATAAATATATTAAATGGTACAATGAAGATAGAATTAAAACTAAATTAAACGGAATGTCCCCTGTTATGTACAGATTACATTCCGCTTAAAATATTATTAAATTATTCCGTGTTTACGGGTTCAGGTCAAATGCAGCGCTTTAATTTTATATTTAAACTTCAAAGTCATTGTATTCACCTTGGTCTGTGTAAAGTTCATTATTTTTCCTATCCCAGACTGGTGTTTTTCCTTGTCTTTTCTGACTTTCATAATCATCTATTACAACTTTTACTGACTTAAACAAGAACATTAAAGTTATAACATTTATAAATACAAGTATTCCTACAAATACATCTATAAGACCCCAAACTATATCAAGGGACATCTTTGTAGATACTATAAACATTATAGCTGCTATAATCCTATAAATCCAAAGAGGAATCTTGTGTTTTCCCTTAAATATGTGGATTATGTTTGACTCACCATAAAATAGGTCAGCAATTAGTGTTGTAAATCCGAAAAATGCCATTGCAAGGGCTACAACCCATCTTCCTACTATTCCAATTTGAGCAAAGAAGGCATCTTGTACAAGATTTATACCATCTGATCCATTTCCTAAAACTCCTGTAAGTAAAATAGCAAAGGCAGTTAGTGAACAAATAATACAAGTTGTTACAAAGGTACCAAACATTCCCAAAAATCCTTGTTCTGC
>DATGSF010000094.1:0-12523 GCA_035302865.1 Chitinophagaceae bacterium
TTTTAAAAAACGATTTTAAAGCACTCTAAATCTTGTTCAGGAAAGAAATGGAGCTATTTTTGTATTTCACTTAATAACTGCACCTACATAAAAGGATTTTTAAAAAATAAACTCCGACTCTAAGCTATTGTGTCTTATTTCGGAGTTTTTTCTTTATAAGGACACAAGCATTATGTTAATAACAATTATTAAAACTTCTTATCTGCAGCAAAATAATCCAAAATACTCTGAGCTCGAACAGGTCCTACAACCTTTGCTAAATTCTCTTTACTTTGTTTTTTAATTTGCTCTACACTTCTAAATTTTCGTAATAAATTTTCAGCTGATTTTTGTCCAATTCCAGGGATTTCTTCCAAGATATTTTTAAAGGCATTCTTAGATCGTATTTTCCTATGAAAGCGTAAGCCATAATCATGCACTTCATTTCGAATTTTTCGTAAAAACAACAAAACCTCTGAATTATAAGGTAATAAAATAGGTTCTGAATGAAAAGCTTTAAAAATACGCTCTTCTCTTTCAGCTATAGCAATAACATCAATTTCATTTTCCAATTTCAACTTCTTTAAACTATCTATTGCAGCAGATAATTGTCCTTTTCCACCATCAATAATTATTAAATTAGGTAAATCTAGCTTCTCCTTTAATAAACGACTATATCTTCTAAAGATTACTTCTCGCATGCTAGCATAATCATCTATGCCTTTTACGGTTTTAATATGATAATGTCTATAATCTTTTTTAGAAGCCAAGCCGTTTTTGAAACTAACCATTGCTGAAACTGGCGACGATCCTTGTAAATTACTATTATCAAAGCATTCAATATGGTACGGCACCGAGTTTAAATGCAGATTTTTCTTTAATTCTTGTATTAATTCCAAACTTTTATTTTCACTTACATTTTTCAAATTTGCACTTAATTTTTTTTCTTCTTGCAAACGATAATAATACACATTTTTTTCGCTTAGTTCTAAAAATTTCTTTTTGGGCCCAGCTTTAGGAATAGTCATTTCTAAATCTTTCTCATTTAAATATAGATTGTAAGGACTAATCACTTCTTTAGAATCTGATTTAAATTTTTGCCGAAAAAATATTAAAGCATGTGCCAAGACTTCTTCAGGATTTTCATTTAATTTTTTCTCTATAAAGAGATTATGACTTTGAATTATTTGCCCTTCTTCTACCATCATATAATTTATATAAATCACATCTGGCGCATCAGAAGCAGTAATAATATCCAAATGATAAAACCCATTACTCACAACAGAGTTTTTAACTTTATATTCTTTAATTTCTTCAATTTGTTGTTGGAATTTTTGTGCCATTTCAAAATTCAAAACAGCAGCAAATCGATCTCTATCTTTTTCTAATTTTTCAATTAAAGAATTAAAATTACCACGTAATATATTTTTGATAATCTCAATATTTTGAGCATAATCTTCTTCTGCCTGTAAACCTTCGCAGGGTCCTTTACATTTACCAATATGGTAATCTAAACAAACTTTATACTTTTTTGTAGCTATTACTTTTGGGTTTAAATTAAGATTGCAAGATCTTAATGGAATATATTTCTTAATTACTTCTAAAAGCGCTCTAATCCTTTTAATATTTGTATAGGGTCCTAAATAGGTAGAACCATCTCGCAATCTTCTTCTTGTAAGGAAAATACGGGGGAAATGCTCATTTTTAATTACTACATAAGGATAAGACTTATCGTCTTTTAATTGTATATTATAAGGAGGCTGAAAATGCTTAATTAGGGAATTTTCCATTAAGAAAGCATCATGTTCTGAAGGCGTAACTGTCCATTCTATATGATGAATTTGTTCTACCAAATTCATAGTTTTCCTTGTTTGCTCTCCAGTAAAATAGGAAGATATTCTATTTTTTAAATTCTTTGCTTTTCCTATATATAGTAATGTTTTTTTATCGTCATAATACCGATAAACTCCTGCCACTTTAGGAATTAATGTTGCATATTCTTCTGCAAATCGCTTCTTTTCCATAAATCATCAGCTCCTTATTTTTTAAAATTCATCCATTCTAGACTTCATAGGCGTAATCATGCAAATATTCGTATTTTTTTGTGAGTTTTCCATTTTCACAAATAGTTGCTCGATTTAAGATTTCACTTTCTTCCTTAAGCAATTCAGGAATAATAAATCGAATCATTGACTCTCCGAAATGTTCCGACGCATCTCTAGGTAATTCATTAGGAAGATTATCTACAGCCATAACATCTATAATATCCATTGTATTCTGAAATGGATCCTGTTTTGAAAAATCCTTTTTAGCAATACCATACACGGGCTTATCAATTGAAGAAGCCGCAATATTTATTGGTATTGACCCATTAATATCACAAGTAACATCTGCGATTACTTGAATATTGAAAGATTCTTTTTGGATATCTTCTTTTTTAAACATAGGCTCTATTCTTTCTTCCCAATAAATCCCATGTAAGAGTACATCAGTTTCTGAAATATAATTAGGAAATAAGTTTTTATATTTCTCGGGATTTTCATAAAAGTCTTTCCTATCATAATGCGGATAATCCTTTCTTGTATATAATTTCTCCCCTTTTAAATGCGTATAAACAGGATAATCAAATTTAAGTCTTAAGAAGTCTTCAGGTTCCACATTTTTAATTTCTAGCTCTTCCATAATTCTCAAAAAGCCTGCAGCCACTCTTCCTGACCCGGTCAATACTATTTTTATATTTGGTAGTGTAAGCTTCCTATATTCTTTAGTTAATATTTCAAGATTTGAAACCTTATGAGCAGGCTTTAAATCAAAAAGTCCTGTTTTTTTACCGTAAGTAAGAATTCCATTATGTGCTCCAACTACTCCAGCAAAATACCCAAAGCCAATTACTCTTTTTCCATCAGCATAAGTTAATAATTCATAATCTATCATGCGAATATTGTTTTTAATCAATGCCTGCATAAGATTTCGATTATATTCTTGCATTTTGATAGTATGAGAGAAGAAAAAATAACTTTTATTTGGAATTAATTGCTCTATAGGAACCTCTTTCACACCTAATAATACATCGGCTGAGGATACATCTTCTACTACTTTAATACCTTCATTTCTATACTCTTCATCAGTGTAGCATCTAATAGGTGAACCTTGAACAATGATATCAATTTGTCCAGAATATTCTTTTAATAAATGTTTGCATTGACTTGGACTTAGAGGAACTCTTGTATCTTGAGGACTTTTACCCTCGCGAATAATTCCAATTTTCACCATATATTCTATTTTTTCTTATTAATATATAGCTACAAAGATACCAAATTAACAAGACATTTTTAGCAAAATAGAATGCTGTACGATTGGAATTTAAAAAGTTTAATAGAGCAAAAGAATCAATTATAATTCGCTTCCACCCATTTTTTATCTTTTTTAAGTTGCTCAATTAATGCAGCAATATTTTCAAATTTTTGTTCTTCACGAATTTTATCTAGGAAAGTAATGTGAATTGTTTTTCCATAAATATCTTCCTCAAAATCTAGGATATGAACTTCTAAACTACGTACACTTTCATTCTCAACAGTAGGCTTCACACCAATATTCATCATTCCTGCCCAGTCTTTATCTTCAATATTAACTTTTACCATATATACACCATTTGCTGGCAAAATCAAATCAGGAAAAACTGGATTAAGATTAGCAGTTGGGAAGCCTAATTTTCTTCCTAACTTTTTACCATGCACTACAGTTGCGTGTAGTCCATATTGGCGACCTAGCATGAGTGAGACATTTTTAATATCCCCATTTAATATTGCATTCCTAATTTTGGTTGAACTAATAGCAGCTTCATTAATTAACTGCGCTTCAATTTCAACAACTTCCACACTATTTGGAACTTTTTCTTTTAATAAATTCAGATTTCCTTTTCTATCATGTCCAAAATGATGGTCATACCCTAGCACAATAGCTTTTGGTTTAAATTTTTTTATTAAAAAATCATCAATATAATCTTCTGCGGACCATAAAGAAAAATCTCTTGTAAAAGGAACTAAAACAATATTATCAATTCCCAGATCAAGAATTTGTTGTAACTTTTGTTCTTCTTCAGAAAGCAGGGCAAGTTTTGCATAAGGATCTATTATTTTTCTAGGATGTGGATGAAAGGTAATTAATACACTTTCTCCATCATATTTATCTGCTAAATTTGCTAATTTCTTCAGTATTTCTTGATGTCCTAAATGCACTCCGTCAAAAGAGCCAATAGTAATTACAGCATTTTTAAACTCTGGCAATGCGTTCCAATCTCTATAAATAGCCATAAATTATCAGCTTAATTTTCCTGGTTAAAATAATTTTCCACCAATTTAGCAAAAGTATATACCTCTTCGAAAGTATTGTATAATGGTACAGGCGCTATACGAATAACATTAGGTTCTCTCCAATCCATTACTACACCATTTTCCGTTAGATAATCAAAAAGCTCTTTACCTTTATCCTTGAACAAAAGAGAAAGTTGAGCTCCCCTTTGATTTGGATTTTCGGGTGTAATAATTTTAAATCCAAACTTCGTTAAATCATTCAATAAGAAATACAAATAATTTGTCAGAGCTATACTTTTTTTCCTTAAATCAGCCATAGCAACGGTATCAAATATATCCATACTAGCTTTTAAACCAATCATATTAAAAACAGGCGCATTACTCATTTGCCAACTTTGAGCACCCTTTGCTGGCAGAAATCCTTTTTCCATTTTAAATCGTGTTTTAGGATCATTTCCCCACCAGCCTCCAAGACGAAACACATCAGGATCATTCGCCCATTTCTCGTGTACAAAAGCAACTCCCACAGCTCCAGGACCTGAATTTAAATATTTATAACTACACCAACAAGCAAAATCTACATTCCAATCATGTAATTCTAAAGGCAAATTCCCAGTTGCATGTGCCAAATCAAAACCACAAAGTGCTCCAACTTTATGTGCTTTTTCAGTAATTTCTCGCAGAGGATAATATTGTCCAGTATAATAATGTACTCCTGCCATCATCACTAATGCTAAGCTCTCTCCATGCTCTTCAATAGTATTGAATATATCCTCCTCTCTCAAGGTGTACTCTCCCTCTCTAGGATGTAATTCAATTATTACTTCCTCTGGATTTAAACCATGCATCCGCACTTGTGTTTCCATTGCATATTGGTCCGAAGGAAAGGCTCCACCCTCCATTATAATCTTGTATCTTTCTTTTGTTGGCTTATAAAAAGAAATCATGAGTAAATGCAAATTTACCGTCAAGGAATTCATAGGAATTACTTCTTGCATCTTAGCTCCAACAATTCTAGCAAGTGAGGCTCTATTATCCTCAGAATAAGAGAACCAAGGATCTTCTTCAGCAAAATGACCGTCCACAGCTAAATCGCCCCATTTTTTTAATTCTTTATCCATCAAATAAGCAGTACTAGCCGGTTTTAACCCTAAGGAGTTTCCACAGAAATAGATTATTTGTTTCCCATCTTTTTCTGGAATTTGGAAACGATGTCTTATAGAGAATAAGGAATCAATATCATCCATAAAACGTGCATATTCAAGATTGTTTTGAAATTCTTCAGCTTTTAAAATCATACCTCTTATTGATTATTTTGATAAAAAATTACTTTTTATTTTGATGTTGCGGAATAAACTTTCTTTGAAAAACCAAAAGTGTAATTACTCCAGTTGATATAGCTACATCAGCTATATTAAAAATAGGTTCGAAAAAGCGCAATCTATTTCCTCCTACAAAAGGAACCCATTTAGGCCATTGTGTATCAATCATAGGAAAATAGAGCATATCTACTACTCTCCCATGCAATAAATCGCCATACCCTTCTCCCCAAGGCACCCACTCTGCAACTGTCATTGAAGTGCTATCTGAAAATATTTTTGCATAAAATATACTATCAAGTAAATTTCCAGCTGCACCTGCCAAAATTAAAGATGCGCAAATCATCAAACCTTTTGTAGCTCCTTTTTTTGCCAACCTTGCAATCCAAAAGAAACCAAATGTTACTGCGATTAAGCGAAATAAAGTTAAAATCAATTTTCCTAAATTAGAATCCATTATTTTCATTCCGAATGCCATCCCCTCATTTTCAATAAAACATAACTGAAACCAAGTACCTAATACATTTACCGACTCTCCATATAAAAAATGGGTTTTTATATAAATCTTAGACCATTGATCTAAAATTAGAATTAGGAGTATTATTAATATGCTATAACGATATTTCACTACTTAAATTTATAAATATTTATTTAAAAATACTGCAAAAATACAGTTTTCTTAATGTTCTTCCACTAAATCTTTTTCTACCTTTAAATTATCTATAATAAACTCTTGCCTTTGTGGAGTATTATCTCCCATATAGAAACGTAATAATTTTTGGATAGGCGCATCTTTACTTAAGGTTACGGGCTCTTTGCGCATTCCTTCTCCGATGAATTCTGCAAATTCTTCTGGAGAAATTTCACCTAAACCTTTAAATCGAGTGATTTCTGGATTTTTCCCTAAGCTTTCTATAGCTGCTAAGCGCTCTTCTTCCGAGTAGCAATAAATAGTTTTTTGCTTATTTCTGACTCTAAATAAAGGAGTCTCTAGAATATAAACATGACCATTTTTAATTAAATCAGGAAAAAATTGTAAAAAGAAAGTCATAATCAATAGGCGAATATGCATTCCATCCACATCGGCATCCGTAGCAATAACAATATTATTATAACGCAGACCTTCTAATCCATCTTCAATATTTAAAGCATGTTGCAATAAATTAAACTCTTCATTTTCATACACTATTTTCTTCGCCAAGCCATAAGTGTTTTTAGGTTTACCTCTTAAACTAAAAACAGCTTGAGTTTGTACATCTCTACTTTTGGTAATTGATCCACTTGCTGAGTCTCCTTCTGTTATAAAAATTGTTGACTCTTGCTGTTTAGCTATAAAATCTTCAGGATTTCTTGCCGGTGGCTTAGCATTTAGATGAATTTTACAATCTCTTAATTTCTTATTATGTACATTAGCTATTCTTGCTCTTTCATTTGCAAGTTTTCTTACGCCAGATAATTCTTTACGTTCTCTTTCACTTTGCTCTATTTTTTTCTTTAGAGCCTCTGCAATTTCAGCATTTTTATGTAAATAATCATCTAAAACAGAGCTTAGAAAATCGATTACATAATTTCGTATAGAACTGCCCCCTTCTTGCATATGCGTGGAACCCAACTTGGTTTTTGTTTGTGATTCAAAAACAGGATCATGAACTTTTATAGAAATAGCTGCACAAATACTTTGTCTGATATCTGTAGCGTCATAATCCTTTTTATAGAAATCTCGAACTGTACGCACAAAAGCCTCTCTAAAAGCAAGCATATGTGTACCACCTTGAGTTGTATACTGACCATTTACAAAAGAATATATCTCTTCACCGTAATCATTTTTATGAGTAAATGCCACTTCTATATCCTCTCCCTTAAAATGCAAAATTGGATAGCGCATTTCTTCTTCATTTACCTTACTTTCTAATAAATCAAAAAGTCCATTTTTAGAGACAAAACGTTGATTATTAAACTCTATTACCAAGCCCGCATTCAAATAGCAATAATTCCATATCTGACTAGTTATAAAATCTTTTCGAAAATGATACTTCTTAAATACAGTATCATCTGGTTTAAAAACAACTTCTGTCCCATTTTTTTCTTCTGTTTTTTCTTCAGGATATTCTTTAGTTAAATTTCCTTGGCTAAATTCTGCTGTTTTTGATAAACCATCCCTATAAGAGCTTACTTTAAAATAGGTACTTAATGCATTTACTGCTTTAGAACCCACACCGTTTAATCCTACAGATTTCTGAAAAGCAGATCCTCCATACTTTCCTCCTGTATTAATTTTGCTTACTACATCCACCAAACTACCTAAAGGAATACCTCTTCCATAATCACGCACACGAACCATATCCTCATTTATAGAAATTTCAATTTTCTTACCCGCTCCCATGAAATACTCATCTATGCTATTATCAACAATCTCTTTTAATAATACATAAATTCCATCTTCCGCATGACTTCCATCTCCCAGTCTTCCGATATACATCCCCGGTCTTAATCGTATATGTTCTTTCCAATCAAGACTTCTGATGCTATCTTCATCATAATTACTAATTATCTGCTCATTATTCATAGCCTAAAAATACGCTTTTTTTATTAATTACTTTGCAAATTTAAGAAGAAGCAAGTATATTTCTCACTTATTTATCATTTGATTCAATAATAAAGACATTATTTACCTTCTTTATATTTTTTTCCTTTTTATCATTTAGTTTAAGTCCAAATATAATTCCCCTTTCCACTAAAATTAATCTATTTTTGCAAACATAGTATAATGTCTATTTTTTCAGGTAATTTAAAAAAAATTCTAAGATTAGCATTTCCCATTATCTTAGCAAATGCATCTGCTCCACTCTTAGGCTTAGCAGACACAGCAGTTATAGGACAAACAGGACATGCTGCCGATTTAGGTGGAATTGCATTAGCAACTCTAGTTTTTAGCTTTGTATATTGGGGTTTTGGCTTTTTACGCATGGGCACAACTGGCTTTATATCTCAAGCATTTGGTGCTAATGACAAAGAGGAAGTAGTAATTATTGTTTTCCGTTCCATTTTACTTGGGTTAAGCATTGGGCTTGCATTGATTTTACTTAAAAGTTTAATTTTGTTTCTTGCAATAAACTGGATGAGTGCAAGTGAACAAATAAAAACACTAATTACAGAATATTTCAATATTCGAATTTGGGGTGCACCTGCCACATTAGTAACTTATGCATTATTAGGCAGTTTTATTGGCTTGGGAAAAACAAAGGAATTACTATGGATTCAGTTGTTATTAAACGGTATGAATATTATTTTAAACATAGTATTTGTGCTGGGTTTTAATATGGGAATAAAAGGAATAGCTTTAGGAACACTTTTATCAGAATGGATTGCTTTTGTTTTTGCCTGGTATCTTCTCAAAAGACATTTAAGTTTGCAAAATCCTTTTCAACAAATTCGCAATTTATGGTCCCAAATTATTTTAAAATCAAAAGTAATTGCATTATTTAAAGTCAATCGCGACATTATGATTCGCACTTTCGCCCTTTTAGCAGGTTTTGCATGGTTTGCAGATCAAGGTGCTAAGTTTGGTGACACTATATTAGCTGCTAATCATGTTTTATTGCAATTTGTATCTTTATCAGCTTTCTTTTTAGATGGATATGCTTACGTGGTAGAAATGTTAAGTGGGAAAGCAATTGGTGAGAACAATATAAAGGAATTTAAAAAACAAGTAAAGGATTCAAGTATTTTAGCCGGAATAACTGCATTAATTCTAGCATTATTCATACTTTTTTTAGGTCCAATTTTTATAAAATGGCTAAGTCAAGATACAGCTGTGCAAATTGTTGCTAAAGAACATTTGTTATTTGCAAGCATATATATCTTACTGTCTTTTGTAGCTTTCCAATTAGATGGTATTTTTATAGGCGCTACACAAAGTAAGGAAATGCGTAATTCTTCTCTATTTTCTTTAGCTATTTTATTAGTTTCTAGTCTTTTGCTAATAAACTCGTATGAAAATATCGGTTTATGGATATCCTTTATACTTTATGTTATAGCTCGAGGATGTAGTCTTGGATTTTATTATCCTGCCTTAATTCAAAAACAATTTAAAAATGAATACAATACAAGTTCAAAAAATTAAAGGAGTTTTTTATGGACAAGCAATTGGTGATGCTTTAGGTTTAGGTACTGAGTTTTTAAATAAGAAAACTATACAAGAATATTATCCCAATGGTTTAAATGAGTATGCTCAAATAGTGCAAGACAAACATAGAGAAAGGTGGAAAATTGGAGACTGGACTGATGATACGGATCAATTTTTATGTATTTGTGATGGAATATTAAAAAATAATTCAGCTAATCCACAAGCATTTGTTGTAGAACTATATAAATGGTTTAAAGGCAACCCTATGGGGATTGGTCAAAGCACTTTGAAATTATTATCCTTACCTGAATATACAAAAAAGCCTTTTCAAGCCTCTAAATTTGCATGGGAATTATCTCGAAGGCAAAATGCACCTAATGGAGGAATAATGCGTGCGTCGATATTAGGAACATATAATTTTAATAATATAGATGCAGTGATTAAAAATACGGAAGAAAATATAAAAACAACGCATTGGGATCCTAGATGTGTAGGCTCTGCTGTTATTTTAAATTACATTATTGCCCATTTAATTCAAAATGATAGAGTTGTAAGCATAGAGGAAATAATTGAAATAGGAAAAAGATATGATTCTCGAATTGAAGAATACATTTTAATGGCTAAGAATGATGATATTTCCCTTTTAAAATTGGAAGAAGTTAAGAGCATGGGCTACACCTTAAAAGCATTAGCGGCAGGATTATGGGCTTTTTTTCACGCAGAAAATTTTGAAGAAGGTATTTTAAAAATTATTCATGAAGGAGGTGATGCAGACACTAATGCATGTGTTGCAGGTAGTATTTTAGGTGCAAAATTTGGCATTAATAATATACCTAAAAATTGGCAGGATAGCTTGTATAGGAAGAGTTTCTTAGATAAGAAATTGGAAGAATATTTAAAATTAACTCTTAAATAATTAAGGGCTGTTTCTAATTTTAGCCCTTAATTATTGATAAATAAAAATAATTACAATGATGCATTTTATAACGCAGTCAATGCCTTTTCTATTCTTTTCATTGTTTTTTCTTTTCCAATAAAAGAAGTAATATCAAAAATTCCAGGACCAAATTTTCCACCTACTAACATAACTCGTAAGGGCATCATAACTGCTCCTTTTTTAATAGCTTTTTCTTTAATTAGATTTTCAAAAGAATCTTTCCAGGAATCAGGATTATTTAAGTCTTGTTTTTTAATTTCTTCAATCCAAGTCTTAAAAAATAATTCTTTCTCTTCATTCCAGCCCTTTTTTAAGCTATCCATATCTAAACTTTCTGGATCTTCAAAGAAGAAAAAAGATTGTTCCCAAAATTCTGTAAGTAATTGACAACGCTCTTTAACCGTGTCTATTACCCACAGCAAATCATTTTCTTTTATTGTATCTGCAATTGGATAGAAATTTTTAACAAATGGAAGTAACTCTTGAGCGGTCATATTTTTTATATGTTGCTCATTAAACCATTTTGCTTTTTCATAATCGAATTTAGCTCCACCTTTATGAATTCTATCAAGACTAAACAATTCGGTCATTTCCTTCATAGAATATATTTCTCTTTCTTCTCCCGAGCTCCATCCTAAGAAAGCCAGCAAATTTAAAAATGCTTCTGGCAAAAAGCCCATTTCTTTAAAACCTTTTACTATTTCACCGGAATTAGCATCTTTCCAATCCATAGCAAAAACTGGAAAACCTAAGCGATCTCCATCTCTTTTACTTAATTTCCCATTTCCATCAGGCTTTAATATCAAAGGCAAATGTGCAAAAGTTGGCAAATCTGCTTCCCAACCCAATTGTTTCCATAAAAGTACGTGTAAAGGAGTGCTCGGTAACCATTCTTCTCCACGCATGATGTGGGATATTTTCATTAGATAATCATCCACTACCACAGCCATATGATAAGTAGGCATACCATCAGTTTTGATTAACACTTTATCGTCTAAAGTATTCGTATCATGGTGTATAGTTCCACGAACTGCATCTTCAAAAATTACAGTTTCATTCTGAGGTATCAAAGCTCTAATTACATAGTCTTCTCCGGCTTTAATTTTTTTAAGACTTTCTTCAATACCTAAAGTTAGAGAGTTTTTCATCTGCATACGTGTATTAGCATCGTATTGCGGAGAAGGGTTTTCTTTGGTTTTAAATTTTTCTCGCATTTCTGCTAATTCTTCCACGGTATCAAAAGCATAATAAGCATGTCCTTTTTCTACTAAATCCAGCGCATAGGGTAAATAAATTTCCTTTCTTTCACTTTGCTTATAAGGGCCATAATCTCCGCCCTGTATTACACCTTCATCAGCCTCTATATTACACCACTTCAAGCAATCATATATGTACTCTTCTGCATTAAAAACAAATCGAGTTTGATCTGTATCTTCAATACGAAGAATTAATTTTCCCTTATTCTTTTTAGCAAACAAATAATTATATAAGAGGGTGCGTACTCCTCCAATATGTAAGCCACCTGTTGGACTAGGCGCAAAACGTACTCTAATTTCTTTATTACTCATGTTTCAAAATTATAAAATTTATATTATTTTATTAATCTTTTCTAGATGAAATTTAATAAGGATTCTACATTAAAAAAAGGCTGCCTTTTAGAGACAACCTTTTATATTTTAATAGAAATTAGTATTATAATTTTCTTTTAATCTCTACTTCTTCAAATCCTTCTAACACGTCACCTACTCTAATATCATTGAAGCCTTTCAGACTTAATCCACATTCATAACCTGCAACTACTTCTTTCACGTCATCTTTAAAACGTTTTAGGGAAGCAAGTTCACCAGTA
>DATGSF010000095.1:0-3160 GCA_035302865.1 Chitinophagaceae bacterium
AAAGTACCTAAATTAGATTATGAGCAAAATAAATTTGATTGGGAAGAATAAAGGTCAGTTCCGCTTCGGCTACGCCTTTGCTCCACTGACCTTTATTCCCAAAAAGAAAATAATAAATAAATATGTTTAACTTTGTTATAAGTCAAGATAGCTTTTACACACTTTACGGGATACTACCATTTATTTTATATCTTTTTCGTTACAAGCCCTTTGCAGTACCCAAGTACAGCTACTGGGCTTGATGCCTCAAAGCTATTTAAAATAAATTTCATGAATAATGCTGGTTAATATCTTAATAAAAAAATAGCACGATTAAAAATAAAATTCGTGCTATTTTAATAAAAATTATAAAAAGTATTTAGGCATTAGTAACTCCGTACATTTCCTCTTGTAATTCTTTTACCCTTTCATCATTTATATATTCTTCAAAGGACATAATTCTGTCAATTAATCCATTTGGAGTGATTTCGAGAATACGATCTGCAACAGTTTTGGTTAATTCCATATCTCTTGAAGTAAATAATATTGTGCCTGTAAAGTCTTTCATGCCGTTATTTAAAGCAGTAATAGATTCTAAGTCTAAATGGTTTGTAGGTTCATCTAACATTAATAAATTTCCTCTTTCTAGCATCATTTTACTAAGCATGCAACGTACTTTTTCACCACCAGAAAGAACAGTACAGTTTTTTAAAGTTTCTTCTCCTGAGAAAAGCATTCTACCTAAAAATCCACGGATAAATGTTTCGTCTTTTTCTTCTGAGAATTGTCTTAGCCAATCTACAAGGTTTAAATCTACATCTTGGAAATAATTAGAATTATCTGCAGGTAAATAGGTAGGAGTTATAGTTACTCCTAATTTGAACTCCCCTTCATAGTCTTCATCGAGACCGTTTATAATATCATAAAAAGCGGATGCAGCTAAAGAGTTTCTAGTAATAATTGCCACTTTTTCACCTTTCATTATATCGAAGGATATATCTTTAAATAAAACTTCACCATTCAAAGTTTTACTAAGATTTTTTACTTCTAAAATTTGATTTCCAGCTTCTCTAATTTGATTATTAAATAAAATAGCAGGATACCTTCTATTTGAAGGTTTTATTTCCTCTAAATTTATTTTATCTAAAGCTTTTTTCCTACTTGTAGCTTGCTTTGATCGTGCCGCATTTGCAGAAAATCGTGCAATAAATTCTTTTAGTTCAGCAATTTTTTCTTCTGCTTTTTTATTTGCTTCCGTTCTTTGTTTTAATAATAATTGACTACTTTCATACCAGAAAGTGTAGTTCCCAGTAAATATTGATATTTTGCCAAAGTCGATATCAGCAACATGAGTACAAACTGCATCTAAAAAGTGACGATCATGGGAAACCACCAAGACTACTTTATCATAATCAGCTAAAAAGTTTTCTAACCAAGCAATTGTATGCATATCTAAGTCGTTGGTAGGCTCGTCCAGCAATAAAATGTCTGGATTTCCGAAAAGTGCTTGCGCTAATAAAACACGAACTTTCTCATTACCATCTAAATTTTTCATTAATTCATAATGCTTGTTCTCTTTTACGCCCAAGTTGCTTAATAAAGTTGCAGCATCACTTTCAGCATTCCAACCATCCATCTCTGCAAAGATGCCTTCTAGTTCACCTGCTCTTAATCCATCTTCTTCAGTGAAATCCTCTTTAGCATAAATTGCATCTTTTTCCTTCATTATAGCATATAGCTCCTCATTTCCACGAATTACCGTATCCAGAACTGTTACTTCATCATATTGGGTATGGTCTTGTTTTAAAACACTCATTCTTAACCCTTTAGGAATATCTACACTTCCTGTGTTTGGTTCTATTTCACCTGAAAGAATTTTTAAAAATGTGGATTTACCTGCGCCATTTGCTCCAATAACACCATAGCAATTCCCTTCCGTAAAATTTAAATTTACATCCTCAAATAACACACGTTTTCCATAACGCAAGGATACATTATTAACACTAATCATATAATTAACTTATCTTGAATTTTTAAATCAAAAAATATACCATGCAAAGGTAAGAATATTAGTAATAAAAAAAACTAAATTGTTATTGTCTGTATTTATTCTTATTTTTGCATCCAAGTAATTTTAAAATTTATCCCAGAAAAAAAAGTTTATGGCGGTATTAGTAAATAAAGATTCGAAAATCATCGTACAAGGATTCACAGGAAAGGAAGGAACTTTCCATGCTGAACAAATGATTGAGTATGGAACTCAAGTAGTTGGAGGGGTTACTCCAAATAAAGGAGGAACGACCCATTTAGGAAAACCAGTTTTTAATACAGTAGCAGATGCTGTTAAAGAGACTGGGGCAGATACTTCTATTATATTCGTTCCACCAGCTTTCGCTGCAGATGCTATTATGGAAGCAGCAGCAGCAGGAATAAAATTAATCGTTTGTATTACAGAAGGAATTCCTGTACAAGATATGGTTAAAGCAAAAAGCTTTGTTGAAGATTATGATTGTAGATTAATTGGTCCAAATTGCCCTGGAGTTATTACATCTGATGAAGCTAAAGTTGGTATTATGCCAGGTTTCGTTTTTAAAAAAGGTAAAATTGGAATCGTTTCTAAATCAGGTACACTAACTTATGAAGCTGCTGATCAGGTGGTAAAAGCTGGATTTGGAGTATCTACCGCTATTGGAATTGGTGGTGATCCAATTATTGGAACTACTACCAAAGAAGCAGTGGAATTATTAATGAATGATGATGAAACAGAAGGAATTATCATCATTGGGGAAATCGGTGGTAATATGGAAGCAGATGCTGCAAGATGGGTAAAAGAAAATAAAACAAAACCTGTTGTAGGATTTATAGCAGGACAAACAGCACCTCCAGGACGAAGAATGGGACACGCTGGAGCTATTGTTAGTGGAGAAGATGATACCGCAGCTGCTAAAATAAAGATTATGGAAGAATGTGGAATTGCAGTAGCAAAATCTCCAGCCGATATAGGTGAAACAATGAAAAAAGAATTAGCTAAATAAATGAGAAAAGTAGCCGTCTCAAAAGTTCATTTTGATGACGGCTATTTTATTATCGATTTTTACTGATAAATTAAGTTTTTCCTATTTTTTATTTGTGTTATTGTTTTTTTAGAATAAAAAGGAGGATTTCTCCCCTTTTTAAGCTC
>DATGSF010000096.1:0-24648 GCA_035302865.1 Chitinophagaceae bacterium
GAGTTAAGGTTAGAAAAAAGTTTTTATTTTTTTATATCTAAAACAACCATGTGCTTAAATTTTTAAAAGAAATTTGAGAAAAGTTTTCATTTTAAATAGATATGATTATATTTAGGCTAAAATAGAATTATCTGTGAAATAAAAAGTGAAGTAATTGCTTTTATTATCGATAATAATTCTTTTATTTTAACCCAAGATTTTATAAAATTATAGAATAATAAAAATAATTTTATTAATTGTTTAGGGATAATCAAAAATTTTTTGCACTTTTAACACCTAAACAATAAATGGATACATAGTATCATTAAGAATTAATTTTTAAATAATTGTAAATATCCATAACTAGCAATAATTATGAAGAGTAGATTTACCAAAGGAATAATAGGCTGCGCAATAATGTTTACATTTGGAATGGGCCAATCACAGGCTCAAGATGTTCATTTTACGCAGTTTGATGCATCACCTTTAATACTTAATCCATCCAACACTGGAGCTTTTGATGGTGATTTTAGAGCATCAGCTATATATAGAGATCAATGGAGAAGTGCCCTAGGTGCTGCAGCATTTAAAACAGTTGCTTTCTCATTTGATATGCCAGTAATACGCGATATTAGCATTGATGACTATTTAGCAGCTGGTGTACAGTTTTATGGAGATAAAGCTGGAGATGGAAACCTTTCGAATATGACAGCTATGCTTTCTGTAGCATATCACAAATTTTTAGGTTCAAATGCTGATAAAGTGTTATCTGTTGGCTTCCAAGGTGGTTATTCTCAAAAGAGCTTAGATTTAAGTAGATTGTATTTTGGTAATGAATTTAATGAAGGGAATTGGAATAGTGGAACTTCTAATGAATTCGATTGGTTACAAACAAAAACTGATGGATTTTTAATTAATGCTGGTATATCTTACTCTCAGGCTATAGGAGATAAGTTTTCTTATGTTTTAGGTGTAGGGGTAAATAATATAAATCAACCTTTAGAATCTTTTGATAGTCGTCAATTAAGTCAAGACGTTGGTTTAGGTATGCGTTATACTGGTCAGCTAGGTATGATTATCGGTGTGAATGATAGATTCTCAATAAGACCTGCTGCATTATTCCAATCGCAAGCATCAACAATGGAAATAATTGGAGGATCCGAGTTTCATTATAAACTGGGTCAAGATTATGACTTGCCTACTGCTATGGCTATTTATGCTGGAGGTTGGTATAGACACCAAGATGCTGTAATGGCAACAGTTGGATTAGAATACAAAGGGTTTCGATTAGGCTTTGGTTATGATTATACAACTTCTAACTTAAGTCAATCAACTAGTGGTAATGGAGGCTTTGAAGTATCTTTAAGATATGTAGCTCCGAATCCTTTAACTTCAGCAATGAAATTATTATATCCTTGTTCTAGGTTCTAGAAAAGTAAAAATCGAAATTAAAGTTTAATATATAATTTTTTAATAAGAATATAGTTTACACATGAAACGAATTTGGCTTGTTTTTACTGTCATGTCTTCATTATTTGTTTTTACAGAAGCAAATAATGAAATTCATGCACAAAGATCTAAATATACAGATAAATCAAATGACCCAGTACAAAAATTGGGCTACGAAAAAAAATTGCGTTGGGCGGATAAGCTTTTTAGTCTTGGTAGTTTTAATAATGCAGTTGAATATTACCAACAACTATTAAAAGAACAGCCAAGGAATCCTTATCTAGTTTATCAAATAGCAGAAGGTTCTTGGTTTCAAAGAGATTATAAAATAGCTGCAACAAATTATGAATATGCATATTCTTTGGCACCAGCTATATACCCTGAAGCCTTATACAAATATGCCTTAATGTTAAAAATGCAAGGAAGGTATGATGAAGCTATCGAACAGTTTGAAAGATATCTAGAAGAAAATGACAGAAAACTAGATAAGAAAACAATTCAGAGGGTAAATACTGAAATTAAAGGGTGCGAAATGGCAAAAAACTCAATGAATAATCCATTGCCAGCTACTGTTAAAAATTTAGGTGAAAATGTAAATACAGCCTATACGGAGCTTTCTCCAATCCCTCTAGGAGACACTGCATTACTTTTTGCGAGCATGAATGCAAACCAATTAGTTGATGTGGAAAATTCAAGAAGAGAGGATTATGTTTCGCGTTTTAAAGTTTCTAAAAAATTCGATTCTGAAAGATTTGATGTTGTAGATACATTTCAATGGCCATTAGAGTTTAACGATGGAGAATTTAATGATAAAAGATATCATGTAGGGAATGGTTCATACAGCCCTGGCGGTGATATGTTTTTCTTTACAAAATGTATCGAAGATGCCAAAGATCCAAAAGAAATGAATTGCCGAATTTTCGTTTCTCATTTTGAAGATTCTAAATGGACTAAGCCAGAAGAGCTTGGATTTGGTATTAATGATAAAAATTCTTCTAGTACGCATCCTTTTATGGCAAAAATTGGAAAAAATGAAGTGTTGTTTTTCTCATCAAATAGAGAACTACAAAGTCGAGGTGGTTATGATATTTGGTATTCAGTTTATGATAGTAGACAAAAAAGATATAGAAGACCCCAAAATGCTGGGAAGCAAATTAATACACAAGGAGATGAAATCACTCCTTATTATGATGAAAGAGAAGGAAAATTATACTTCGCTTCTAATGGCTGGGTAGGTTTAGGAGGATTTGATATTTATTCAGCTGAAGGAGGTCCTTCAAGATATGAAAATCTTAGAAACCTAGGGTATCCAATCAATACTTCTGCGGACGAAATGTATTATGTTTTAGATCCTTCTGGAAAACCTGATGCCTATTTAGTATCTAATAGAGAAGGATCAATAGCTTTAACGAATCCTACTTGTTGTGATGATATTTGGAGAGTGCAGTTTGAACCATCTTTAATTGTAAAAGGTAAGGTGTTAAATCAAAAAAATAATAAAAAAATCTCCGAAGTTGTTGTAAAAATGGTTAATGATGAAGGTGATGTGAAAACGTATAATTCTAAAGATGGAGAGTTCGAATTTTTATTAGCTAGAAATCATACTTACTCTTTCTCTGCTGATAAACAAAATTTCTATTCTTCTGAACCGGGATCAATAAGTACAATAGGTGTTAAAAGATCTGATCCTGATGAAGAAATGACTTTAACCATTTACATGGATAGTATCACAATCGACGAAGAGTTTGAACTTAATAATATTTATTATGAATTTGATAGAGCTAATTTAACAGATAGATCGATTGCTTCTTTAGAAAATCTAATAAAATTAATGAAAAATAATCCTTCATTGGATGTTGAAATTAATGCATATACAGATAGTAGAGGTAAGGATAGTTATAACCTTGCATTGTCTCAACAAAGAGCTGAAGCTGTTGTGGATTACTTAGTGAATCATGGTATTTCAAGAAGTAGATTATCAGCTAAAGGTAATGGTGCATCCAATTTTGTAGCTCCTAATACTATCGATGGTAGAGATAATCCTGAAGGTCGTGCTGAAAATAGAAGAACAACCTTTAAAATTATTAATGATGTTCCAACTAGAAGAACGATTTATGATTCTTCTAAACCAGGTACAATTGGTGAGCAGCGTGAATTCTTAGATGTAAATGAAGAAGATGCTGGTGGAGGTGGAGATGATTTCGGTTATCCTGGAAGTAGAACCAATAGTTAATAATTACAATTTTTAATGTATTTTAGACACAATAGCCCGACTTTTATCGGGCTGTTGTATTTTTTAGTGTACATTTAATAAGCAAAAACTCATTGGATGAAGTGTTTTTTTTAGACATATACATAAAAGAAGGAAATGGAGTAAAAGCTAATAGTTAATTTAAAAGTTATAACGATTTAGAATGCATAGTAAAATACCATTTCTGCTTTAACTGTATAACTCAATTAAATAAGTCAAACGATCAAAGATTTTTCTGGTTTACAATAGCATAATGAGCTTTGAAAATACGGATATTAATTATATGAAAACTGGAATTTGAGTAAGTTTTCTTTTGTGAATTATCTAATTTAAAGTTTTGATTTAGCCACTATTTTATTATTTTTATATTTTTCGTAATACTTTTGTTCCAAAGTAATTAATACTATTTAATGGATATTTGTGAAACAACTACATATAAATCAGGAGCATTTGATAGACACCCTTGGGAGATTGCTCGAGCAAGAGCTGTCCATTCTTTATTATCTGATGTTATTTCTAAAGGCGATGATACTACTATTCTTGATTTAGGTTGTGGAGATGTTTTTGTTGCTTCTTTTCTATCTAATAAATTTCCTAATAGTGCATTTCATTGTGTGGACACAGCTTTTAATGATGAAATAATTGAACAATACAACAAGTCAATAAAAGGTCAACCAATTTATCTATATCCTTCTATAGATGAATATGAGGATAAAACTTTGGATAAAATTAATGTTGTCCTTCTGTTAGATGTTATTGAACATATTGAAAATGAAATTGAATTTTTAAAAGAATTGTCTCTATCAAAAAAAATTACATCAGAAACAATATTTATTATAACGGTTCCTGCTTTTCAATCTTTATTTAGCAATCATGATATCTATTTAAATCATTTTAGAAGATATGATATTAAAACATTAAAAGAGAGATTGGCTAGAGGTAATATTACAGTTGAAAAAACTGGTTACTTTTTCTTTTCTTTATTTATAATTAGATGGCTTCAAAAAAGAGTTCAAAAAGAATATGATTTAAATAAAGAAAAAGGAGTTGGAGCTTATAAATCCAAAGGATTGCTTGATGTTTTATTAGAAAATATTTTATATATTGATTTTAGAGCTAGTAAATTACTTCGTAAAATTGGATTTTCTCTTCCAGGTTTATCTTGCTTTGCAATATGTCGGAAATCACAATAATTACGTCATATAATGACTAAACTGAGAATTAAGAGAAATAATATTTTCGAGATGTTTCTCTCATTTGAAATTTATCTAGGGATATTCTGAAACAAAATAATTTCTTTTTTTCTCGTAATAGAAATATATATAATGCTTCTTTTTCATGAATTTATTAGAAAAAGAAGCATTATTATTATAAGCATCTGCTATTATATCCTATCAAATATTAATCTCTGTGATGCTCCTAGAGAGGACTCAATTATTTCTCCCTGTTTGTATACTAAGGCACCATTAACAAATGTGCTGTCTATGCTATGACTAAATATAGTGTTTTCTAATGGCGACCAATTGCATTTATATAAAATGTTATCTTTAGTAATAGTAAAAGATTTCTCTTTATCAACAATTACGCAATCAGCCCAAAATCCTTCTCTTATATAGCCTCTATCTTTTATCTTATAACATATTGCGGGAGCGTGACACATCTTATCCACAATTTTTTCATAACTTATTTTTCCTTTTTTTGCATATTCTAACATGAGCAATAAGGAGTGTTGCACCAGTGGAAGCCCTGAAGGAGAATTTGGGTATTCTTGTTGTTTTTCTTCCCAAGTGTGTGGTGCATGATCTGTTGCTATAATATCCAATGAATCATTTAAAAGTGCTTTCCATAGTGCTTCTCTATCTTCAATAGATTTTATAGCGGGATTACACTGTATTAGTGTTCCTTTCTCTGCATAATCTGCTGCGCTGAAATGCAAATGATGAACACAAACTTCCGAAGTAATTCTTTTTTCTTCTAAAGGGATTAAGTTTCCAAATAGAGGTAATTCTTTTTTAGTAGAAATATGGAGAATATGTAATCTGGAATTATATTTCTGTGCTAATTGAACTGCAAACATTGATGATTTGTAACATGCTTCATCATTTCTAATTAAAGGATGAAAGGATGCATTATTTGCATGGGGATATTTTTTTTGATTTTCTTTTATTGTGTTTTCATCCTCGCAATGTGTTGCAATAAGTAATTCAGATTTGCTGAAAATCTCAATTAATGTATTATAGTCATCAACTAACATATTTCCAGTGCTACTTCCCATAAATATTTTTATTCCAGCCACATCTTTTTTATATGAATTTGCTTGTAATACTTCTTCGATATTATTATTTGCAGCTCCTAAAAAAAATGAATGATTAACTAAAGAGTGCTTTTTAGCGATATCGAATTTTTCTTCTAGTCTTTCCTTTGTTATTGTTGGAGGATTGGTATTGGGCATCTCCATAAATGATGTAACTCCACCTGCTGCCGCTGCTCTTGATTCTGTGTAAATATTAGCTTTGTGTGTTAAACCTGGTTCTCTAAAATGAACTTGATTGTCTATAACTCCAGGTATAAGCATTTTGCCTTCACCATTTATTTCTTCATAATTATTATTATTAGAAATATTTTTTTCAATTTTCTCAAATCTTCCATTCTTTATTAATACGTCAGAATGGAATTTTTGATTTTCATTAATTATAAGTATATTTTTGATTAAAATATTATTGTTTTTCATAAGAAAGTTCTTTTTTTACACCTTTATTTTCAAATACTTCTGCTCGCGTTCTAGGTGTGTTTGGAGGATAAATAAAATCTAAAGGGAATCGAACAAAATATTTCCAAACTGCTACTGCAGCATCTGGCACAATCCTTAAATTTAAACCTCTAGAGCGAATTGCTACTAAGAATGCTATGGAAAAACTAATAAAGAAATTAAAGAAACCAATTCCTATCACTCCAATACTAGTCCAAACCCAATTATAAGTAGATAAATTATTATTTAGTTCTTCTACTCCAAAGCCATAATATGCAGTTGAAATTGTTATATGTCTTATATCAAAAGGAATACCAAAGAAATTCCCCACCAGATCAGCATATCCTAACATGAAACCTAAAGATATATTTCCTACAATCCCACCTAGATTTTTGACGATATAATCAGCAGTTTTATTTAAAGTATTAGGTTTTAAGTAATTTCTTAATTTAGGATGATTCTTGATTCTAGGTCCTATTTTTCCGTATATTGATTTGTTATCTAAATAACCTGTTATAATACCACTAGTAAATAAGAATACTCCTGTTATGCTTGCGTACATCCAGGCTAAACTTTTAAGTGGCTGTTGTGCTTCTAAGTGCGCTATACTTGCTTCTTCTCCTGAAAATAATCTAGTTCCAGTTAACTGAAACCATGCTACAGCTAACAAATAAGCAGTAGGGAATGTTATTAAAATATTACCTGCAAAGGATGCAAATTGGCTTCTCCATACTTTTCCAAACGTTATTGCAAAGCTTTCAAAGGAAAGATTTTGATTTTTTCTTTTATCTAGCGAGCTTGCTAATGCTGATGCAGTCATTGTCGGTTGTTTTGTTGCTAATGCTGCACCTGTAACAAATAACAATACAAAGGCTCCTGCGTAATTAACAGAATACCAGAAGTTTTGCCAAAATGGTGCTAAATCTAATTTGGCTAATAATGCCTTAAATAAAGCTGCAAAGCCAATGATTACACCACCTGCACAAGAGGCATAGAAGAAATTTTTGTAATCTGATTTGGTGGTAGTAATGTAATGTTCTCCAGAAGCACTTTTATGTTCCGTAATCTGATATGCAAGAAGTTCCGAGTTTTTAAGGAATAAATTGTGTAAGCTATATTGTTGATTGATGCTGGTGATTACTATTGTAAATACTCTAGTTGCATTACTAATTATACGTTTTTTATAAATCCCTGGAGTAATTATAGTTATTAGTTCAATCATTCGTTTTAGCTGTTGCCCAGTTCGCAATAATATATATGATTGACTTATATCAGTACCATAAATCTGAGTTCCAGAGCGAATTTCTAATAATATACTTTGACATTCGGTGATTGCTTTTAATGCATCTTCAGCACTTTCCATTATGAGCGCCTCAGAGGTATTAGGGGAGGAAACTAAATTTACAAACTCTAATATTGCCTTATTTTGTTGAATAAAGGGTGTTAAGAGCTCTTCATCAGTAGATTTAATGTTTTTTAGTTCATCTTCAAAACCTAAACTTGTCACTCTATAGGATAAAACGGTTAGTGCATTTTTTATATCCTTGCTAATATTGACGTTCTCTTTTTCGATTTCACCAGTGATCAATTCAAAAAAATCTTGCCAAACCTCTTCTGGTATTTGTTTTATCCATTTAAAATCTTTCTTTTTGTAAAAAGCTCTTTCTAAAAGATAGGTTAAGCTTCTTTTATCTCTTAAAGGGGGTAGAACTTTGTGTCGAAATTGTTTCCAAGCTTCTGAAAAAAAGGTTCCACTTTTTAAAATACCAACATCAGACAATAAGGACTCACTACTTCTATTTTCTAGAATATAAGCCACCATTTTTTCTACGCCTCTAGCAAATTGCTTATCTTTTTCTAAAGCTTCCATTAATATTTTTAAATAATGAACTGAAGCTTCTTTATAAGGCCTTATATATTCAATAAGGTCTATGAATAAGCTACCATACCTATTGGGGTCTGGAGATGCTTTAAGATTTGTAGCTAAACTTTCTAAAAGCTCATTTTTTGATATTTTCTTTCTGAAGAATAATTTCATGTGTTACAATTGAAGTGTCTTTTATAAGCTTTTTAATTTTAAATATTCCTTTAAAAAAGCAATTACTCCTTCATTATATTTTCAATTTCCTTAGCAATATCTTCAGCATTAGGTTTAGAAAAATAATCACCATCTGTTGCATAGGCAGGTCTATGAGCTTTTGCACTTAATGTTCTTGGTCTTGCATCTAACCACATATATCCACCTTGCTCTTCCATGACATGTTGGAACATATAAGCGGAGGCACCGCCTGGTACATCTTCATCTATAAAAATAATGCGACTTGTTTTTTGAAGTGATTTTACAATGCTATGTTCTGTATCAAAAGGTAACAAAGTCTGTACGTCCACTAATTCAACACTAATACCTTGAGGAGCTAAGTATAACTCAATTGCTTCTTCAATGACTCTTAAAGTGCTACCATAAGAAACAACTGTTATATCTTCTCCTTCACGAATGATTTCTGGTTTACCTAATGCGACTTTTAAACTGTCTAGGTTATTAGGAAGCTTTTCTTTTAGTCTATATCCATTCAGACACTCAATTACCAAACCGGGTTCATCACTTGCTAATAAGGTGTTGTACATTCCAGCTGCTTGTGTCATGTTTCGTGGAACACATATATTCATACCACGTAAAGAATTTATGATTACACCCATTGGTGATCCACTATGCCAGATACCCTCTAATCTGTGCCCTCTTGTACGTACAATTACTGGGCATTTTTGTCCTCCTTTAGTTCTATACTCTAAAGTAGCGACATCATCACTTAAAGCCTGTAAACCATAAAGTAAATAATCTAAGTATTGAATCTCTGCTATTGGTCTTAAGCCTCTTAAAGCGGTTCCAATGCCTTGGCCAATGATCGTTGCTTCTCTTATTCCCGTATCGGAAACTCTTAAAACACCGTGTTTTTCTTGAAGTCCAGCGAAAGCTTGATTCACATCGCCAATGTGACCTACATCCTCTCCAAAAGCAAAAACAGCAGGATTGGAAGCTAACAATTGATCAAAGTAAGCATTTAATACTTCAAATCCATTTTTTAAAGGAGCATCATCGTCATAAGTAGCATCAACAGCTTCTATTGATGCAATGTTTTTGTTTGAAACAGAATATAAATGACTATTAAATAGGTCTTGTGCTTCTGCTTTTTCATTTTCTATAAAGCTATCGAGACCTATTGCAATAGATTCTTCATTAGACATACTGCGTGCCATGCGTTCTGCTGAACGTAATATGTCTTTTCTAATTGGTTCAGTGAGCGCATTTAAAGTATTTATTTCATTTTGAACATCTTGATTTTGAACAGATGTTACTATCTGATTTAATTGTGCTATTTTATCTTTAATCGGTTGAAGGAAGTCATTCCAAGCATTTTGCTTTGCCTTTCTTGCTTTGGATTTTGCTTCTTTTTCTATTTCTTTAAGCTCTTCCTCATTTGCTATTTCGCTAGAAATAATAAATTCTTTCAACTTAACAATACAGTCAAATTCTTTTTCCCAAGCTAAACGCTCCTTTGATTTATATCGCTCATGCGAGCCAGAGGTACTGTGTCCTTGAGGTTGTGTAACTTCAGTAACATGAAATATTGCTGGAATATGCTCTTCTCTAACCTTTTTTAAGCCTTTTTCAAATGTATTTATCAAAGCTGCATAATCATGCCCTTTTACTTCATAAATCTCTACACCACTTTTTAGCTTTTGATCATATTGAAAACCAGCAGTAGCTTTAGAAATTGAACTTTTTGTAGTTTGATATTTTTTAGGAACTGATATTCCATAACCATCATCCCATACAAAGACAGCCAATGGAACCTGCATCACACCTGCAGCATTTATAGTTTCCCAGAAATAACCTTCTGAAGTTGAAGCGTCTCCAATGGTAACGATACTAATTTCATTTCCATTATCAGTAAAATTTTCAAAACCTTCTTGTAACACAGGAACATCTCTATACAATTTAGAGGCGTAAGCAATTCCTAAAGAACGTAGCATTTGACCTGCAGTTGGTGAAATGTCACTTGTTGAATTTATTTGTGTCATTAAGTTTTTCCAAGTACCATCTTCGTTTATCCAACGTGTAGCATAATGTCCATTCATCATACGACCTGCTGAAGAAGGCTCTTTATCTACATTCGGATTGGCATAAAGTTGTGCAAAAAACTTTTCTATATCACTCATGCCTGTTGCAAACATTAAAGTTTGATCCCTATAATAACCAGAGCGAATGTCTCCATTTTTTAAGCATTTAGCTAACGCAAGTTGTGCTAGCTCTTTACCATCACCAAAAATTCCAAATTTTGCTTTCCCTGTTAATACCTCTCTACGACCTATAAGGCTTGCTTCTCTACTAGCAACAATTAATTCAAAATCTTGTAATATCTCATCTCTCATATCTTGGAAGGAAATCTGTCCTTTATGTGTTTTTTTAGATTGGGTATTTTTACTCATATTGGAAATTCAATTTTTCAAAAAATAATTGTTTACAAAGGTAATGTATTATGCGATTAAGCCAAAATACAAATTTCTAATTACATGTCTTTATATAAATATGAAATTACGATTTATTACATTAAAAAGGAGGATAATTAGTTTTTTTATCCAATAAAAAAGGTGTAGTCTTTAAAAGACTATTTTGTAAATGCTAGTCAATATTCGTAGATTGCAGTTGAATTATAAATAATACAATGTATAGAAGTTTATTTTTTTTCATTATTATACTCTTTTGTTCGAACAAGTTTAATGGATATGCTCAAGAAAGACCTAAATTAGTAGTAGGTATTGTTGTTGATCAAATGCGATGGGATTACTTATATAAATATCAAGAAAACTATACTGAAAATGGTTTTAAAAGGTTGACTCAGAATGGTTTTTCATGTGAGAGGACTTATATACCATATATTCCTACCTATACAGCTCCTGGCCATGCAACAATATTTACAGGTTCCATTCCTGCTATTCATGGTATAGTTGCAAATGATTGGAAAGATAAAGTTTTAGATAAAAATGTTTATTGTACCGAAGATTCCCAGGTTGATCCTGTGGGCAGCGTGAGCGAATCGGGTAAAATGAGCCCCAGAAACATGCTTAGTACAACAATTGGAGATGAGTTAAAATTAACAAGCAATGGAAGATCCAAAGTGTTTGGTGTAGCTATGAAAGATAGAGGAGCTATATTACCAGCTGGACATAGTGCAAATGGAGCATATTGGTATGATAGTAAAAGTGGTAATTTTATTACTAGTAGTTATTATAGAAATACCTTACCAAGATGGGTTAAGCGTTTTAATCATAGAAATGTAGGAGATAGTTTGATGTTATTAGATTGGCAATTGATTTTGTCTAAAGAACTTTATAAATTTTCTTCGGAAGATGAAAATAATTATGAAGGAAAGTTTAAATGGAAAAATAATGTTTCTTTTCCTTATGCAACTAGTAAAGCTGTAGAATTAAAGGATAAAAAAGCAATTTTAACTAGTCCTCATGGTAATACAATTACAAGTATGTTTGCTAAAGAATTGATTATAAATGAAAAGCTAGGGAAGGGAGATGAAGTGGATTTCTTAAGTATAAGTTTTTCAAGTACAGACTATATAGGACATTTTTTTGGTATAAATGCTCTTGAAATTGAGGATTCTTATATTCGAATGGATAGAGAGATAGCTGATTTATTGCAATTTTTAGATAAAGAAATTGGTGAGGGGGAGTATTTGGTATTTTTAACTGCGGATCATGGAGCAGCTAATAATGCTCAGTATTTATTAGATAGAAAAATCCCAGCAAAAGCTAAATTTTTAAAAGAATGGATAAAATCTTTAAATGAATACTTATCAACAATCTTCAATGAGGAAAAATTGGTTTTATCCTATATGAACTATCAAATACATTTTGATGAGAATAAGATAGATGAAAAAAACATTGATAGAAAAAAACTCAAAGAATATACAATCAGTTATTTAAATAAACTAGAAGGAATAACTATAAGTTTTGATATGGAGGGAGAAATAGAATCAACTGCTGTATCAATTTTTAAAGAAAGAAGTCAGAATGCCTATTTCTACAAACGTTCAGGCGCAATTCAAATTATCTTAGATCCTAACTGGTATAGTGCATTTGCTAATACAGGAACAACGCATGGAAGTTGGAATCCTTACGATGCTCATATTCCTCTGATTTTTTACGGAAAAAATATTCCCAAAGGGAAAAGTTATAAAAACTATAGTATGTCTGATATTGCTCCTACAATTGCGGCTATTTTGCAAATTCAAGAGCCTAATGGTTCTGTGGGAGTAGTTATAGAAGAATTATTAATCAATTAATTTTAATTGCTCATAGGTAAAAATGTATGTAATAGTTTAATAAAAGGGTCTTTTTGAAAAAGTTCAATAAAGCTTAAATTAGGATTGCTATATGATAATCCTGCAATAAGAATAAATATAATGCCTAGCGCGGAGGCTATTCCCGCAGCATAAGCAAAAATAATAAGATTCTTTTTTAAGTGTTTCTTACTCATAGAATTATGATTTTAAATTAATCCTCTTAATACCCAAACCAGAACTAAGGCAATTATTATAACTATAGATAAAAACCTCGTTCCTGAAGTAGCATTATCAGGATTGGGTCCACATGTTTTACAGGATCCGTCTGTACCGCAAATGTCATCAGACCCAGATTTTAAGTAAGGTTCTTGTAAAATATATTTACGATAAAGGAAATCGTAATGCTCTTTGTTATCTTTATTGGACAAAACCTCATAAGCTTCCTTTATTTGTATAAACTCCTCATAATTGCCATACTCCTCATTATTCATTACATCAGGATGCTTTTCTTTAGCTAGGCTTTTAAAAGCAGTTTTTATTTCCTTTCTATTCGAAGGGAAGTTAATACCTAAAAGCTTATAGTAGTCATATAGAAATTGAGTATTTGAACTAGTATACATTCTGATTTTTATGATTAATTCTACTTACAAAGATACTTATTAATTTTGATTTTATTTTTCTTTATTTTCGAAAAGCTATCTTTGTTACCAATGTGTAAATATTTTGCTTATTATTATTAATTCTTTTATCTTTGTGATTCAAACAAAGAAAAAATTTAAAAAATGGCTGCAGTATACACAGATGCAAACTTCAAAGAAGAAGTTTTAGATTCAGACAAATTATCCGTGGTTGATTTTTGGGCTCCATGGTGTGGACCTTGTATTGCATTAGGACCAACTATTGAGCAATTAGCTAAAGAATATGAAGGAGAGGTTAATATTGGGAAAGTTAATGTAGATGAAAACCCGAACTTATCCGTTGATTACGGAATAACAAGTATTCCTTGTGTTTTATTTATTAAAAATGGAGAGGTGGTTGATAAGCAAGTTGGTGCTGCAACAAAACCAGCTTTTCAAAAGAAAATAGAAGCACATAAATAAATTTTTTAAAAAAAAGATGAAAAAGATTTGGCGAATTAAAAAAGCTTTTTTATCTTTGCAATCCCAGTTGGGAAGATTCCTTCATAGCTCAGCTGGTTAGAGCACCTGACTGTTAATCAGGGGGTCGCTGGTTCGAGCCCAGCTGAAGGAGCCAATAAAGCGAATTGTGGTTTTTTAAAACTGTGATTCGCTTTTTCATTTGCATGCTATTTGAGCCTCATCTTTTATTTTAATCCTTAGTTTCAATCAAGCGGCTATTTGTTTTTCGATTGTCTTTCTTGTATAATTAAATGCTATTTGCATTATTTAAATTTGTTTTGTATATTTAAAAATTGAATTATTTTTAAATATACAAAAATTATCACTATATAATTATGAATGAAAATATGAAAAATTATCCTGAGTTTACTAGCTCTTCTGTTGCCTTAAATTGGTTAAAAAATGAAGGTTATACACTGGATTTTAATTTGGAAGAGAATTCTTAATTTGTATGGGTAATGATTTAAATCTAGGTCCTTCAGATTTTAAAATAGATAAAATATTTAGATTTGAAGGGGCAACTAATCCAGCTGATGAGGAAATAGTATATGCAATTTCTTCAATTAATGGAAAATACAAAGGGGTATTAATAAATGCGTATGGAGTCTATGCTGGTAAGCTTAGTGATGAAATGATTGAAAAATTAGGTATTAAATGATTGTTATCATTTTGTGATTAGGTAAACTTCATGCTTAAGAAATACACATTCAAAATTCAAGAATTAGGAAAGATTATAAAAAAAATAAATAGGGCAAATAGGCTATATCCTGTAAGAAATTAGGATTTTTATTGTTTTAAGGGATTTAAAATTATGTCGTGAACTATTTCTTTAAAGAATTACTTGAAAATTGCACATTCTCAATTTGTCTTATTTTAATAAATCTTAGTAGCTGGTGTAATCTATAGTCTTCTATTTATTAAAAAAAGCTACAATTTAATCTTTCTATAAACTTTATTTTATAAATAATTACTTACGTGTTGGGGTTATAACCTTCTAGTAAATAATTATAAAATTTATGCAATAGATAAAATTGTAGCTTAAAAATTTTAAATCTGATATTTTATCAGTTTTTTGTTTGTTCTTCCCAGATGTCGTAATATCTATCTTCATAATTGTACCAAACTAAACAAGCATGTCCTACTACTAATAAGAACCATGCTGCCACAGGCCATGCTGGCCAAGGATAAACCCATCCTTCAGCTCCCATGTAAGTGATTGACCACATTATCACGTTACCTATAATAAATATTAATAAATGAAGGAACCAATTACGAACTCCTTTTTTTGTTGCAGGTATTCTTTTTGGCATAATAATTTTTTATTTTATTTTCTTAACAAGCAAATATACACTTAATCTTTTCTAAGTTACAATTATTTGATAAATATTTTTGCATAATAGTTCAAAGTGCTTAGATTGATTCCTTATTCTTCTCACTCCATCTTAATAATTTATCATGAAAAGCTTTTGCGCTATTCCCCAAAGAAATGCTTATAGGTAAAACAATAATCGAATTGTATAAGTTAGGGTATGCTTTAATTTTCGACTTTAAACGCATACTGTCTTTTTCAGTAGTAATAATTTTAATAGAATTATCTTTTAAACATTGAGATTCTAAATTTTCTAATAGTTTCTTGCTAAACTCTTGATGATCTTTCAACTGAATCGTATCAAAATTAATGTCTTGATTTTCTAAATGTTGAATTAAATATTCTGGAAGAGCAATGCCACATATTAATTGATAATTATGGGACTTACTCCATTTATAGGTATTAGTAGGATTTTTGAAATAATAAGGTTCTCCGTAGATGATTCTACTATAAAATAAATCTTGTTCTTTTTTTAATTTTAATTTCTTTCGCAACAATAAAAGTTCACTTTCATTTAAATCTTTGGGGCATTTGGTTATAATTATTGCCTGAGCTCGGTTTGCTCCAATTTTGGGTTCTCTAAGTCTTCCGCTTGGTAAAGGAAAGTCATTAATATATAAGTTGTTATAACAAGTTAATAATATATTTATACTTGCTTGTATTCTTCTATGCTGAAAAGCATCGTCTAATAAAACAACTTCTGTATCTGGATAAGAGTGTAATATTTGCGGTATTGCTAATACTCTTTCTTCACATACAAATACTAAGTTTTCCGGATTTTTTTGTTTTAATAATAAAGGTTCATCACCAACTTCTTCACTTGAGTTGCTTAATTGCACTTCTTTATAACCACGAGATTTTCTTCCATAACCCCTGCTTAGAATTGCAGTGTTTTTGTAATCTGATAAGAAGGAAGTTATATATGCAATATGTGGCGTTTTTCCAGTTCCACCAGTATTTAAATTTCCAATATTTATTATGGGTAAATCAAATTTTATTGATTTTTTCCATGACTTTGTGTAGCTAAGATGATGAAAGCCACTAAGAAGCCAATACAGCAAGCTTAATGGAGCTAGTAAGATTTGTAATATTATTTTTCCAATGCGCATAAAGTGTAAAGATAATAAAGCTTTTACATTATTGTTCCTACTAAATGAAATAGCCACCGAAAATGAGTGGCTATTTTGCATTTAAATTATGATAAGTTTTTATCTGCTTTCTTTTCTTCTCGTATGTTCCTCCTTAACCTCTTGCATAATATTTATAAATCGTTCTAAATCTGGAACATAACCACCTGCATTTTTTATAAGTTCCCCTTGATCATCTAGAAATATATACATAGGTTGTCCCACTTCACCAAAGAGAGTAACTTCTAAATCAATATTTCTCTGTCCTAAGGTTCTAATTTTCTTGCCTTCTTTATTTACATATTGTTCTTCTTCAGGAAGTTGAGTTCTATCATCTGTATATAGAGAAACCGTTATGAAATTCTCATTTAAATCTCTTAAAATTTCAGGTTTGGATAAAACTGCTCGTTCCATCTTTCTACAGTTAACACAACTGTGTCCAGTAAAATCAATAAATAAAGGTTTACCCGTTAATTTCGCTGCTTCTAATGCTTCTTCATACTCAAAGAATGTAGTAACTCCAGGGAGTTCAGACTTTAATATATCTGCATATTTTTTAGGTCTAATTTGTTGTGAAGATTCGGAGCTGCTAACCGAAATTTGACCTCCTTGTATTGATAATAGATTATCGTGAATATTAAAATCTAAAGTTTTTCTTTCTGGTAACCATCCGCTAATACCTGTTAAAGGAGCACCAAACATTCCAGGTACTAAGTAAACCATAAAGGAAAAAGAAGCTATTGCAAAAAACAACCGTGTCACGGTTAAATATCTTTGACCAAACATGTTTTTTGGTAAGCCATCATCATTAGCAAATTTTAATTTTCCTAAAAGATATAAACCTAATAACCCAAAAATAACTATCCAAATAGCTAAATAAACTTCATAATCTAATAATCTCCAATGATATTGTAAATCTACATTAGAAAGGAATTTCATAGCCATCGCCAACTCTATAAAACCCATGGTTACTTTTACTGAATTTAACCAGCCTCCTGATTTCGCTATATTATTCAACATAGATGGGAAAAACGCGAAAATGGCGAAAGGTAATGCTATTGCAGATCCAAAACCTAAAAACCCTACCAATCCTCCTAATCTATTTTGTGCTTGCACAATTTGAACGATTAGCCAGCTTATAAAAGCAGAAGTACAACTGAAGGAAACAATTACTAAAACTAATGCCATAAAGAAAATACCTCCAACACTACTTGTGCTTGCTTTTGAGTCCAACTTAGTACTCCAAGAAGAAGGTAATGCTATTTCAAAAGCTCCTAATAATGAAATACCAAATATAAAAAATATTGCAAAAACAAATAGATTAAAGCCAATACTAGTTGATATGGTATACATAGTGGTTTCTGAGAAAGCTAAGGATATCAATACTCCTATTAATGCAAAAATTCCAATTATAGATCCTGAATATATAATTGCATTTCTTATTCCTACTGCTCTTGTTGTGCTTCTTTTAGTGAAAAAACTAACTGTGATTGGAAGCATCGCATAAATACATGGAGTTATAAAAGCAACAAAACCTGCACCTAGACCAGTAAGAAATAAAGTCCATAAGCTTACTTGACCTTCTTCGCTTTCCTCTTCATCTGAAGTTAATGCAGAATTGGTGTCTTCGTTTTCAGAATTTATTTCTTGAGTCCCTTCACTTGTACTATTTGCAATTAAGGAGTCATTTTCTTCTTGAGTTTCCTCCTCTGTATTTGCAGTAAGTTCTAATTCTTCCTTTTTTTCATTGGCATTAATTCCATTAGGATTGGGGACTTTTAAAGGAATTTTAAATTCTAAATCTTCTGGTGGTAAACATCCTGTGTCATCACAAATTTGGAAATAGATTTCACCTTTTAAATCAGTATCTTTTTTTACAACGGCTTTCTGTGTATATATTACTTTATTTTTAAAGTAATTTATTTTACCCATTATGTCGCCAGTGTCTTCTTTGAAAATTTGACCATTTTCTTTTAATTTTCCTAATAAACGAACATTGTTATTAGCTTCAAATGTGAATTCTGGAGCAATTAAAGAGCCGTCTCCTCCTGGATTAAAAGAAAATATATGCCAATCTTTTGCAAGAGTAGCAATTATTCTTAATTCTACAGTGCTGTCATTTACGGTTTTGCTTTTAAATTCCCATTTTATTTTGTCAGCTGAAGGACTTTGCGCCCATAAGGCACTGCCTAAAAATACTAATAAAAAACTTAAGTAATATCTCATAGGTAACAATTAAAAAGACAGGCAGAGTTAAGCAACCTGTTAAACTAATGTTCAAATGTATATTAAAACTTGCGGTAAAGCAATTAATTTGCTTTTAAAAGCTAGTTAAAGATTAAAAAATGTCTTTTTTAATTAAAAATATAGCTACAATATCTATTGCTTGAAAGGAAAATACTACCTTGTTTAAAAATTCTTATTTTTTAAGGAAGACATAACCATTCTTTTTATCAATAACTTCCAAATAAGGATAATCCTCTAAGACTTTATTCAAATAAATATTTTTTGTAATAAAATAAGTTTCCCTATCTACTTCATAATGCAATAAATAATCTAAACCTTTATCTATATATTCTTTACTATGCGTATTTGGTCTTTTAGTATAAAATAAATGTGCGTAGCTTTTATATCCAATTGGTTGCACGTAAACTTCTTTACCTTCAAATGATTTAAAAAAACTAATTGCAGCATTTTGAGAAATGCTTTCTATTTTAGGAGTATATATTATCATCGTCAAACCAATAATAACGGCATTAAAAATTGCAAATAAGCCAAAATACTCAAAAGCTTGTTTTTTGGATAATTTAAATGTTAAAATCAGACCGGAAAGATAAACAATACCTAAACTGATAAGAAAATAGGAAAATGAGGGTTTTGCATCTAAATTTGCTTCTGCAAATGGATCATCCATAATGGATTTTAAAAAATCTAAATGGTTTCCTAAAATTGGTAAAGCTATTAATACTATAGCCCAAATTAAACCTATTGTTAAAAAACTATAACGGTAAATATTTCTTGTTTTTGCTTGAAAATGGTCAATATTTGCTAAGTTACGAGCAGCTAAATAAGTTATAGGAAAATAGCATAAAGAGGAATAATGAATAATTTTTGTTTTTACTATACTAAATAGGATTAAAGTTACACCTAACATTATCCACATCCATATAGTAAAGTAATGACTGTTATTTTTTGGTAAAATATCCTTTTTAGATTTCCAAATGAAAATAGAAGCAGGAAAACAGCCTAAAAGCAATACCAAAAAATGATATATAAAAGGTCCTCTATGGCCTGCATCTTCAGTAGAAAATAATCGTATTTGGTATTCAATAAATGTTTCTGTAAACCAAAATCCATGTTTAATGATATCCACCAAAAACCAAGAACCTGCAACCAAAAAGGTACTCCAAGATATATGTATTAATGTTTTACTACTAATATTATTTAAACCTCTTTGCCATATAATATATACTATTAAACAAAGAACTGCTATTAAAATTGCAACTGGTCCTTTTGTTAATACTGCTAAACCTAAAAATAATCCTGATAAAACACTGTTTTTAAGAACTTTCGTTTTTTGTGAACTCAAGTATATCTGATAAAAGGCTAAAAAAATAAAGAGATTGAAAATAGGATCAATTATTGCGGTTTTAAAATAAAAATGAGGTAACCATGACCCTAAATATAATAGACTCCATATCCAAGCTTGCTTTTTATTTTTTGTACGTAAGCCAATATAAAATAAAGAGCACAATGTGATAATACCTGCAATTGCATTTGGAAATCGAGCAGCAAATTCATTAATTCCGAAAATATGCATGCTTATAGCTTGTAACCAAATAAAAAGAGGAGGTTTTTCCCAAAAGGGTAAAAAGTCTATATTTACTCTTAAGTATTCTTTTGTAACAAGCATTTCTCTTGCAGCTTCTGCAAAATTGATTTCGTCCCAATCAAATAAGTGTACTGCACCTAAAAATGGAAAGAAAAAGAAGATGCCAATTAATATAAGAATTAAATAGTTGTATAAATTCTTAATCATTAAATTGAAGATTTATTTCAAAAATACAATAATAAAAAATGTAAATAGAATAATAAGATGTAAAATAAGACATAAATATTTTTTATGCGTTTTTCTATTCGTTAAAAATAATTTAACTAGATTGATACTTGTTAGGAATTGACAAAAAATTTGATAACTTTAAGAATTGAAAAATTTATAGACATGCGTAATAAGTTAGTTTTATTATTAATGATACTGTTTTGTAGCCAACCGATATGGTCTAAGAAAATACTCATACCCATGTCTGCAAATGGACAACAGGAACACTTAAAAGCTTATGGAATTGCATATATTGCTATTGAAGCTGGATTAAAAGTAGATTGGTTGTTAAATTATGAAGGAGGGGCTTTTGCTATGGATTATAATGAAGCAATTGTTAGAACAGCAAGATTAAGAGGTGTGAATTTTAATACCCTTTCTGATAATAAATATATTGCAATTGTTAATGAGGTACGAAGTCCTAGTTATAATGGAGATGTAATATTATTGGAAAAAGCACCAAAAATTGCAGTTTATACTCCGCCAAACAAAGTTCCTTGGGATGATGCAGTTACTATGGCATTAGAGTATGCAGAAATTCCTTATGATAAAGTATATGATAATGAAGTATTAGATAATGCTTTATTAAAGTATGATTGGCTGCATCTTCATCATGAAGACTTTACAGGGCAATTTGGGAAATTTTGGGGTGCATACCAAACAGCAGATTGGTATATTCAAGATGTTAGACAGCAAGAAAAAATGGCTAAAAAGCATGGATTTTCAAAGGTGTCGCAATTGAAGTTGGCAGTTGCTCATAAGATTCGCGATTTTGTAGTTGGGGGTGGATACCTGTTTGCTATGTGCTCAGCTACCGATACTTATGATATAGCTCTTGCTGCAGAAGGCGTAGATATTTGTGCAATACCCTTCGACGGAGATCCCATGGATCCTCTTGCTCAAGAAAAATTGGATTTTTCTAAAACATTTGCTTTTAAAGATTTTGAATTAGTGAAAAACCCAAATGAATACGAGTTCTCAAGTATTGATAATACAAATTGGAGGCGAGTTCCTAAAAACCTTGACTATTTTACATTGTTTTCTTTTTCTGCTAAATCTGACCCAGTTCCAACAATGTTGACACAGAATCATACAACAACAGTTAAGGGTTTTATGGGGCAAACTACAGCATATAGAAAAGAGCAAATAAAAAGCAATGTAATAATTATGGGAGAAAATAAAGCTGCTGACGAGGCAAGGTATATTCATGGAAATGTAGGAAAAGGAACCTTCACCTTTTTTGGTGGTCATGATCCTGAAGATTACCAACATAGAGTGGGAGATCCGCATACAGAGCTAGCTTTGCATCCTAATTCTCCCGGATATCGTCTGATCTTAAATAATGTTTTATTTCCTGCAGCTGAAAAAAAGCCACAAAAAACCTAAAATTTATCTCAACTTGAAAACTTTTAGTATGCTGTGGGTAAACTGGTTTAATTGTGTTGATATATTTATTTTATAACAAACGAACCAGTAGGAAGCTAAAAACAACATACTTCTAAGAATAAGATCAATAAAGGGATGAAATAATATAGGAATAAAAATGATAACACTTGTAATCGTTGCTCCTAATAAAATAACATACCAGCCTTCTTTTTTTATAGGTTTAATTTTAAACCTATAAAAAACAAACCAAGATTTTGCAATATTGAAAATGATAAATCCAATACTAGTGGCCCAAGCCGCACCAATAATTCCCCATTTTATAATAAAAGAATATTGTAAAAAAATAAAAATTATAGCACATATAATAGAAAGCCAAAAATTAACTTTATAATCATTACTTACACCAATTAATTCATGATTAAATCCAGTTGTCATTTCAAAAAATTGACCTATTAATAAAATCCCAACGATAATATGAACAGAATCATAACCAGTATGAATTAAGGATAGCACATAAGGAATATGCGTCAAATTGATTATAATGAGACCTGTCATAAAAACACCATAAATTTGAGCATTGATTCGCGAAATTTGAAAGATGTTTTTGAGAAGATTTGATTCTTTTTTATGATAATGCTGAGAAAGAGCAGGAGTTATTGCTGTAGCAACAGCACGCATTGGAGCTCTTAACATATTTACGACAAGAGCGGCAACAGAATAAATTGCTACATCCTTTAAGCCACTTAGAGGACCTAATAACAATATATCCATCTGATGAATTAGCATAAGGCTTAATATAGAAAAGAGATGAAAGTTACTAAAAGACCATAAGTGTCTTTTTTCTTCTTTTCTTAGTAAATCAAATCGTGATGTAATTTTTACCTTTTCCTCCTTTCTTCCTTTCCAAAGTAAATATCCTAGAGGAATAAAGTGTTTTAAAACATATACGGTAATAAAAACACTAAAATCTATATAATTAAATCCATAGGCAAAAATTAAAACGATATATAGCAATCGCGTTAAAATTTCTCTTGAAAATGTAGTTGTTGCAGTTCGGTGATTTCCTTGCAACCATGCTTCTAGAAATAGTAAAATACCACTTAGAAATGTTAAAAAAGGAAATAAAAGCACATATTTTCTTACTAAATCTTTATCTGCTTCCATATAAATATTAGGAACCAGATTTGAAAAGAGGAGTAAAAGAAAAGTAATTATACTTAAACCTAAAAGTGATGAAAAGAAAGCATAACTAAAAAAGGCATTTCGTCTTTCAAGGTTTTCTTTATAGGATTGTCCTTTAATGAGCAATGCCATATGAAAACCCAAAACTCCACATTGAGACAATAAACTGCTAATTCTAATAAGATTTTGGGTAAACCCTAATTCTTCTTGAGGAAAATAACGAACTGAGAGTACAGTAACAGCTACTCCAAGAGCAATACCAACAAAGGTAAGTATGACGCTAAATAAAGACTGTTTGTATATTTTGCCCATTAAAATTTAGAAAAAAGTGCTTTAAATTCAAATGTAACAAATGTTATTTATAAATTTGCCAGAATTATTGTCTTTATAAGATAAAAAAACTGCATAACTGCGTTAAATAAAAATATACATGGATAAAATTAAATTCGGAACAGATGGTTGGAGAGCAATTATTGCTCAAGATTATACAGTTAATAACGTAAAGAGAGTTACTCAAGCTTTAGGTTCATGGTTAAAGGAAAAACATGATACTCCTTCTGTGGTGGTTGGTTACGATTGTAGGTTTGGAGGTGAGATGTTCGCCAAAAATACAGCTATGTTACTATGTGATTTAGGGATAAAAGTTTATCTATCTAAATCTTTTTGTAGTACGCCTATGGTATCTTATGCAGTAAAAGAATTGAATGCTCATCAAGGAGTAGTAATTACTGCTTCTCATAATCCAGCTAATTATAATGGTTATAAATTGAAAGGACCTCATGGTGGACCATCAAGTGTAAGAGATATTGAAATCGTTGAATCTATGATTAAAAATGAGGTGCCTGAATTAAAACATGATTTTAATTATTATATTAACAAAAAGCTGATTGAAATTGTAGATTTAGAAGAGATTTATATTTCCTATTTAAGGTCAAAATTTGATATAAGTAAACTTGTTAAAAGTGGTATTAACATTGCATACGACGCTATGTATGGAGCTGGTCAAAATGTTATTAAAAGATTATTTCCAAATGCAGTTTTATTACATTGCGAAGTAAATCCATCGTTTAAAGGAGTTGCTCCAGAGCCAATTCATAAAAACCTCCAAGAGTTTAGTCAGTTAATAAAAGATACTCCAGAAGTTAAAATGGGCTTAGCTACGGATGGAGATGCAGATAGAATTGGTTTGTATGATGAGTTTGGTAACTTTATTGATGCTCATCATATAATATTGCTCTTGATTCATTATATGGTGAAGTACAAAAATATGCATGGCAAAGTTGTTGTGGCTTTTTCAGTGAGTGAGAAAATCAGAAAATTATGTGAGCATTATGGTTTAGAACTTGAAGTAACTAAGATAGGATTTAAGTATATTAGTGAAAAAATGGTTGTGGAAGATGTGTTGTTAGGTGGAGAAGAAAGTGGAGGAATTGCTGTGAAAGGGCATGTTCCTGAACGTGATGGCATTTTTGATGGATTGATGATTTATGAATTTATGGTTGAGACAGGAAAATCTTTAACTGAATTAATAGAAGAAGTATATGATATTGTAGGACCATTTG
>DATGSF010000097.1:0-6245 GCA_035302865.1 Chitinophagaceae bacterium
GTAGAATCGCAACCAACTTATTGGGTATTTCCACAAGACACTAGTTATTTCAAATGGAATGTGAATGATATGGGACCTATCTTAGTTCCTAAAAAAGACATGACAATTACATTGAGTCCAGAAAATAAAATATTGTATAAAAGAGCGATAGAAATCTATGAAAACAATACCGTAGAAGAATTAGAAAATGGAAAGTGGAAAATCAATGGACAAATCCAAGAAGAATATACTTTTAAAATGGATTATTATTGGGCAATGGGAGATAACCGTCAACGCTCTTTAGATTCACGTTATTGGGGTTTTGTTCCCGAAGACCATTTAGTAGGAAAAGCATCTTTTGTATGGTTTAGCCATGAAGTGGGTAGCTTATTTAAAATAAGAGGTTCGCGATTGTTTAGGGGAATAAAAACTTTAGAAAATAAATAATATGCTTTGGGAAGAAGGAGTTTTAAAGCATAAGAATAAGAATTTTCCATTTTTAAAATATGGTAATGGAAGAAAAATAGTTATATGCTTTCACGGTATGCATAGCAATCCAAAGGCATTTCATTTTTTACAAAAACACTTAATTAATGAATATACTTTTATAAACTGCTATCTTCCGCATCATCATCCAGAAGGAATAAACAATTATAAAACCATTAAACCAGAAGAATTAATGGCTTTTATACAAGGGATTAGAAACAATTTTAAGATAGAAAAATTTGATTTATGGGGACATAGTTTAGGAGCTAGATTTTGCTTAAAGATTGTTGAACTACAAGGAGATTGGGTAGAAAGATTAATATTATTTACTCCAGATGGCATAGCAAAAAACCCATGGTATAATTTTGCAACTAATACAGCTATGGGGCGTTATATTTTTAAAAATTTCGTTAAAAACCCTATAAAGTATATCCAAATTATAGAAAAATTGCGTTTAAGTTCTAAAAATAAACTTATTTTCGCTAAGAGAATAAGTAATAAACCGGCATTTCTCGAAAAGGTATATAAAACATGGACTTCGATGCATTATCTAGTTATATTTTTATCAGTTGTTAAACGAAGTATAAAAAAAAATGCAATTACCGGACATATATTTGCTGGGAAACATGACAATTTAATTCCAATAAAACCCTTAAAAAAATTCACAGAAAACAATACAAGTATCCATCTCCATATATTTGAGAAGGATCATAATATATTACATGAGAATTTTGAAAATGAATTTTTAAATTATTTAAAACAAAACAAATGATTTTTTTAGTAGGGATGCCAGGAGCTGGCAAAACACATTGGTTAAAATCTTTTTCTGAAGTACTAAGATACGAGGGAGTAGATTTAGATGAAAAAATAGAAAAAAGATATCAAAGACCCATATCTAGGGTTTTTAAAAATAAAGAAAGAGATTTTAGAATTGCAGAAAGAGAGGCTTTAGTAGATATTATTGATAATTATCCACACAATACCATTGTTGCTACGGGAGGTGGAACGCCAGTACATTTTAATAATTTAGAAGAAATGAAAAGTGCAGGGATTGTAGTATATTTAAAGGCAGAATTTGATATTATTTTTCAAAATTTAGCCAAAAATTTAAATAAAAGACCTTTTCTTCCAAAAACAAAACAAGCATTAGTTGAACATATAAATCAATTAATGTTAGATAGAAGTCCTTATTATGAACAAGCTGATTTAATATTACCTGTAAAATATTTAAATGTAACTTTCTTTTATGATCAAATTAAACCTTTATTAGATGAACGCGAATAATACTGTTTATAAACCTGCTTTTTACATAGGTATATTATTAATGGCTATTGGTGTTGTGCTTGGTGCATTAGGAGCGCATGCTTTAAAACCAGATCTTATGCAATTCAACCTTTTGGATTCTTTTGAAACTGCAGTTCGATATCAATTATTTCACGGAATAGCATTATTAATAATTGGCATATTAAGCTTGCATAGCAAACATAGAAATATTAAAATTTGCACTATTACCTTTCTGATTGGGACTTTGTTTTTTTCTGGTTCCATTTATTTTTTAATTTTTAATAAAATCGCAGGAGGTGCAGGAATTGGAAAATTAGGATTAATTACGCCCATAGGTGGAATCCTATTAATAACTTCTTGGATGCTCTTAATTCCCATTATTCGTAATTTAATTAAATAGTTTTATGTTATTATTAAATATAGGGCAACACCCAAACTACTTTGAACATCCATTATTAATTGGATTATTTGTTCTCATCGTTCTAATTCTATTAGTATTAGACTTAGGAGTTTTTAATAAAAATCCACATATAGTAAGCAATAAAGAAGCGATAATCTGGTCCATAACTTGGATTGGTTTGGCTATGCTTTTTAGTCTTGTTATTTGGAAGATTTTTGGTTTTAATGAATTTGTTGATTTTCAATCTGCCTATTGGATAGAAAAAGCATTATCAGTTGATAATTTATTTGTTTTTATCCTTGTATTTGAAGCATTTAAAGTGCCTAAAGTATATCATCATAAAGTTTTATTTTGGGGAATTATTGGAGCAATAATTTTAAGAGCAATTTTCATTTTTGCTGGCGTTCAATTGCTTCATATGACTTATTTGCCAGAAACCACCTTTAACGGATTGTTTGACAATCCTGTCCGAATCAACTTATTAATGACGGTCTTTGGGATTATCTTAATTATAGCAGGTTGGAAATCGGGTACAGAAAAGGAAGATGTCATGGATAAAAACAGCATACAAAATAGTATTGGTGCTCGTTTTATGCGCAAGTATTTCAAAATTATTCCTGAATACGATAATGATAAGTTTTTCACTGTAAAGAATGGAATTAAATATGGAACGCAATTATTATTAGTTGTAGGTATAATAGAATTTACTGATTTAATATTTGCCGTTGATTCCATCCCTGCTATTTTTGCAATAACAGACTCCCCTTTCATTCTTTACTCTTCCAATATATTCGCAATTTTAGGCTTGCGTTCTTTGTATTTTATTCTAGCTAATTTTATTCATTTATTTAGATTCTTAAAATACGGCTTGAGTATAATTTTAATATTTATAGGATTTAAAATGCTTATCGCTCCATGGTACCCTATCCCATCTTTAGTTTCTTTAATAATTTTAGCAGTAGTACTTTTAAGCTCAGTAGTCTTATCTTTATTAATTCCTGAAAAAGAAAAAGCAAATGAATAATCAAAATATAGAAAAAATTTTAAATAAAAAGTTCTTTCCTGCACTTATGGAAAAAACAGATTTTAATAACTTCTATTATGATTCTCGTTTAATTACTAATGCTAAACAAGCTTTATTCTTGGCTATTAAAAGAGAATTTAGAGATGGACATGATTATATAGTAGATGCTTATAAAAAAGGAATACGTTATTTTATAATTTCCAAAAATAAAAAGGAGTACAAGCATTTAAAAAATGCACATTTTATACAAGTAGATAATGTTATAGAGGCTTTTCAGAAAATTGTTAAAAAGCATAGAGAGCAATATGATTTTCCTATCATTGCCATTACAGGGAGTAATGGGAAAACAATTATTAAAGAATGGCTTTTTCAAATTTTGAATGAAAAATATAAAATCATTAGAAGTCCCAAAAGTTATAATTCACAATTAGGAGTTCCATTATCTTTATTGCTTTTAAATGAAAATTATAATTTAGGAATTTTTGAAGTAGGTATTTCTCAAAAAGAAGAAATGCAAAAATTGGAAAATATAGTTCAACCAGACATTGGAGTTTTAGCACATTTTGGCGATGCGCATGAAGAAAACTTTGAAAATCCTTTGGAAAAGCTTGAAGAAAAATTATTACTTTTTAAAAACATTAAAAACTTCGTTTATAAAAATGATGATGATTTGGTAACAAAAGTCATTAAAAACAAAATACAATCCTCCTATTTTACCAACCCTTTATTTAAAAGTTTCTCATGGGGAAAAAATGAAGAAAATGACCTACAGATTGTTACTATCCAAAAATCTGCACAAAAAAGCATTATAAAAGCAAAATACAAAGGAGAAATACAAATCATACAAATTCCTTTTACCGATGATGCTTCGATTGAAAATGCGATTTACACCTTGGCAACACTTTGTGTTTTAGGAAAAAATGAAAATATAGTTTTAGATAATTTCAAAAAACTCTATGTTATTAAAATGCGATTAGAAAAAGTAGACGCAAAGAACAATTGCATTTTATTTAATGATTCTTATAATTCTGATTTAAGTTCCATTAAGATAGCATTAAATCACTTAAGACAACAAAATTCAAAGAAAAAGAAAACTGTTATTTTATCTGATTTACAGCAAATCCCTTCTAAAAATGGTAAAACTTATGGACAAATCGCACAGTGGATAAAAGAAAGAAATATTCATAGATTTATAGGTATAGGTCCTCACTTATATCAATTTCAATCATATTTTAAAGAAAATAACAATTTAGAAACCTACTTTTTCTTAGATACTTCAGATTGTTTAAAACAATTAAATTCTATTTCTTTTCATGATGAGTATATTTTATTAAAAGGCTCGAGAAAATTCTCTCTAGAAAAAATAAAAAAGCAATTAGAATTAAAGCTACATAGAACTTATTTAGAAATACATTTAGATGCTATAAGAAATAACTTTTCAGCTTATAAAGCACTTCTAAAACCTCAAACAAAAATTATGGGGATGGTAAAAGCAGAAGCTTATGGAAGTGGTTCTTTTGAATTAGCACTTAATTTGCAAGAAATGGGAGCAGACTATCTAGCTGTCGCTTATATTGATGAAGGAATTGCTTTAAAAAAGAAGGGTATTTATCTTCCTATTATGATAATGAATCCAGATATTCATTCATTAGATAGAATGATTGCATGGAACCTAGAACCAGAAATTTACAGTTTAGAAATTCTAGATGCATTTTTGGAACAATTAAAAAGTTTATCTATTCAAGACTACCCTATTCATATTAAACTAGATACAGGTATGCATAGATTAGGTTTTGCTAAAAAAGATTGGCCATTTTTAAAAACGGTTTTACTTGATAATAAAAATCATTTTTATATTAAAAGTATATTTTCTCATTTAGTTGGCAGTGATCAAGAAAGCTTTGATGCTTTTACTATTCAACAAGCGCATGTTCTAAAAGAAGCGATTGCATATTTCCAACAGGTTCTTGAAAAAGAAAGTTTAGTACATATTTTAAATTCTTCCGGTATTATTCGTCATCCAGAATTACAAATGGATATGGTGCGTTTAGGTATAGGTTTGTACGGCATAGATCCTAGTAATACCATGCCAAAATCTTTAGAAAGAGCTATATTTTTAAAAACTACTATAGCGCAAATTAAAGAAATTAAAAAAGGAGAAGGAGTTGGTTATAATCTTAATGAAAGAGTGTCTAAAAACAGCAAAATTGCTACAATAAATATAGGATATGCTGATGGTTATTTGCGATCTTTAGGTAATCATAATGCAAAAGTTTTTATTCATGGAAAATATGCACCAATTATTGGTAATATTTGCATGGATATGTGCATGATTGATATTAGCCACATAGAAGATATAACCATTGGAGATGAGGTTGAAGTATTTGGAAATAATATTAGTATTGAAGAATTAGCCCAAAAGGCAAAAACTATTCCTTATGAAATATTAACTGGAATATCCAGCAGAATACCAAGAGTGTATATTCAGACTTCTTAGCTCATTCTATGATTACCCTCTAATAATTCATTTTTAAAAGATATGATTTTTTATTAAATTAGTAAAAAATTCATATCATGATTCATTCAAAAATAGTTAAGATTGAAGGTCAAAAGCGCATAGCATTGGCTTTTCGGTACAATAAAGAAATTCACAATGAAGTAAAGAGGATTCCAGGCAGGAAATGGAATAAGCAAGATAAATATTGGCATATTCCAGATACCAGAACTAACAGAGCACGTTTTGGTTTACCTTTATACTTCTCTTCTCCTGTCGATAATGAAAAAAATATAAAGGTAGAACAATTTCATTCTTGGATGCGTTCTAAAAGATATAGTGAGAATACGATAAAAACCTATATCGATGCTATTGTTGTGTTTCTCCATTTTTTTAATGTTAAATCTACTGCTGAAATTACCAATGAGGATGTTATCTATTTTAACAATGAATATATCTTAAAACGAAAATTATCCTCGACCTATCAGAATCAATTTATAAGTTCATTAAAATTATTTTTCGACAAGATAGAACATAAAAATATAGAAGTTTCGCTCCTTCATCGTCCACGTGGAGCA
>DATGSF010000098.1:0-3326 GCA_035302865.1 Chitinophagaceae bacterium
GCATATAATGCATAAGGTACACTTAATAATTGTGTAGTACCTAAATTTACATAATCATTTCCTCCTTCTGGATCTATTTGTACTTGAATATATTTATTTCCATCTCCCCAATCTATATCTTCCATATTTCCTTGCTCTACAGTACCTTTCCCTATGCTAATATTATATAATCCATAGGCATTTGTACTAGTGCTTTGTACTTCTGAATAGACAACTGACCCGTTTTCTGAACCCTCTTTAATAGATATTTTTAAAGAAATATTCTGTGAAGGAATAGGAGTTCCAGTACTGTTTCTAGCAATTCCTTGATAGTTAAAACTTTTAGGCGCTTGTGCATGCATTCCCAAATAAGAAAACAATGCAATAGTGAAAGGTAAAATTAATTTTTTCATAATGTTTATAGGTTGTTTTGATTTTTAATGAATTTTTTCAATTTTATAAGTGAATTGTTGTTTTTTATTTCCTTCTTCCCAAAGGATATTTAAATTGTAAATCCCCGCAGGTAAATGCTCCAACGAAAGATTGTTTTTTTCTTTTCCATATTGTAAATGAAATTTCTCTAAAATAAGTTCTCTACCTAAAATATCAGTTAATACACAATGCATAATTCCAGGTTTTGTAAAGTTTCCTTTAATATTTATTCTATTTGCTGTAGGGTTAGGAAATACGTTTATTTCACCAAGAGTTATGGGTCTTTCTTTTATTCCCACTCCATTCTCAAATTGTGGCTGTAATACACCGGGTGTTATAACAATATTTGCTATGGTTTGAGCTTCATTTGCAAAAGCTTGTCCAATGCTATACTCATAGGTATTTCCATTTATTACCTTGCTTCCTCCAGTAGAATTTATGACTGCTGGTCCTACAGATTGCGCATATATCCAGGAACAATTTATTCCTAGAAAAATAGTAATGCATAAAAAGACTTTTTTCATCATGGTATTGTTTTGATTTATTTAATTCATTATTGTTTTAGTATTTAAATTTTGTTAAAGGTAGCTTTATTTCCTCATATGAACAATAGCAAATGAGTAAACATGCCTTTTGAGTTAGAATTTGCTGTGTTTCATTTAGAATTTGAAATTTGAAAAGTCTTAAATTCTGATTAATAGGATAATTATTTAGAAATAGGATTATTAAGCGCGTATTTATATTTTCGTTATTTCTTTTGTCTTATTTAGTTGTATCTTTGAAAATACAGGATTAAATAAAAAATAAAAATTATGAAAATTGAAATATGGTCGGATATTTTATGTCCTTTTTGTTATATTGGTAAAAAACATCTAGAAATTGCAATTTCTCAGTTAGAGTTTAAAGATCAAGTTCAAATTTTTTGGAGAAGCTTTCAATTAGATCCAAATTTATCTCATGTTCCTCTAGAAATGAATAAAGAAGAATATTTGGCAAGTAGAGGGTATCCAAAAGATCAAGTAAATGCGATGTTTCAACAATTGCAGGCCGCTGGAAAAGCTTTAGGAATTGAGTTTAATCAAGAGCAATCCATTTTAGTAAACTCTAGAAGAGCACATGCATTAATCCATTATGCTGCTCAATTTAATAAAGCCTCTTTAGCTAAAGAAGCTTTATTTAAAGCTCATTTTACTGATGCTATGGATATTGCAAATGTGAATATTTTAAAACACATAGCTATTTCTATTGGACTGGATGCAGTGAAAGCTTGGAAGTATATTGAAAATGGTCATGCCGAGCCGGCTATTAAATCTGATATTGAAAAGGCGGCTAAAATTGGAATTAAAGGCGTGCCCTTTTTCTTAATTGCCAATAAATATGGCATTTCTGGTGCCCAGCCAATTGAGTTAATTAAAGAAACTATAGAAAAAGCATACGATGAAGCTAATACTCCTCAAATTCAAATCGTCCAGAATAAAGAAAATAATGACTCTGATTCAGATATGACATGTGGTCCTGAAGGTTGCAAAGTATAAAAAAGTTTTTATTAATGCTGTTTTTATCAATAAAAACAGCATTAATAAAACACATTAATTTTATTTTTCAAAATCTAATATGATTTTTCCCATAAAATCTCCGCTTTCCATTTGTTTGTGTGCTTCTTGCACTTCAGAAAAATGAAATGATTTATAAATTTTAGCCTGAACTCCTTTTTCTTCAATTAATGGAATAGCTTTATTAGAGATTTCTTCTATCAATTTTGATTTAAATTCTATTGATCTGTTTCTTAATGTACTTCCAGTAATTTGGATGCGTTTTTGCATCATCTTAAATAGGGACAAAGGAGAATTAATATGTGCTGAATTTATATAAATTAATCTGCCTTCTTCTTTTAACAAAGCAATATTTTTATTTAAGTATTCACCTCCTACCATATCAAGAATAATATCCATTTTGCTTTCTCCCCATTTTTCAACTAAATCCTCTTCTTTATATAAAGCAATGTCTATTGCACCTAATTATTTACAAAATTCTAATTTCTCTTTTGAGCCGGCAAGAGTGTAAGGATTTGCACCAAATGCTCTGATTAATTGAATTCCAAAGGAACCAATTCCGCCTGAACCACCATAGATCAATACATTTTCTTCCTTTTTTAGCGATGCTATTTGAAAAATATTCATCCAAACAGTACATAATACCTCCGGTAAGGAGGCTGCCTCTTCTAAAGTCCAATTTCTTGGAATTTTTAAACAACTTCCTGCATCCACCTTAACATATTCAGCATATCCACCACCAGCAAGAAGTGCACATACTTTATCGCCTTTTTTGTATTTATTTACCTTTGAACCTATGGCAATTATTTCTCCTGAGACTTCTAGCCCCAAAATATCTGCTACTACACCTTCTGGGCAGGCTAGTGGCTCTTTCTTTGAGCAATATCTGCTCGATTTAATCCTGCAGCTTTTACTTGTATTAAAACTTCATTTTCTGTAATTTCAGGAATTGCTCTTTCCTTGATTTTTAAATTAGTTACATCTCCATATTCTTCTAAAACAACTGCTTTTATATCTTAAAAATTATATTTGTATTAATGCGTATGTGGTATCTTTTAATTCTATTAGCATAGGGTTAAGTATTAATTACCTACTAGAATTATTTTCCAAAAACACTTTAATTATTTTTAATAATATATTTCTTTGGGCGGATGGATTTCTCTATTGTACCTATTTTTAATTTAAATTAAATAATTTAAAAGCCTAAGTTTATTTCTAGTAAGGTAGTATCCCGTAAAGTGTGTAAAAGCTATCTTGATTTATAACAAAGTTAAACATATTTATTTATTATTTTCTTTTTTGGAATAAAGGTCAGTGGAGCAAAGGCGTAGCCGAAGCGGAACTGACCTTTATTCTTCCCAA
>DATGSF010000099.1:0-3658 GCA_035302865.1 Chitinophagaceae bacterium
AAATGAGTAATTATAGTGGTATCCTAACTCTTCAATATCATCTTTAGTCGTTTCTGCATTGACAAGAGTTGCCCCATTAAAGTTCAAGACTGGTCCAATTATTTCTTCTCTTAGAGCATCTTTCATTTTTTCTCTATTTACCAAATTTTTTTGTAAAGTGTTATTCATAGTATACTTCCTCGTTTGTATTTATTATTTTATACAATTTATTTCGATTAACCTTCATTTCTTCATCTAGTATGTTTTTGACAGATTCTACTTTAAATGTGCCAATGTTATCTAAATTAAATTCATATTCCCCCTCTGTAAGCATAGCTTCTTCCAAAGTGGGAACATCTAACTTTTTCAAGTAGTTGGTTAGTCTTTTTCCCATTTCCATACCAACTTTGACATGAGATTTATTTATAAAATCAGCTGCAGCAATAATTTTTATACTCTCTTCCTGACTATATCTTAAGTATTTTAATATTGCCTCTAAATTTCTTGGCCTTATGGTATCTTTTACCCAATTTTTTATTACCATTGTTGAATTAGCTCGAATTTTATTTTTATTTAAGTTTTCTAGCAATTTCTCATATGATCCAAATTGTCTTTTCTTCTCTTTAAGTTTTCTTTTGTATCCCTTAATTAATTCCATTTGAGAGTCATAAAAGCTTTCACCATAAATTTCCTTTGATCGCTTAATTAAGTACTCTTCTTCAGTGTCCTTTTTTAAAATAATCCAATCTTTCTTATTAATATTTTTGAGTTTCGAATTTCTAATATAAAAAGTAGCTTCTCCTGTATTGCTTCTTTGTATTTTAAGTACTTTTAATGTTGTATCAGGAAATACAACATAATGTTTGTGATTTTCTAACTGTATAATTTTTGAGCTCACTAAATCTTCATTGTCATTAGTTTTATTGCTTTTTTCGTATTTATTCTCTTCAATCCAGCGGTTAATACTCATTTTCTCAATTTCAGAAACTGTAGTTTCTTCATAAATATCCTTAGGATTTTTATCATTTTCAATAATATTAAGATTTTCATATATTGTGCTCGCTTCTTTAGAATTACTGTTTATAAATCTTCTTTTTAATAATTTATTATTATAAAAACTGTAAGATAAATAAATTATTTCTTTCCCCAAAAAAAGTGTATCGAACTTCTCATACAAATAAGGTGTTCCTATAAATATAACTACATCGTATAGCAGATTTTTTCTTACTAGTTCTACAGGTTTCAGATAGGCGACTTGATTATATTCTTCTTTGAAATTTAAATCTGGGAAATTTGCAACTACAGCTATGGTTTCTTCTTTATTTTCCTTTATGATATCAATTAACTTCTCTCTTAAAGGATTTTTTATTTTATCATTTTTTAATTTATTGATTATTTCGAAGGTTTCCAAAGATAGATTTTCCATAGTAAAGTCGAGTTCAACTAAGATATTGAAAAAATTTGATATTTCTTGCCAGTCGTACTTTGTTAAATAAATACTAAGTTTATTAGAATAGGAATCTGTAGTCGATGCACATGCTGACTTAAGTCGATTTATTGTTTCTAGTCCTCGTTCTAATTGACTTAATCCATTATTAAAAATATATTTCCTCAGCATTTTTGTATTGTTATGCAAATTTAATAATTCTTCAGAATCTACTGTTATAAAGTGTAAATTTTGTTCTACGTTCTCCAGTTGACTCAATAAATTAAACTTAGAGATATGCAAATAGCTCAACTCCTTTTGGAAGACTTACTCCTTTTTTATCTAAATATGCTATAACAGTCGATGTAATATCTGTAGAAGTGGTCATTGTTTCTTTTTCTAAATTCTCTGTTAATCTATTAATAGAATCAATAGAATTATTCATTCTATTAACTAAATAAATATTTTTTTTGTTCTTAAAATTATAATAGCCTAAACCAGAATTTGCTCCTAGAAAAATATTAATATTATCTTCAACGAAGTTTGAAGCTTTAGAGTTAATAACATTAATGTTGGTTAAATTACTGTGAGTATCTTCAAAGTAAAACCAATCACTTAGTTTAAATCCTGAACTATTTTCATTTGGAGAACCATATATATGGAATCTCTTTGAAAATTTTTCAAAACTATGTTTTTTACCATGACCTATTAAATTAATATAATCTTGATTAGTAAATTTTATAATATCTACTGTATTTTCAGAAAACAACTTCTTAAATCTTTGATTTAATTTGTCATCTATATAAACTGTACTTCCTGCCGTCTTTCTAACTCTGCCACCTACTCTAACTTTACTCAGAATATGTGTTTTTGGAATTTGTTGAATAAGTGGTTTTTGCTGAGGTAACTTCAATTCAAGGATTAAATAAGGATTAAATGTATCATTCATATTTTCAAATTTCTTCACTTCAAGAACTTTAGATTTTTTCCATTCTTTACTTCCATCAGATTTTTCACTGTAAAGATAACTTACAGCTTGATTTCTTTTAAAGTTTTTTTCCATCCACTTTTCCAATGAAAATTGTTCCTCATATTCCCTGTATTTTGAATCTAAAATGCCTAAAGATATAAAAGTAGCTGGTATAATATCATCTAGATAATTAATATATAACGTGATTTCCTCTATATCAGCAATGAATCTACCTATTTCAATAAAAAACTCTACCCATTTTGGTAATTCTTTAATTTCATCTCTTTGATCTGTCCTAAAGTAAAGTACATTGTTTAAATTGTCATTTGTATGTACAGCTCTTTTTTCTTTTTTATCTTTATTGACTTTAGAGTACTTTGAGTCACTATTTAATGAAGATGACAATTGCTTTTTGTTCTCGGCAATTTTAGATTTAGTATAGTCTTCTGATTTTTTTGTAGATGTTTCTATTTCTTCGTAACTTTCTGTTCCTTTTTGCACATTATTTTTATTAGAGACCTTATTCATACTAATATTCATGCTTTTTTTAGGAAGGGAGAGCAGATGATCATTTGCTTTATAAATTTTAAATCCAGCATTTAAAAATTCTTCTTCTAAAATTTCTATTTCAGTATCTGTTAAGTATAATGCTTTAAATCCATCTAAAGGAATATTATGAAAAAAATTATTATCACTAATTCTTAAATTCTCTCTTATAAATTCAATGCCTATGGTCTCAAAATCAATTTTATTATATGCTTCTTTTGGAGTCTTTACAGAAACATATATCATTTTCTTCCCTACAGTAATATCCTCAGGATATTCATGGGAATCCGACTCTAATATAAATTTACCTCCGCGTAAAACCATTTCTGTAGTGATATGATTAAAAGTCATCTTGTCAATTGAAAGAACATTTTCAAAATATTCTTGGCTGATGAAAGTTTGTCTGTTTTTCAAATCTACAAAAGGAATATCATATATATTAGAATATTTTTGATCTCTGAAAATTCGCGGTAAATATAAACCAAATCCCTCCATATAAATCCCTCCTTTTAAAAACAATTTTTAAAGCGCTTTTATTTGTAATTATATCATAAGAGAATTATTATACGTAAAGATTGTCAAATATGATTCTACTTAATCGAGTAGGAGACTAGCCATTAATTGACTAGTCGACCTCTCACACCACCGTACGTACGGTTCCGTATACGGCGGTTCAATAATTTAAATATCATTAGCGCTCGTACAGGTAGATTAAATTCTTTAATCCCCACTGTGCG
>DATGSF010000100.1:0-12318 GCA_035302865.1 Chitinophagaceae bacterium
CTAAATGGTTTTAAAAATATATAAAATAACAATAAAACTATAGGAGAAAGAAAAAATAAAGCAAATATTAAATAGTATTTAAAAATATGAACCCAAATTTTACGTTTTTTATCTGTATTTCCTTTTTTTATAATAATATTCGCCCAAATTTTAAATAGCTTTTTAGCACGCATTTCAATAAATAAAATTGGAGTAGAAATAGATGCTCCGCCAGCAGATATAAATTTATCTTGAAGATTAGATAAATCGCTACTTTCTAAATGTTGATTAAATATTTCACCATAATTTTGAGCTGAGGCAATATCCTCTGAACTTATGCCGGGTTTAGGGAAAATTTTCCATTTCCTTTCTTTTTTACCTTTAAGCATCCAGTGAACAATGCTAATGGCACTTGGTAAATTAGAGTGGCGATCTTGGAATACAATATTGCCCATATGTTTTCCTTGCACAGAATTAATATAAGATTGTATTGAATCATGAGCGTTTAGCCACATATTTCTTGCACCTACTAAAGTAATAAACTTTGCATTTTTTACTCTATCTCTAAAGTTTATACTTTGAAATAAAGAAGTTACGGGTAGAGAAGGAGATAAAAACCAAGGTTGATAAGCTAAAATTACCCAATCATATTGCTCATGTTTAAAATGTAATGCATTTAAAGCTACAGGAATTTCCAAAACAGACTCTGGCATAACATTCATAAAAGATTCCATAGTCCACGGGAAAGGATAAGCTTCTTTTGCATCAAATTTTATATAATCAATATCAAAATTATTTAAAGCAGCACTAAATTTATCCACTATTTCAGTAAGTTGTCCCGTTTGTGAATAATGAATTACTAAAATCTTCATGGTTTTAAATTTTTTGAAATTTTAGCATAATCTTCAATGCATTTTTGAATATTTTCAGGGATTTTTGTAAAGTTGTTTTTTATAACTTTGATATCCTCTTCTATATTATTATTGTACTTCAAAATAGCAGGTGCATGTTCCTGTATCATTAAACGTAAAAAACGGTATTCATAAGCAGCTTCATTTTTTAAAATAGCATTTTCCAATAAGTTCTTTCCTTTTTTGAATTGTTCTAATCTTGATTTTGGTTCTTTTAGGAACTGAGCATGAAACATTAAACTTGCTGCATAATAGGCTTCTTTATCTAAGGAATTGCTTTTTTGAATTTGAATTAATAGTGATTCTATTTGCGTATTATTCTTATTTTTTATGGCATTGTATACTTCTTTTTTAGAAAAAGAAGAAAAATAAATGAGACACAATAAAAGAAAAGTTGTTATAAAATAATGTTTTTTAATAGGGTAGTTCATGATTCTAAATTTAAGGATTTGTTTATAAAAAGCATAAATAATATAAAATTACAAAAAAAAGAAAAAACATTTATGCTAATATGGGGGAATTTCCTCCCATGATTTTTTTTCTATAGGATAAATCCAATCCAAAAATAAAGAATATGATTTTATTCCTACTTTTTCTCCTTGTATTTTTAAAAATGTATCAAAAACCTTTGTCGTTCTTTTAAGAGGTGAATTTTGGTGCTTTTGCACATAGCTTAAATATTCCAAATAAGCTTCTGAAATAGTTTCTGGTATATCCTTGATTATTGTTTTGTGTATTTCCGGAATACTCTTTTTTAAATAAGCGCTTGTATAAATAAAACCTTGAAAGTAAGCAGCATTTTTAAAATGGATCTTATTGCTTTCTTTTGCAATAAGATAAGCGAAAAAGTTTGCTTCTCCCTCTTTTGCATGCCCCGCTTGATGTGCTAATTCGTGAAGGCAAACAAAAGGTAATATGGTTTTAGGTAAGTTTTTATTCACATAGGATTCGAAAGTAAAAGGATTATAATAACCTGATGTTCCTGAGCGATCAATCCAAAAACTAAACATGCTTTCTTTTAAACTCCAATTAATATTTAACTCAGAATATGATTTTTGAATATTTGTTGCATCTAATAATATTGAAGAAAAATCTACATCATTAATCTTTTTTAATTGTTTTTCATCCATGTTTTCAATAAAGAAATGATGCAAGTTTAAAATTTCTACTGTAGTTAATTTTGTTGTCGGTTCTTTTATCGATTCAAGCTTAGGGATGTGGTAATTAATTCCCCATAAAAATAAAAACAGAAGATAGATCGAAAGTGCAATAGAAAAAGAATTTATAAACCAAACTTTTAATTTTTTCCTTTTAAATGCTATAAAAGTTGCATAAAGAAAAAAGATAGAAATGAAAATAAACAATAAGTATAAGATGTCTCCCCATGGCAAAATTGATTTAGCCCTTGAAATATTAGCTAATTTAAGAAGTGTAGGATAAATTGATTCACTGTATATTTTCAGAGCAGTATTCCATTTAGGAAGTAAAAATTGTAAAATCAATAGTAGAAATAAAATTATATATAGTAATTTGAATCGAACCCAAGTATTTTTCATAAATTTGTTACTAGCTTTTTATAAAGATAAAACAAATGTTTCGCTTATTATTTATTTCCTTAATTTTTATATGCTCAACAATTTCATTACAAGCTCAAAAATTAGATTATGTTCTTGTTGGAATTAATGGATTGACCTGTTCACAGTGTTCAAGAAGCGTTGAAATGCAATTGAGGAAATTATCTTTTATTAAAGATATAGAAATGGATCTTAAAGCTACTGTAGCTAAAGTTTACTTGCATGATAACAGAAATTGGGATTGGTATGCCTTTCCAAAAGCTGTTCAAGATGCTGGATTTTCTATTAGAAATTTATATCTTGTTTTTGAAGAAGAGTTAGAAGGAGAAAAGCAATGTTTTACTTATAAAAACACACAATTTTCCAGAATAAATAAGGATAATTCCAAGCGTTTTCTTTTACATAATATTTCTTTTATGAATAAAAGAGACTATAAAAAGGAAAATTATGCAAGACCTAAATGCGCAGGTCAAAATGATTTCATGTTAATTCCTCATAAGAAATGAATGTATGCAAAACTTTATAATTTTTATAGTATGCATATTAACTATTATAAGTAATACTAAACATGCCATTGCACAGGAATTATTTCCAAATACAGAACCTGCAAGTACTATGCCTAAAAATGTTTTAGGTATTCGAGTGTTTTCTGAAAGCTATAAGGAGGTAAAACAAGTACGAAATATGTCTGCTCTTCGATTTATGTATGGAATTCGAGGAGATTTAACTACTTATGCTACTCTGTTTTTCTCTAATCATCATAATTGGAAAATGCCAGAGGATTTTCCTTTCCACAATGCACCTGAAAGAGGGAAAGTTTATCCTTTTAAGTTTGATGGAGCTCATGTGTATCTTAAGTATCGATTTTGGAATATTGATAGACAGAATACACATTTTAGAGCTGCAGCATATTTGGAAGGAGCTTATGTAAATACTACTCATCACGAATCTGAACCTGATTTGTTTTTTGGAGATAACAAAGGAATAGGAGGAGGGTTTATTTTTACCTATTTAAAAAATAAATTCGCAATATCAAGTACAGTTGGATATATTCATCCTTTTGATTATGTAGGAGTTACGCCTGATCCTATTATAGGTTTGCCCGATATTCCCATGCGTATGCAATATGGAAGAACTGTAGCTTATAGTTTGTCTTTAGGTTATTTACTGTTGCCAAGAAAATATGAAAATTACGACCAAGGTAATTTAAATTTATATTTAGAATTTAGGGGTAAAGCTTTTGGTAATTCAAAGGTGGATTTATTTTATGGTACTAATAGGGAGTATTACGTAATAAATAATCGATATCCTCCAGCTTTAAAAAGTGGTTATTTTTTGGATATAACTCCAGGTATACAGTATATTTACAAAAGTAATTTAAGAATTGATTTTTCTGCCAGTTTTAGAGGAATTGGTTTTTCTTATGCACGTTTATATCCTGTTTTTCATGTGGGTATTCAAAGGTATTTTTATTTATGAAAAAAAGAGAAAATATTAAAAAAATCAATATTTTGATGGTGTTATGTATGTTACCATCATTTTTATGGGCTCAAAAAAATATAACCTTATCAGGATATATTAGAGATTCGAATAGCGGAGAGTCTATTCCAGGTGCTACTATTTACTTTGAAGAAATTAATAGAGCAGGGCATACTAATAGCTATGGATTTTATTCTATTACTGTTCCTCCAGGTAATTATAAAATTCGTATTCAAGCTATGAGTTTTGAAACGATTGAAGAAAATATAAGTTTACAAGCTAACATGGAAAAGGATTTTGATTTAGGAAAGTCGGGAGTGCAATTAAAAGGTGTTACTGTTAGCGATAAAAAAGCTGATAGAAATGTAAGCAGTACGGATGTAGGTATGGTAAGCTTAGATATGGCTACTGTTAAGAAAATGCCGATTATGTTTGGAGAGGCTGATGTTTTAAAAGCTATCCAATTGATGCCAGGTGTACAGTCAGCTGGTGAGGGAAATTCTGGTTTTTATGTACGTGGAGGTGGTCCGGATCAAAATTTAGTTTTATTAGATGAGGCCGTTGTGTATAATACGGGTCATCTTTTTGGTTTCTTTTCTGTGTTTAATGCGGATGCAATAAAGGATGTGAATTTAATTAAAGGTGGAATGCCAGCGCAATTTGGTGGTCGTTTATCATCAGTTTTAGAAGTCAATATGAAGGAGGGTAATAATAAAAAGTTTGGAGCTGAAGGGGGAATCGGTTTAATAGCTTCTAGATTAACTGTAGAAGGTCCAATTGTTAAAGATAAGGGGTCTTTTATTCTTTCTGGAAGAAGGACTTATGTGGATATAGTCATGAAACCATTTCTAAATAAAAATGCTAGAAATTCAGGTTATTTCTTTTATGATGCAAATTTAAAAGCAAATTATAAAATATCTAAGAAAGATCATATTTACTTAAGTAGTTATTTTGGTAGAGATAAATTTCATTTTAAGAGCAGTAGTGGAAATTTTGATTTAAATATGCCTTGGGGCAACTTTACTACTTCTTTAAGATGGAATAGACAAATTAATTCCAAGTTATTTATGAATTTGACGGGAGTTTATAATGATTATGATTTTACATTTCAAGGAGGACAAGAAGATTTAAATATAAAAATGTACTCAGGAATTCAGGATTGGAATGCTAAATTAGATTTTGATTATTATCCTCATCATAACCATCATTTAAAATTTGGGTTGAATCATACATATCATACTTTTATACCTAATCAAGTTTCTGGTCAAGCAGTTAGTGAATTTGATCCGGAGCAAGGAATGAAAAAATATGGACATGAAAGCAGTGCATATATTGCAAATGAATTTTCTATAGGAGAAGTAATAAAAATAAATGCAGGTCTCCGTTTCTCTTGGTTTGGACAAGTAGGACCTTATACCGATTATATTTTAGATGCCAATAGAAATCCTATAGATAGTCAAATGTATAATTCAGGGAAATTAGTTAAAGATTATTGGGGCTTAGAACCGCGTCTTAATGCGAGATTTAGATTAAGCGATGTCAATTCTATAAAAGCTAGTTTTACAAAAACAAATCAATATATACATTTAGTAACAAATAATGGAACTACTATGCCAACAGATATCTGGTTCCCAAGTACATTAAATGTAAAACCACAAGAGTCTTATCAGTATTCTTTAGGATATTTTCATAACTTCTTAGATGATTTGATTGAAAGTTCAGTGGAATTATATTATAAGGATTTGAAGAACCAAATTGAGTTTAGGCAAGGTTATACTCCAACTACTTTTAGAGATCCTGAAATGGATTTTGTTTTTGGTAAAGGATGGTCTTATGGTGCTGAGTTTTTTGTACGCAAAAACCATGGAGACTTTACAGGTTGGATAGGCTACACATTATCTTGGACAGAAAGGTTATTCAAAGATTTGAATGAAGGTGAGAAGTTTCCTGCCAAATATGATAGAAGACATGATTTATCTGTGGTATTAAATTATACTATCAATGATAGATGGGATGTGTCTGGAGTTTTTGTATATGCTACGGGAAATGCAATTACTCTTCCAGTTGGTTATTATATTATTGAAGATCAATTAATACAAGATTTTAGTAAAATTAATGAGTATAGAATATTTCCATATCATCGATTAGATTTGTCTGTGAATTATACACCTAAAAAGAAGGAAAACAGAAGATGGGAAAGTTCATGGAATTTTTCAATATATAATGTTTATTCTAGGCAAAATCCTTATATTTTATATGCAGAACCGCAAGGAACATTAGCTACAGGTTTAGATGTGAAAGTAAAGCAAATATCTATATTCCCAATTCTGCCAAGTGTTACTTATAATTTTAAATTTTAATGGAAAAGAAAAACAAAAACAATAAAAAACCTTGGCATTGGAGTAATGTATTATTTTATATTTTACTAACTTGGCTTGCATTGACCTTTGTTAATTCAGATTTTAAAGCTTGGACTTTAAGAGGATTAATGAAAATAGGAGTATTTAATCCGCAAACTAATATTGAAAAAACACAAAACAAAACGGAAGTATTCGATGATGTGATGCAATTTCAAGTGCTTAATGTAAAAGGGGAGTATAGTTATATTGAGGATTTTAAAGATAAAGTTTTGTTTATTAACTTTTGGGCGGATTGGTGTCCACCTTGTAAAGCGGAGATGCCAAGTATACAGGAACTATATAATGAGTTTGAAGATAATGATGCTGTGCAGTTTTTATTGATTGATGTGGATAATAATCCTGAGAAATCCTTGAAATATGTAACTGATAAGGAATATAGTTTTCCAATATTTTTTCCGGTAAATAAGATTCCCGAATCGATTTTTACAGGGACTTTACCAACCACTGTTGTAATAAATAAAGATGGAGTAGTGGTATATAATAAAAAAGGAATTGGAAATTTTTCAAGTAAAAAATTTATACAATTTATAGAGGATTTAAGCAAAGAATAAAGCTAGAATTGTATTTATATAGAAATAGCAAATCTTTATTTCATAAAGTCTGTAAAAATCAGTATATTTGCATGAATTGAAATACAAGCATTTGCTCGTGTTTTTTAAAAATAATTTATTAATAATAAAAATACCTTATTTAGTATGGCTTTTGATTTAGATATCATTAAGAAGGTATATGCTGAAATGCCCGGCAAAATTGAAGCTGCGCGCAAATTACTAGGCAAACCTTTAACATTAACGGAGAAAATACTTTATGCACACTTAGATAAAATGCCAGAGAAGGCATTAGAGCGTGGAGTGGATTATGTTAACTTCAGACCTGATCGTGTGGCGATGCAAGATGCAACTGCTCAAATGGCATTACTGCAATTTATGACTTGTGGAAGAGATAAAGTTGCTGTACCTTCTACGGTTCATTGTGACCATTTAATTCAGGCGAAATCAGGAGCTGGTACAGATTTAGATATTGCTATTGACTCTAATAAAGAGGTATTTGACTTTTTGTCTTCTGTTTCTAATCGCTATGGAATTGGATTTTGGAAGCCAGGTGCAGGGATTATTCATCAGGTAGTTTTAGAAAACTATGCTTTCCCAGGAGGTATGATGATTGGAACGGATTCCCATACTCCTAATGCGGGAGGTTTAGGAATGGTTGCAATTGGTGTTGGTGGTGCTGATGCTTGTGATGTAATGGTAGGTTTACCGTGGGAATTAAGAATGCCAAAGGTGATTGGAGTTCATTTAACAGGAAATTTAAACGGATGGGCTACTCCTAAAGATGTTATACTGTGGGTTGCAGGAAAATTAACAGTTAAAGGTGGTACAGGTTATATAGTGGAATATTTTGGTGAGGGAGCTAAAAATATAAGTGCGACAGGTAAAGGTACAATTTGTAATATGGGTGCTGAAATTGGTGCTACTACTTCTACCTTTGGATATGATGAATCTATGGAGCGTTATTTAAAAGCTACTAATCGTGCTGAAATTGCTGCTTTAGCAAATGACGTTAAAGAACATTTAACTGGAGATGCGGAAGTATATGCTAATCCTGAAGAGTATTTTGATCAGGTTATCGAATTGAATTTGGATGAATTAGAGCCTTATTTAAATGGACCTTTCACTCCAGATTTAGCTACTCCTATATCTAAAATGAAAGAAGCTGCAAAAGCAAATAACTGGCCTACAAATGTAGAGGTAGGTTTAATAGGTTCTTGTACAAACTCTTCTTATGAGGACATTAGCCGTGCTGCAAATTTAGCAGAACAAGCCATTGAAAAAGGATTAACCGCTAAAGCAGAATATAAAATTACTCCAGGTTCAGAAATGGTTAATTATACTATTACTAGAGATGGATTTATTGATACCTTTGAGAAAATAGGAGGGACTGTTTTTGCAAATGCTTGTGGTCCTTGTATTGGAATGTGGGCTAGGGAAGGAGCAGATAAAAAAGAAAGAAATACTATAGTTCACTCTTTTAATAGAAACTTTGCTGCTCGTCAAGATGGTAACCCAAATACCATGGCATTCGTAGGATCGCCAGAATTAGTTACAGCTATTGCAATTGCGGGAGATTTGACATTTAATCCTATGACGGATACTTTAATAAATGATAAAGGAGAAGAGGTTAAATTAGATCCTCCTACAGGATGGGAATTGCCTCCAAAAGGTTTCGATGTAGAAGATGCTGGTTTCCAAGCACCTGCAAAGGATGGTAGTAATGTAGAGGTTATTGTGCGTCCTGATTCTGAAAGATTACAATTATTAGAACCTTTCCCTGCATGGTCTGGAAAAGATCTTAAAGGATTAAAGCTTTTAATAAAAGCTAAAGGTAAATGTACTACCGACCATATTTCTATGGCAGGTCCATGGTTGCGTTTTAGAGGCCATTTAGATAATATTTCTAATAATATGCTGATTGGTGCGACAAACTACTTCAATGATGGTATTAATAAAATTAAAAATCAATTAACTGGTGAATATGGAGAAGTTCCTTCTGTTGCAAGACAATATAAAGCAGCTGGAATTGGCTCTGTGGTGGTAGGTGATGAAAACTATGGAGAAGGATCTTCACGAGAACATGCTGCGATGGAACCAAGACATCTTGGTGTACAAGTGGTATTAGTTAAATCTTTTGCACGAATTCATGAAACTAACTTAAAGAAACAAGGAATGTTAGCTTTAACCTTTGATAATAAGGATGATTATGAATTAATACAAGAAGATACCACTTTTGATATAATTGGTTTGGAAGACTTCTCTGCAGGTAAACCATTAACAATGATATTAAATCATGCTGATGGCTCTAAAGATGAGATCACAGTAAATCATACTTATAATGCGCAGCAAATTGAATGGTTTAAGGCAGGTAGCTCTTTAAATGTAATTAGAAATCAAATGAATTCTTAATATCTTTTTAAAGAATTAATAATCGAGCTTAATGCTTATTTAAATTTTTAAAAAGCCGCATCAAATATTTTTGATGCGGCTTTTTTCATTAATAATAATTTATGTTCTCCTATCTTATAAGGTGGAAATCTCCCTGTGAACTAAAAGTTTCTCCATTGTGGAAGCGTACTTTTAAAATATAAAAATAAGTTCCTACATCGGCATGCTTTCCATTAAATGTTCCATCCCATTTTTTATTTCTTCCTGTATTATAAAATACTCTTTGTCCATATCTATTGTAAATTGAAAATTCTTCAATTTCATAACCTCTTTTATTATTAAATGTTGGTCCAAAATCATCATTTAATCCATCTCCGTTTGGTGAGAATGCATTTGGCATAAATATATTTACATCTAAAGGTTCATAAGAAAGCTTTAAATTAGCTGAATCGACACATCCAGAGTGCGATTCTGCATAAACCCATATATCCATAGCTTCTTTTGCAATAAAAGCTTGGTCAGTTGCAGATTGGTTAGGAAAATACTCCATTGGTGTCCATCTGTAATTTTCATAGGGGAGATTAGCTGTAGTGTGTAAATATACTCTATCTCCTTCTATTAGACTATCCAAATTGCTATGCAAATTTAAACGTAAACTTTCAATATTTATGTTGGCATTATAAATTATACTATCACAACCTAAAGTATTTCTTACTGTGTCCATTATTGTTGTACTTTCGTAAAATGTTAAGCCATTTAATTCAACGCTATCACAAGCATTTATGTCGTTGGTAATTAGCGTAGGGGATGGGTGGATTTTTATATGAATATTGCGAATGAGGCTATCACATCCAACTTCACTAATTAGAGTATCTTTAATTAATGCTGAAGAAAAGTAGTCTACTCCTTCAAAGTGTATATATTCACAGTCTTCAAACCGTATAGTAGTATCTTTTACTTCTGGGTAAATTGTTAGATTTATTCCGATAATGCTATCGCAAGAACTACTACTGTAATAGGATACTGAACTTTGATAGAAGCCAGAAGGAGTGTTTTCATCCCAAGTTTGTCCATGCCAAGAGAAAGGTAAAGCATCTGAACAAATTGATACGTCTTCAATGGTTTCAAAAGTCTCAGTTATTGTTAACTGTAGATTAGCAATACTATCACATTGGTATTGATTACTAAAGTTGATACTATGATTATAGGATCCAGGTGTAGTATTTGTTCCCCAGGTTTGTCCGTTCCATGTGAAAGGTAACTCATCAGAACATATAGTAATATCTTCAGTAGTATTTTCTTCTGGATTAATAGTTAGAATTAAATTTATAATGCTATCACAGCCAAGAATAGTATTATAAATAGCTGTTTCGTTATAAACACCTGCCGAAGTCGTATTTGACCAGGAATACCCATTCCAAGTAAAAGGTAAATCTGAGGAACATATTGTTATAAATTCCGTATCTTCAGTAAAAGGGTTTATGGTTAACTCCAAGAATAGTGTACTGTCACAGCCATCTGCTGTTTGATAGGTAACACTTTCATTATAGATTCCAGCTTGGGTAGTGTTGTCCCAAGTAAATCCATTCCATGAATAAGGCAAGTCGCTAGAGCATATTGCTATACTCGAACTATCATTAAATACTGGATTAATAGTTAAATTCAATAAAACAGTGCTGTCACAACCGCTAGCTGAGGTATATGTTATTGTTTCGGTGTAGAGACCAGGAGCAGTATTTTGATCCCAGGTTGTATTATTCCAAATAAAAGGTAAACTGCTAAAGCATATATTTTCATTTTCTGTTTGCTCAATATCAGCTATAATCTCTAAATTTAAAGTTACATTACTATCACATCCATGTATTGTAGAGTAGCTTACAGAATGTGTGTAAGTTCCTGGATTAGTATTATTATTCCAAGTTTGTCCATTCCATGTATAAGGAAGTGCACTTATACAAATATTTTCATTTACATTCTCATTTTTCTCCGGTTAAATGGTAACTTCAATAGGAACCAGATTACTTTCACAATTATTAAACGTTTGGGAAGCATAATATGTAAATGTTCCCGGCGTAGTGGTGCTGGGTATTGGTGCTGCAGCTAAGGAGTTTTGATTTTCATCATACCAATTTAAAGTATGATTTGGGTCTGCAATAGCTTCTAAAACATTTGCAGTTTCATTTAAACAATACTCTACAGGAGAGGTTACTGTTGGGTCATCTGTGGTATCATCTTTGAAAACATAAACAGTATCTGAAGTTATAATATTATTTCCAGAACATGCCGTATATTCTGCTCTTACTATAAATTGTTGCGGAACAGCTTGCAGAGGATTTAAACATACATTATCAAATTCGATTTCTAATGTACCATTATTCGAATTTGGATTTGCGGAACTCTGTAATAAATTATTATTTATATCTAATAGTTCTATTGGGCCAGCTAATAAGGAAGGTCCATTTGGAATAAAACGCCATGCTTTTTCAACAATACTTTGATTTTGACTGAAATTATGACCTGGAACTGTCACTGCTTGATTTCTATCCCAGTTTTGAACTCCTATTATTGTTCTTCCATTTTGCCAACTAGTACAATAAGGTTTCCCTTTTACATACACTTCTATAGCATTTGTATTTTCATATAAAACAATTTGAAAAGTTGAACGCAACCCGTTACAATCAAAATGTGGAATATCTCTATATGTTACTACTAATTTTCTACAAGGTGCATCATCAATTATTGCATATTCAATACTTTTATTTGAATAAGAAATACTAGGATCCATATCATGATAAAGTCCATATATAGTTGCTCGAGTATGAGCAGCATCGTTACTTGGTAAATTTGTAGTTATTTGCCATTCGTCAAATTGTCCCGATAAGTTAGAATCAAATGATATTCTTCCATTAGCACCAATTACAACCTGATTATAAGTTGCACCATAAAAACAAAAAGGAAAGGGTAGATTTATAGCATTTGAAAACCTATCATCAATATCTACCAACACAGGTATAGC
>DATGSF010000101.1:0-5519 GCA_035302865.1 Chitinophagaceae bacterium
CATTAGTGTCTTCAATTTTCTCAAAAGTGTATTTTCCTTTAAAGCTAGCGGCATTTATATCTGATTTTATAAAAGGAGCTGTCATTTCTTCCCATAGTTTTTCTTCCAAACCTACATAGCTGGAATCAATATCATTTTTTATTTTTAATATGGTATAAGGTTGCCCTTTTCTATACTCCCATTGATCTTCAAAAAATTCAATCATAGAAATATATCCAGCATCATCTCCATCATATTCTAACTCAATATCTTGATTTATTTCTATGATATCCAAATCTTCATATTTGAGTACCTCCTCTTCTGTATTTTCAGTTTTATTCTTACAAGAAATTAAGAATAGAAAGCCACTAAGTAGACTAAAATAAAATGTTTTTTTCATAGAATTTTAAAATTGCTATATTTACTTACAAAGATAATTTTTAATTTAGAGCTTGTAAACTATAAGCTTCTTATATTTGTGTAAAAATACAATAATTCATGGAACATACAGAAATTAGTGCCTTAGGGGAATTTGGATTAATCGATCATTTGACGAAAAATAATGAAATTAGACGTTCAACTACAGTTTTAGGTATTGGTGATGATGCTGCTGTAATTGATCCTATGGGAAAGCAAATTGTTGTAAGTTCAGATATGCTGATTGAAGGAATTCATTTTGATTTGAGTTATACTCCGCTCAAGCATTTAGGTTATAAATCAGTAGTGGTGAATTTATCTGACATTTATGCTATGAATGCTGATCCTACACAGATTACATTAAATATTGGAATAAGTAATCGCTTCTCTGTTGAGGCACTGACGGAATTTTACGAAGGGGTGTATTTAGCTTGTGAAAAATATAATATAGATTTAGTTGGAGGGGATACTGTAAGCTCTAGAAAAGGATTTATAATCAGTGTAACCGCAATCGGAGAAGTGAATGAAGATAAAGTTGTAAAACGTTCCACAGCTAGAAAAAATGATATAATTTGTGTTACGGGAGATTTAGGTGCTGCTTATTTGGGTTTGCAATTATTAGAAAGAGAAAAACAAATATTTCTAAAAAATCCTGATATTCAACCTGATTTAGAAAATAAAGCATATGTAGTTGGAAGATTTTTAAAACCAGAGGCTAGAAAGGATATTTTTGAATGGTTGGAAAAAGAAGATATTCTTCCTTCTGCTATGATGGATATTAGTGATGGATTAAGTTCGGAATTACTACATATTTGCAAACAAAGTAATCTAGGTTGTGTTCTTTATGAAGATAAAATTCCCTTTCATGATGAAACTAAAGAAGTGGCTTATAATTTTAAATTAGATCCAACTGCTTGCGCTTTAAGTGGAGGAGAAGATTATGAATTATTATTTACTGTCCATCCTGAAACTTTTGAAAAAATTAGATTTTCAGAGCAAATTAGTGTAGTAGGATATATGACTGATGCAAAGGAAGGTGCAATTCTACACTCTAAAGGTGGAAATAAGCATAAATTAATTGCCCAAGGTTGGCAACATACATAAAACTTTATTACCTTGAAAGTAAAAATATAGCGCATATGGTATTGAATTATATATTTATTGCATTCTTTGTTATAGGCTTTATTGTGGCCTTAATCAAAATGCTTTTTTTAGGAGATACAGAAATTTTCAGTACCATGATAAATAGCATGTTTGATTCTGCAAAAACAGGATTTGAAATTTCTTTGGGTTTAACGGGTATGATGGCGCTTTGGTTAGGATTAATGAAAATAGGAGAGGGTGCAGGAATGGTAAAACAATTTTCAAAAGCAGTTCAACCAGTATTTACGAGAATCTTTAAAGGAGTTCCTAAAGATCATCCTGCTCATGGTAGCATTGCTATGAATTTCTCTGCTAATATGCTGGGCTTGGATAATGCTGCTACTCCTTTAGGATTAAAAGCTATGGATGATTTGCAAAGTTTAAATCCAAATCCTAAAGTAGCTACAGATGCACAAATCATGTTTTTAGTCCTCAATACCGCTGGGATGACTATTATTCCAACCTCAATTATTGCTATTCGACAAACTATGGCAATTAAAGAAGGAATCGAAGGTTTTAATGGAGCTGATATATTTTTACCAATTCTAATAACTACTTTTATTTCTTTTGTTATTGCTATGTTTACAGCTGCTGCAGTTCAAAAAATTAATGTTTGGAATAAAGCTATAATTTCTTTTGTGCTTATATTCTCTATTATAATTGGTGGCTTGTCCTATTGGTTACAAGGAATGGAGGAGGAGCAAATGAATCAAACTATTGGAATCATAGGTAGTGTTAGTATCATGGCTATAGTTATGTCGTTTATTATAGCAGGTTTGGTAAAAAAAGTTAATGTATATGATTTGTTTATTCAAGGAGCAACCGAAGGATTTAAAGTTGCTGTAAGTATTATTCCTTATTTAATCGCCATGTTAATTGCAATTAGTGTTTTTAGAGCATCGGGAAGTATGGATTTTTTATTATGGGGAATAGCTAGTATCTTTCAAGCTCTTGGATGGAATACTGATTTTGTACCTACTTTACCTGTAGCTATTATGAAACCTTTGAGTGGTAGTGGTGCGAGAGGAATGATGGTTGATGTTATGCAAGAATATGGTGTAAATTCTTTTCAAGGAAAATTGGCTTCTATAATGCAAGGAAGCACAGAAACAACTTTGTTTGTATTGGCAGTGTATTTTGGAAGTGTGAAAATTACCAATACACGAAATGCGGTATTGCTAGGTTTGTTTGCAGACTTAGTTGCAATAGTTGTTGCTATACTTTTAGCTTATTTATTTTATTATTAAGATAATAATACTATGGAAAAGAAAATAGATGGAAATCAAGAAGATAATATAAAATATTGGAAAAAGTGGTATATCGCTCTTTTTTTATGGCTCCTAGTATTGATTATTCTATTTTACTTGTTTACTAAAAAATATGCATGAGTACAATTGATTGGATAGTTTTAACGGTTACACTTCTCATTATTATAATTTATGGAATTTATAAAAGTAAAGGGCAATCCAGTTCCGATTCCTTTTTACGTGCAGGAAGAGAAATGCCTTGGCATGTTGTTCTGTTAGGAATTATGGCAACTCAAGCTAGTGCAATTACTTTTATTTCCGGTCCAGGTCAAGCTTATGCTGACGGTATGCGCTTTGTACAATATTATTTTGGATTACCATTAGCAATGATTGTTATTAGCGTTGTTTTTGTCCCTATATTCGCTAAACTGAATGTTTATACTGCTTATGAGTACTTAGATCAGCGTTTTGATAGAAGAACTCGATTGTTTACAGGTTTCTTATTTTTATTTTCAAGAGGAGTTTCTACAGGAATTAGTGTCTATGCACCATCAATTGTGTTTTCAACTATTTTTGGATGGGATGTTTATTTAACTAATATTTTAATGGGTGGATTGTTAATTGTATATTCCTATACGGGCGGAGCAAGAGCAATTGCACATACACAAAAAATTCAGTTTGGGATTATTCTTACTGCTATGCTTATTGCAGGGGTGATGGTGGTATATCTTTTACCAGATGGAATTGGATTGCCAGAAGCATTAAAAGTTGCTGGTAAATCTGGAAAGCTAAATGTTATTACTACAGAATTTGATTTAAATGATCGCTATAATATATGGTCGGGTGTTATTGGAGGCTTTTTCTTGGCATTGTCCTATTTTGGAACAGATCAAAGCCAAGTAGGCCGCTATTTAACAGCAAAAAGTATGCGTGAAAGTCGTTTGGGTTTATTATTAAATGGCTTTGTGAAAATTCCAATGCAGTTCGGTATTTTATTGGTAGGGGCTTTATTATTTAGTTTTTACACTTTCCAAAAACAACCTTTGTTTTTTAATGAAACTGCAATGGAGAAAATGGAACAAATTGAACCAGAGTTTTCACAAGAAATTCAAGCGAGTTTTGGAGCTTTAGCTGAAGAACAACAAGTGTTAAGTAAAGCTTTGGTACAAAAAGATATAAGTGTACAGGAAGAAGCAATAGTTTTAGAGAAATTTCAATCCAATGTAGATGAAATGAAAAGGATTAAAGGGAGTTATGAAAAGAAATTGGCACAATACAGAACTGAAATTGGTGCATCTAATACTGATACTAATTATGTTTTTCTGCATTTCGTACAAAACTATTTACCAGTAGGTTTAGTGGGATTAATCTTTGCAATTATTTTTCTAGCAAGTTGGGGCTCTATATCTGCTGCTATTAATTCTCTTGCTTCTTCTACATTAATGGACTTTCATAAGGTATTAATTCCTGAAGGCTGGTCAGACGCCAAAGAACTTAGATGGGGAAGAATATATACTTTAATTTGGGGAATCTTTGGAATTATAGTTGCTATGTTCGCAACGAAAATGGGTTCATTAATTGAGGCAGTAAATGAATTGGGAAGTTTATTTTATGGTGCAATTTTAGGGATTTTCCTAACTGCATTTTTTCTGAAATCTATTAAAGGAAAACATGTTTTTTATGCGGCATTATTGTCGGAAATAGGCGTTTTAATCATTTATGTTTTTAATTGGGTATCCTTTTTATGGCTGAATGTTATTGGAGCTGGATTAGTTATTTTATTTGCTGTTTTTCTAAAAATGTTTAGTAAAGAAAATAAGAGTATTGCTTGATATTAAAGTTTAAAAGTTATAATAAAAGCTAAATATTGCGAAAATATTACTAAATTAGCTACGGTTTTTTATTTACAAAAATATATAAAAGGCAATGGCAAAAAAGACAAAGCAAGTTGAATCGCTTGAAAAACAACTCTGGAAAGCAGCGGATAAGCTCCGTAAGAATATTGATGCTGCAGAATACAAACACATTGTTTTAGGATTGATTTTCCTGAAATATATTTCCGATTCTTTTGAGGAACTCTACGAACAATTACTCAAAGAAGTAGAAAAAGGAGCTGACCCCGAAGATAGAGATGAATACAAAGCTGAAAACATTTTCTTTGTACCCAAAGATGCCCGTTGGAACTTTCTACAATCCAAGGCTAAACAACCTGAAATTGGAAAATTTGTGGACGATGCCATGGATGCCATAGAAAAGGAAAATGCGTCGCTAAAAGGAGTGTTGCCCAAGGTTTACGCAAGACAGAATTTAGATCCAACCAGCTTAGGAGAATTGATTGACTTGATTAGTAATATTGCTTTGGGTGACACAAAATCAAGAAGTGCAGATGTATTAGGACACGTTTTTGAATATTTCTTGGGAGAATTTGCCTTAGCGGAAGGAAAAAAAGGAGGACAATTCTATACGCCAAGAAGTGTTGTTGAATTATTAGTAGAAATGCTAGAACCACACAAAGGAAGAGTGTTTGACCCTTGTTGTGGAAGTGGTGGAATGTTTGTACAATCTGAAAAATTCGTTGCACAACATCAAGGGCGAATCAATGATATTTCCATTTATGGACAAGAAAGTAATCAAACCACTTGGCGATTGGCAAAAATGAATTTAGCTATTCGTGGAATTGACAGTTCGCAAGTAAAATGGAACAACGAAGGTTCTTTTTTAAACGATGCACAC
>DATGSF010000102.1:0-2373 GCA_035302865.1 Chitinophagaceae bacterium
TAATTCTTAATAAAAATGCCATTTCTTAAAGAAAGAAATGGCATTTTTATGTGTTTTAAAAAACTATTAAGCTTGTGCTTTTAAGGCTTCTATATATTCAGATTTGTCCACTTCTTGTTTTAGTTTATCATTTTTATCTAAGCTTACTAAGACAGTAGGAGCGATAAAAATTGAAGAATAAGTACCAGTAAGCACTCCTATAAACATTGCGAAAGCAAATCCTCTCAGCACTTCACCACCAAATACGAACAATATTACCGCAGTTAACAATACAGTTACAGAAGTCATAATAGTACGACTTAGGGTATTATTAATTGCAGTATTTACAACTGTTTTTACTGAGGATTTTTTATCCTTTGAAAATATTTCTCGAATTCTATCAAAAATAATTACTGTATCATTAATAGAGAAACCAATTACTGTTAAAAAAGCAGCGATAAAATGCTGATCAATTTCCATTGTAAAAGGCACTATTCCTTTAAAGAAAGAAAAAAGAATTAATAATACTGACATATCATGCAATAAAGCCACAATAGAACCTGCGGAATATTGCCATCTTCTAAATCGCAATAAGATATAAAAGAATATTGCAAATATAGAAAGCACAGAGGCAATCATAGCACCTTTTTTCAAATCTTCCGATATTGTTGGAGAAACCGTTTGTGAACTTTGCACATAATCTCTTTCAAACTTATCTAAAGACACCCCCTGATCTATAAATTGACTCGCTAACATTCCTTCATATAAAGCTGTTAAAACTTTCGCCTCAGCCTCTTGTCCATTTTCATTTATTAAATAATCAGTTGTGATATTCACTTGATTACTCAAACCAACCGTTTTAACCACAGGTCTTTTTTCCAGAGCATCTTGTAATCCCTCTCTAATATCTGTAGTTGCAATAGCTTTATCTAATTGCACTGTATAGCTTCTACCACCTGAGAATTCAACACCATAATAGAATCCATTAAAGAAAGAGCCAATTCCTAAAACAAATACCAAAATCATTGCAGCCCAAACAATTTTAGATTTTCCTAAGAAATCAAAATTAGCTTTTTGGAATACTGCTTTAGATATTTTAGTAAAGTAATTAAAATGTTTTCCTCTCTTCATATAGATATCCGTAATTAGACGAGAAATCATAATACCTGTAAATAAGGAAAGGATTAAAGTAATAATTTGCGTAGTCGCAAAACCTTTAATAGATCCCATACCATAAGAGAATAAAATAAAGGCTGTTATAATACTCGTAATATGACCGTCAAGAACTGGTGCATAAGAGCGTTTATATCCTTTATCTATAGCTTGCGGATAATCTAAACCATTCGCTAATTCTTCTTTAATTCTTTCAAAAATAATTACATTAGTATCTACACCCATACCGATACCTAGAACAATACCGGCAATTCCAGCAATAGTAAGCGTTGCTCCTAAACTTGCTAAGATTCCAAAAGTAAAGAACATACTTAAGGTTAAAGCTATACTAGCAACAATACCACCAGTATTAAAATAAACAATCATTAATACAAATATTACAGCAAAAGCCAATAAAAAGGCTGTAGTTCCACCTTTAATAGATTCTGCACCTAATGTAGGACCTACAATTTGTTCTTGTACAATTTTAGCAGGTGCTGGCAATTTACCCGTTTGTAAAATATTTGCTAAATCAGTACCTTCTTTAATAGAAAAGTTACCAGTAATAGAGGATCTGCCCCCTGTAATTTCATTTTGAACAATAGGAGCGGAGTAAACAAAGTCATCTAGTGCAATTGCAATAGGTTTTCCTATATTTTCTCTTGTCAGACGAGCCCAAAGTGAAGAACCTTGCTGGTCCATTTCTAAAGATATTTCAGCTTGACCCGTTTCTTGGAAGTCAAATTTTGCAGATTTAACACGATCACCTTCTAATTTAGCTTCATCCGTACCTGGAACAGTTTTAATAGCATAAATACCTTGTAAACTATTGGATTTACGCTTTTCTTCTGCACTTAATCCAGGATACTCTCCAATTAAAAATTTAATGTTTTTAGGGAAGTGGTTGCGTACTAAATCTGAATTTAATAGTTCTATTACTTCCTTAGCATCAGATTTTAATGTTGCACCAATAATAGTAGCATCTTCAAAAGAACCCGTTTCTGGATTAATAATAGGGCTCATTTTATTAAATAGTCCTAAATATTCTTCTTCTCCTTTTAAGTTAAGACCATCTTCATCTTGGGTTAAAGATTCTAAACTTGCAACTTCTTCCACATCAACAGATATGTCTTCTATATCACTTTCTTCCTCTAAAGCAATTTCTGATTCTTCTTTAAGCTCTTCTTCTACAACTTCCTCATCTTTAGCATTTTTATTTTTTTGGCTCTTATTATATCTTTC
>DATGSF010000103.1:0-8535 GCA_035302865.1 Chitinophagaceae bacterium
TATAATAATAATTTAATGGGCCATGGTAGAATCAATGCACAAGCTGCTTTGAATTGCTTGTCTGTGCAAGGAAGTGATTTAGATATTGGAATTAATTCTATACTTTCACCTGTAGGTTCAACTTGCTTGGATAGTTTGGTAGTGGATGTTGAATTAAAAAATTATGGTTCTATAACAGTTAATACTGCTACCATTAATTATTCTGTTGATAATGTTAATTATACTTATAATTGGACTGGCTCTTTAGCTTCAGGAGAATCTGATACAATAACTTTAACAGGTATAAATTTAACTGCAGGTTCTTATACTCTTGAAGTAGAAACTTCATTACCTAATGGGCAAGCGGATGAAAATATATATAATGATAATAAACTGAGTTACTTTACATTAATTGCAAGGCCTAATGTAAGTGTTGAAGCTTCAAAATTAGAAATTTGTGAAGGAGGCTCGGTAATTTTGAGTGCTTCAGGTGCAGGGTATTATTCTTGGTCTCCTTCAAATCTGGTTTCCTATTCAATGGGAACTAATACTACTGCCTATCCAAACGAAACAACTACATTTCGCGTGATAGGTACAGGAGAGTGTGGAACTGATACTGCTGAAATTCAAATTATTGTTCATGAAAAACCATCAGTAACTTCTGTTGTCCTAAATGGTAATCTTGCATCATTAAATTTAGAAGCAGGAGAGACGGTAAAATGGTATTTTAATAATAATCTAATTGGCACAAGTAATCCAATAGAATTAGTTCATAATGGAGAGTATACAGCTGTAATTGAAAATGAGCATAATTGTAGCGTATCAATTGTATTTAATTTTGATGGTGGAGAGTCAGTAAACGTTATTGAATTAAATAAAAACTCTATTGCAATTTATCCTAATCCAGCTAAAGAACAAATACATATTGAAAGCGAAAATAGTATTGATAAGATATATATTTATGATATCACCGGAAGAGTTGTTTTAAAGGAATATATGGATGAAGCCTTGAGCTCTTATAATCTTAATATTAAACAATTAGCTTCTGGGATTTATAATCTGAAGATTTATACAGAATCTGGAATTGTATATAAGAAAATGATTAAAGAGTAGCTATTTAATAAATAAAAAAGTAGCCGTCTCAAAAGTTCATTTTGATGACGGCTATTTTATTATCGAGTGAATAATTTCTTTAAAAAAAGAAAGGATGATTTATTTATAATCACCCTTTTACGAAAATGTCCATTTATAATGGTTTATCTATCTATTTTTCCAGATAAAATCTGCTGACGATAGATAGCTTTTTGTTTTTCCTTTCTTTTACGAACGGAAGGTTTTGTGAAATACCTTCTTTCTCGAAGTTGATTAAGCGTACGAGTACGTTCAAACTTACGTTTGTACTTTTTCAACGCCTTATCGATGTTTTCACAATCTTTACCATCAATAATTAACATATCTGTTATACCTCCTTTTGAGTTAATAAGACTACAAAGATATGCATTTTTTTAAAATACACCAAAATTATTCCATTTTAGATGCCAAGCAATTACTGATATCTGAAAAGCTTTTAGCAGTTTTGTTATTAACTTTTGGTGACAATACCTCAAAATTGGGAATATCTAAACGCATATCACTCAATGGTGAAGACCCTAAAAGGTTTAAATCTTCCTTACTTAATTTCAAAATTATGAAAAAAGTAGAGAAAACATTTACAGCCATTTGAGAAGCAACAGCATGAGAAACAGGAATTGAGGTCTCTGTATTAAATAACTGAATCACTTCACCTGATTCTAATAAAAAATAAATGGACGTTTCCGTACCTATACTATTATTTAATTCTCCTAATGCTGCAGCATGAATTTTTAAAACAGTTTCTCCATTTTCCTGTATAAATTCAAATTCCCAGCTAGTAGATCTTCCTATAGAAATCTTTTTTCCTACTGTAAGCTTTGCTTTACTTTGTACATTTTTTGTGAAAGGATCTTCCTTTGTTTTAACCTCTTTGCAATTTTGAGAATAGGAAAAAGTTGAAAACATGCTAAGGATTAAAATTGTAATAATTTTATTCATTCTTTAGATTTTTATTAAAGATAAATAAACTTATTAAGAATTCTATTAATTTTTTAATTAAAAGAGATTATTTATCATTTGCATTAGTTATTGTAATTTTGCTAAATGAAGATGAAACCGAAAACCAATCCTACAATTCTAGCAATAGAAAGTTCCTGTGATGACACAGCCGTTGCTATATGGAAAGATGGATCTTTAAAAAGCAACATAATTGCAAGTCAGGAAATTCATAAAAACTATGGTGGTGTAATTCCTGAACTAGCAAGCCGTGCACATATGCAACATATAGTTCCAACTACAAGCATTGCTTTAAAAGATGCAAATATCGCATTAGAAGAGCTTGATGCTATTGCATATACTCAAACTCCAGGCTTAATGGGAAGTTTGCTAGTAGGTGCAAGTTTTGGTAAGAGTTTAGCGCAGAGTTTAAGTATTCCTTCAATTCCCATACATCATTTACAAGCACATATTTTAGCACATTTTATTGCAGCTCCTAAACCTGATTTCCCTTTTTTATGTTTAACCGTTTCTGGAGGACACACACAATTAGTTTTATGTAATGGACCTTTAGAAATGCGGATTTTAGGAAGCACTATCGATGATGCAGCAGGAGAGGCATTTGATAAAGTAGCAAAAATGCTAGGTTTCCCTTATCCTGGAGGTCCGTATATTGATAAATATGCACAAAATGGGAATCCTAACGCCTTTCTCTTTCCAATTGCAAATGTTCCTGATTTTGATTATAGTTTTAGCGGAATTAAAACAGCTGTAATGTATTTTTTACAAAGAGAGGTAAATAAAGATCCTAATTTTATTGAAAATAATATAGAAGATATATGCGCTTCCGTTCAATATACTATTATAAAAACGTTATTACAGAAATTAAGTAAAGCACAAAAGCAATACAAAATAAAACATATTGGAATTGCTGGGGGAGTTTCTGCAAATAGTGGATTACGAAAAGCATTTAAAGATTGGGCGGAAAAAAAATCTTGCGAAAGTTATATACCAGATTTTGAATACTGTACTGATAATGCTGGCATGATTGCTGTTACAGCATATTACAAGTACCTAGCGGGCGATTTTGGTGACTTACGTACAGTACCTAAAGCAAAAAGTCCTATACCTGAAGTTTATGGCTAATTCTTATTTCCAAATGAAACAATTCCGTGTGGAGCAGAGCCATTCGGCAATGAAGGTAAGCACAGATGCCTGCATTTTTGGAGCTATAACAGCAAATTATTTTGCTAAAATTGAAGGCTTAAGAAATGTTTTAGATATTGGTGCAGGAACGGGTATATTGACCTTAATGCTAAAACAAAAATTAATTTCTACTGTTATTCATGCTGTTGAAAGAGATGAAAAAAGTATAAAAGATTTACGAAACAACTGTGCCCAGTCCTTATGGAAAAATGATATTATTATTTTTCATGAAAATATTCAAGACTTCAATTCTTCCATATGTTATGATGCGATAATTTGTAATCCTCCATTTTTTACTAATCAGTTATTGACCACAGAAATACAAAGAAGAGGAGTTAGGCACACGGAGCATTTAAGTTGGAAGGATCTAATAGAAAACAGTTATCGTTTATTAAAAAACAATGGGCTTTTAGCGTTATTACTACCTTTGAGAGAATGGAATTTCTTTGTCAAAAATATTGACACATCTTGGTCTATAGTGGAATTACATTATGTCCGACCTAATAATAAAAAAGTAAATAATCGCATAGTCGTATTTTTACAAAAAAGTGCAACTACAGATTTCAGCAAGGTAACTTCAATAAAATTTTGGACTATTTATTCCAAAACAGGAAAATATACAGCTGCAATAACAAAGCTATTACAAGAATATTATTTATATTTAGATTGATTTGAGTAAAAACCTTTAACTTTACAATGTAAAATTTTATAATCATGCTAGTTAGAATAATAGGCATCGTCTTATTAGCGACTTTTTTCACAAATTCTCTTAAAGGACAAGAAAGAATTTATAGAAAAGAATTTAATCAAACGCAATTAAACTCACCTAGAGTTGCTGCAGCTTATGCGAAACATGATCCTTTATTAAGAGAAGCTTTTAAAAAGAAGGGCTTAAATTATCCAGCCGATAATATTTATATCCGTTCTTTTAAGGCAACAAATGAGATGGAAATATGGGTAAAGAATCATGATGCGGACACATTTAGCCTTTTTAAAAAATATGACATCTGTGCTTTATCAGGCTCATTAGGACCTAAAAGATGGGAGGGAGATAGACAAGTTCCCGAAGGGTTTTATTTTATTTCTGACTTTAATGATAAAAGTGATTTTCATTTATCTATGTTAATCAATTATCCGAATTATTCAGATTTAATTTTAGGTAATAAAATAACACCTGGAAGTGCAATTTATATTCATGGCGGATGTTATACTGTAGGTTGTTTGCCAATGACAAATGAAATAATTGAAGAGATTTATATTTTAAGTTTAACTACAAAAATGAATGGACAGAATAATATTCCGGTTCATGTTTTTCCAGTTCGATTTAATGAAACAAGTATAGGTTTTCTTGCAAAAGAATACGGCGAAGATTTAGAAAAGCAAAAATTTTGGTTAAATTTGAAAGTTGGTTATGATTATTTTGAAAAAAACAGAAATATATTTCCAGTTATGTATAACCAAGAAGGGAAATATGTTTTTTAATTAAAAATTTTGAATCATGTTTAAAAAAGCAGGTTATTTAGCTACAATTTGTGCAAGCATATTTTTATTTTCTTGTGGAGAAAATGAAGGAGTAAGCGAACAATTAGAAAGTCAAGAAATGACAATGGGAGAAGTAAGTTCAGCTCCAGAAACTCCAACGGGTCCATTAGATCCTATTTGCGATATGGAAAAAACAGACGAATGGGAGTTGTTTTCTATGTATGAAGAAGATACAGTTTGGTTTTGTTCTGAATTTTGCAAAGAAACATTTGACAATAATCCAGAAAAATATGCTGCTAAATTAAACTAATATTGCATGCAATATTCCGAAGATGAAAAATATATGGCTAGGTGCCTTGACTTAGCAATAAAAGCATATAATAATGCAGCACCCAATCCATTAGTGGGTGCTGTTTTAGTATATAATAATAAAATTATTGGCTCTGGCTATCATAAACAATATGGTCAAGCGCACGCAGAAGTTAATTGCCTACAATCCGTTAGGGAAAAAGATAAAAAATGGATTAGTAAAAGCACCCTATATGTAAGCTTAGAGCCTTGCTCTTTCCATGGCAATACTCCAGCCTGCAGTCAATTAATTATTGATTATAAAATTCCTAAAGTAGTTATAGCTTGCTTAGATCCACATCCTAAAGTTTCTGGCAATGGTGTAAAACAACTGAAAAAAGCTGGAATAGAAGTTATTACTGGAATTCTAGAAAAGGAAAGTTTATTTTTAAATAGAAAAGCTTTTACATCATATATTAAGAAGCGTCCTTACATTACTTTAAAATGGGCTGAAACAGCTAATCGTTATTTTGCCCCATTAGACAAAAGCAGAAAGATGATTTCAAACACCCTAGTTCGGTATTTTGTGCATGATCTACGTAGAAAGCATCATAGCATTTTAGTAGCTTATAAAACAGCTAAAAATGACAATCCTGCATTAACGAATCGTTACTGGAAAGGAGGGCAACAACCTATACGGATAATTTTAGATTATAAAGGTGATTTACCAAAAGATTTACAAGTTTTTGATGGTAAAATAAAGACATTGCATTTTATTCCTGAAGATTCTAAGAATGTTTACGAAAACGAAATCAATATAAATCATCTTGTTCTAAATTTCAATACTAATGATAGTTGGGAAAATCTATTAGAGGCTTTACATAAAATGAAAATTCAATCCCTATTCATAGAAGGTGGTGCTTACACTTTGCAGCAATTCATTAATCGTGGTTTATGGGATGAAGCTATACAAATTCAATCTAATTACACTTGGGATGAAGGTCTTTTTGCACCGCAATTAAAAAGTGCTATATTATACAAAAGAAGAAATTTAAACTCAAATACTATCAATTTTTGGCGACATGAGCAAAATGATTACATCTTATAAAACAATTGCTAATGCAACAGAGAGTTATTTTCGTGACAGAGGCAGTAAGTTTTTAGGTTATGCATTTCCATTTGAGGATGCTGAGGACTTAAAACAGTACTTAGATCCTTTAAAAAAAGAACACCCTAAAGCAGTTCATCATTGCTATGCCTATAGAATTGGTACAGATGGGCTAGTATTTCGCGCAAATGACGATGGAGAACCTTCAGGGAGTGCTGGCGCACCAATACTAGGACAGATTGATAGTATGGAATTAACCAATGTACTTGTAATTATAGTTCGTTATTTTGGAGGTACCTTACTAGGTGTTCCAGGATTAATTAATGCGTATAAAGAAACGACACTATTAGCTTTGGAAAAAGCTCAAATAGTTAAAAAAATTATTGAACATCATGCAATCTTACAATTTGATTACCCGCAAATGAATGATGTAATGCAAATCATTAAACAAAATAATATTCGTATTAAAAAACAAAATCTTGGTTTAGATTGTAAAATACACATAGCAATTCCTTTAAAACAAAAGGATCATGTTTTAGACCTTATAGATAAAATGCATTTAATCAATCTGATTCAATAATAAAAATCTATTGAAATAAAATTACCAATAGATTTCATCTATGTTATTATTGATAATTTCATAAGGATAAGTGTAAAAAAAGTCGGATATTTGTATTTCAAATGACGCAAAAAAAGATTTTACAACACACAAAACAATATAAATTATGAGTATGAATTATTCTGCTACAATTGGTAGCAAGTTTCCAGCTTTTAATAAAACAGCTGTAGTTTCTTTAGAGAAAGGTAAGGAATTTGAAACGATTACAAACAATATACATGAAGGTAAGTGGATGGTAATGTTCTGGTGGCCAAAGGATTTCACCTTTGTTTGTCCTACAGAGATTGCAGAATTCAACAATAACTTTGAAGATTTTGAAGATAGAGACACGGTTTTAATTGGTGCATCTACCGATTCAGAATTTGTTCACTTAGCTTGGAGACATGATCATGATGATTTAAGAGGATTAAAGTTTCCTATGTTAGCAGATACATCTAAATCCTTAGCGGAAGAGTTAGGAATTCTGGAAGAAAACGAAAAAATCGCTTACAGAGCTACTTATATTATTGATCCTGATGGTATTATTCGTTGGGTAAATATCAATGACTTAAATGTAGGTCGTAATGTTGAAGAAGTTTTACGTGTATTAGATGCTTTACAAACAGATGAATTATGTCCTTGTAATTGGAAAGCTGGCGATGAAACTTTAACACAACAAATGGCTAATGCTTAATTTATCATAAGTGTTAAACATTATTATTTAACCTGATAAAAGTCGGTATTTCTTTTAAAATACCGACTTTTCTATAAAATACTATTATATTATGAATGAAACAGTGCAATCTATTATTAATGATTTACGTTTGGAGAATGTAAATACCGCACAATTAGAAAAAATTGGCAATGTAGACCATAGATATATCAAAGATTTAAGATTAAATATAAAGGCTGTCTTAAAGGATAAAAATTTAAGTAAAAAAGAACTTTATTTAGTTGCTTTATCCATTGCTAGCAATGAGAGAAATCAAAGCTTAATCGATGGTTTTGAAAAGCTAGCAAAAGAGGAGGATGCGACCGATGCAGAAATTGCTGAAGTGCATGCTTGTACCTCCCTTATGAATGCTAATAATATCATTTATCGTTTTAGACATTATATGCCTGAAAACGAATTTTATTCTTCTTCTCCCTTAGGTTTACGTATGAATATTATGATGAACCCTATATTAGGAAAGGAGTTATTTGAATTAATAAGTTTTGCTGTTAGTGCTGTAAACAATTGCGAAATGTGTATTAAATCACATGAACAATCTGTTAAGCAACAAGGTGCTAGTGAAGCAAAGGTATATGATGCTGTGCGTTTAGCAGCTATTGTTAAAAGTCTATCCGTTTTAATTTAAGTGTATTCTATTATAAGTTGAAAAGCATATTCAGAAAACAAAATAATTTCTGTTTATTCTAGCAATAAAAACACACATAACGCTTCTTTTTCATGTAACATTTATGAAAAAGAAGCATTTTTATTATTTGACAAATTCTCTTTAAGCTATTTCAATATATAATATGATGTTTCCGTCCTTGATGGAATTATTTTTGTATTTCACTTAATAACTGCACCTTCATAAAAGGATTTTTAAAAAATACAAATATCCTGTTAAGAATAAGATACTTACACCAATCATAAGATTGCCAACTTATAAAAATAAAAATTGCTGGAGATTAAAGTACAAACTCCAGCAATATTGTTAATTCATTCAAAAATCCTTATTGTTTTAATAATTTAAAACTTTGTTTTTCTGCATCTTCAGTATGCACTTCTAATATGTAAATACCATCTCTTAAATTACTC
>DATGSF010000104.1:0-7028 GCA_035302865.1 Chitinophagaceae bacterium
ATACGTGGAGGTAGTGGATTCACATTTGGTGTCGGAAGTAAGGTGGCTATATTAGTAGATGATATGCCTTTATTATCTGGTGATGCAGGTCGTCCAGAATGGGATTTTGTTCCTTTGGAAAATATAGAACATATAGAAATAGAGAAGGGAGCAGGTTCCATTTTATCTGGAAGTGCTGCTCTATCAGGATCTATTCATGTTCGTACAAAATACCCTACTCGTAAACCTTTAACCAAGGCCAGTATATACGGTGGGTTTTACAGTTATCCAAAAGAGGAAGCTCAAATTTGGCAAGATAGACGCTCAATAATTACAGGTGCTAATTTCTTACATTCAAGAAAAAAAGGAAATTGGGATTTAACCTTTGGTGGTAATTTCAATTATGACGAAGGATACATGGGTCCTCCAATTCAAGATGCTTATATTGAACAATCCTTCCCAGATACCATTTCCAATTTCAATAATAAACAAATGCGCTCGAAAAGAGCTAGAATAAATTTTAATACTAGACATTATAATCAAAAAATAAAGGGTTTAAGCTATGGTATCAATGGAAATTTTATGGTTAAAGAATCTCCAATGATATTAGCATGGCTTAACGACACAAGTGGATTATATCAAGCATACCCTGGTGCTGCTTTTTTACAAAAGCAACATATTTTTAATATTGATCCTTTTATAGAGTTTTCTATGAATTCTGGGGTGAAACATATATTAAGAGGTCGTTTTTTGTATAATGATAATGATATGACTGCCAATCAAAGCAATAATTCAAAACTATATTATGGCGATTATCAATTTTATAGAACATATAAACATTTATTAGGAATTGATTTTATTGGTGGGATATCTACAACATATACTGATTCTTATGCAGAAATGTACGCAGGTTCAGGAACACCTGATAATACGCTTTTACACACTTCAGCTTATGCACAGATTGAAAAAAAGGCATGGAATATTCTAAATTTATCTTTTGGAGGGCGCTTAGAATATTATCAATTAAATAAAGGAAATGGTAGTTTAAAACCAGTTTTTAGAGCTGGAGGAAATTTAAAATTATATCAAGAAACTTATTTAAGAGCTTCCTGGGGACAAGGTTATCGCTACCCGACTATAACAGAACGATTTATCCAAACTGGGGTTGGCAATTTTGGAGTTTTTCCTAATCCTGATTTAATTCCAGAAACAGCTACAAATAGCGAAATTGGCGTAAAACAAGGGGTAAAAATTGGAAATGTTATGGGTTATATCGACCTCGCTGGATTCTGGCAGGAATATGAAAATACTATAGAATATCTATTCGGATTTTGGGATATGACGCAACCATTAGGTGCCGGATTTAAATTTCTAAACACAGGACAATCTCGAGTTACTGGAATCGATGCTTCTTTCTCTGGAAAAGCAGAAATTAATCGTAAAAATGAAGTTACTTTTATGATTGGATATAATTATGTATTACCAGTAACTTTAAATCCTGATTTAGTTTATGCATATGATGAACATCCAGTGCAACCGAGAGAATATACTTATAATAATACATCGATTGATAGCTCTAAACAAATATTGAAATATCGCTCTTTACATAATCTAAAGTCAGATATAGAATGGGCATTTAATGATTTATTTACACTCGGAACAACTATAAAGTATTTTAGTAAAATGGAAAATCTTGATGGAGTTATTGAAGAGTTTGAAGAATCAACGCAAGTAGTTAGTACTATTCAAGATATACGTTATATGGATTATTTTAGAGAAAATAATAAAGGTAAATGGATCTTTGATATTAGAGCTAGTTATACAAAAGGAAAGCATAAATTCTCTATAGTTGCAAATAATCTATTTAATAAAAGCTACTCCTTGAGACCCTTAAAAATAGAAGAACCACGTTCATTAATTCTTCAATATGGAATTACTTTTTAATTTCTTGTACAACAAAAAATTATAATTTCTTAGTCTTTTCAAGGATAAAAATTATCAAGAAAATAGTCTATTGTTTTTACAATAGGTTATTTTTTTAGCAAGAAATCTTTAACGCGACAACAATTATTCGAGTACATAGGTCCAAGTTTTTCTATCGTAATAACCTGGTTCTGCATGATCTCCTTCTTTAAAATCTAAATAAACACCTTTGATGCCAGCTATACTTGTAAAAGTATAAGTTATATCTATTAGATATTGCTGTGCACCATGCGAGCCCATTTGTTGTGTTAAAACATGGGCATCCTTAATAAAGAAATACGCAGTATCATCTTTCTGTTCTTTAAATTCTAATTGAATATCGGGATAAATCAAATTCAGTTTCTCCAAAGCATAAGGAATATTTTTATTATCCTCAGGAAAAACTTGTTGTTGCTTTATCACTTCTTCCATAATAGTTTCATCATATTCTAAAATATAAAATGGCATTTCTTTAAAAGAACCCTCATCAGAATACTCTGTTTCTTCTACCTGAATTGTTTCCTTTTCATCTTCTTTTTTGGATTTTTTATTTTTGATGCGGCATGCATCTATTGCTAATAAAAGAGCAATTCCAAGACCAATTATTAGCAATAATCTTGTAAATTTTTTTTTAGATCTTGCTGTATTTTTTGTAGCCATTTAAAATAAATATTGAATTCCGAAACTAAGTTGATTATTTAATTGATGTACTCCATAGTTTACTTGTAGAGGAGTATTTTCCACTCTACGCATTGGTGTAATACCATATTGAAATTTTGCAAAAACATAGATTTTTGAAAATAAATTATATTTTAATCCTAATAATGCATCCGCAGTGAATCTTTGAAAAGCGGGCGGCAAATACCTATCATTTTGAGGATAATAACCAAATTCTTCACTTTCGTTAATTAATATATTGAAAGCACCACCAGCATTGAAAACCCATCTATTATGATAATATTCAAAAGACAAAGGCAACTCAATTACATTTACTTTTGCAATATAATCGGAAAAAACTGTTCCGACATACGGATCATCCGCTGTGTTCCTATTCACACTACCTTTTCTGGAGTATAAAATTTGCAAATTTATTGCCCAATTTTCTTTTATAAAAAAACTCACTCCCGCTCCTCCCATAAAACCAACTTTATCGTAACCAGAATATCCATCACCATCTATTTGCGTAGCATTAAGACCAAGTATAGGTCCACCATAAAATATACGCTGTTGCCTATTATTATTTTTAAATTCTAAAAACAATTCCGGTTTTTCTTGAGCAAATAAAGATTTGCCAACAAATAATAATAGTATAAAGAATAACTTTTTCACAAGTACAAATAAATTATTAATTTAAATGTACAAAAATTATAGAATTGAAGCAAAATGTTTCTTATTATTTAGAGAAATAAATTATTTTCTTAAAGTCATTTATTAAAAATTATTAATAAACATCTTCTAATAATACCTTAGGTCTATAAAACCACAAAATTACTGCTCCTGCAAATGCCATTAATCCCATAATATACAACATAGGTCCTTGTGTTTCATTATGCACTAAGCTCACCACCATTGATATTATGGCCCCTAATGCTAATTGCAAACACCCCATTAATGCTGATGCTGAGCCTGCTAAACGCTTAAATGGATTTAAGGACAAAGCAGAAGTATTAGGAAATACAAAACCTTGACACATAAGATACAAAAACAATAAAGCCAAGAGCAAGTATATTTGATGAATTTCAAAAAGGCCCATTAACACCATTGTAACTCCTACTAAAAACTGCAAACTAGCTGCTAAACGAGCTATTAATAGGCTTTTAAATTTACGCAATAGCACATTATTCAACTGAGATGCTATTATTAACCCCGATGCTAAAATAGCAAATGCCCAACCGTATTCCGCATCTGTTAATTCATATAATTCCATTAATACAAAAGGCGAACCAGAGAGATAAGCGTACATTCCTGATGCTGCAAATCCTCCAGAAAGAGTAAATAAAATAAATTGTTTTAATCGAATTACTTGTGCATATTGTTTAAAAATCGGTTTAGGCTTTAAAGAAATAGAGCTATCCGGGCCTTTAGCTCCTTTGAGATAAAGGAAGTTTAATATAAAAATAAATGTACCTAATAAAGCTAAAACTATAAAAATATAATGCCAATCTCCAAGAGAAACCATTATACTACCAATAGTTGGTGCAATAATAGGTGAAGCAGCTATTACCAACATTAATAAAGAAAAAACTTGCGCTGTCTCATAAGGTTTGAAAAAATCACGAACCATAGCTCTAGCAGCAACCATGCCAGCACAACCACCTAAAGCTTGAAGAAATCGTAAGGCTATTAAAGACTCTACACTAGAAGCTAAAGCACATAATATGGAAGCAAAAATATAAAGAGCTAGACCAATCATTAGTGGTTTTTTTCTTCCAAATCTATCTAATACTGGACCATAAAATAACTGTCCAATTGCAACTCCTATAAAATAACTGGTTAAACTCAACTGCACCTTGTCAATGCTTGTACCTAAATCAGTAGCAATTGTATTAAATGCCGGTAGATACATATCAATAGTAAAAGGTCCTATTGCACTTAATAAACCAAGTAGGAATATCAAAAAAACCTTACGTTCCGTAAATTTCTTCTTCATCCTGCAAAAATAAGCTATTAATAGTTATTAGGCTTGTGTTTATCTTAGAATAGTTCGGATAATTCATTAAATAATTTATTGTTTTAGCTTATAAATTGCAATTTCTTATTCTTTTAAAAACTAATTCCGCACTTTTTAATTTTGCTAAAATAATCAGTTTTATATTTTAACCAATACTTTTATAATGCAGCATTTTTTATGGTAGGAATTCACCACGAATTATTACCTTCGGTGCTACTTCGTGGTCACCGCAAAGTCTTTTTTTAGTAGATAAATTATTAACAAATAAAATTTAGAAATGAAAACAATTCAAAAATATTTTACTCAATTCTTAAGATAAAATATTTAATTTTTCTTAGATGTATCTTTTTTCTTAAAATCACTTTGTAGTACTAAGATTTGTAATACTAAAATAAGAGGAAAGTCTTAATTCTTTTAAATTTTCTAAAATAAAGCTTATAAATAAAGCGAATTTAATCTACTCCAAGAAATTAGAAATGAATTAAATATGAAATACACATACAAATTTATTTTTTACAAATTCGTATATTTTAATTTGCATTTTCCAAATTCTAAGACTTCTTCATATTGCTCATTTAAATCCTCGCAATACCTCTTAGCTCTTTCTTCATCATACTGCGTATAATCCTCTTCATAAACACGAAAGCCTTTTTTTACACAGACGCATTTATATTTTTTTTCACAACTAGAAAAAAGAATTAAAACACTAAATACCAAAAAAATAAAGATAAAACTCCAGATTCTTTTCATAATTAGATTAGTTTAATGGCATTTTTAATGATTTATATTCAAAAGCTAACATACGCATTAGGATTATATCATAATATTCTCCAATGCGAAATATAGCTTTTTCTCTCCTGCCCTCCTCTTTAAATCCTAATTTTTTATACATGTTTATAGCGCGCGTATTAAAATCAAAAACTTGCAAGGCCAATCGATTAAAATTTAATTGCCCAAATACATAATCCATTAATAATTCCATAGCATGTGCTCCTAAACCTTTACCCCAATATTCCTTTTCACCAATTTCAATCATACAATCTGCAGAGAAATTATCATAATCAATATTTATTAAACTGATATAACCAATAGCTTTATCATCTCTGCTATGCATAATAATAAAATGCTTTCCATCTCTAGCTTCCAACATGGCTTTTTTTACAAAAAACTCTGTTTCTTCTAAAGAGTAAGAATTCAGAACAGGACTAGAAAGTTCCATTATTTCAAAATCATTTCTCCAAGTATGAAATAAAGGAATGTGTTCGGTTTGAAAGGGAATCAAATATATATCACCCATTGCTATTTTTTGCATCATATAAAATATATTATGATTATATTTAAAAATTGTTTAAATATACATATTATATAGCAATAAAGCAATTACCAGGAACCAGATGCTCCACCACCACCAAAGCTTCCTCCTCCAAAACCACCAAATCCTCCTGATGATCCTGAACCATAGCCTCCACCCAAACCACCTGATCTCCTACCCATCATAGAACCTAAAAACACACCCGTTAATATATCTGAACCACCATTATGATACTGCTTTCTACCACCTCCTCTATTATCGCCATCATTCCCTTTGGAACCTGCAATAAAAACTATTAATAAAAATACAATAACAAAAATTAAAACAAATACAGGAGAATTTTTATTTTGATTGTTAGAAAAACTTTCTTTTTCATTATACTCCCCTTTCATTATTTCACCTAAGATATTAGAAGCATCAGTCAGACCTCTATAATACTCTCCTTTACGAAATGCTGGAGTTAATACTTCTCTAATAATTCTACCCGCTCGTAAGTCAGTTAATCCCCCTTCTACTCCCCTTCCTGCAGATATGGCCATTTTCCTATCCTCAAATGCCACTAAAATAAGAACACCATTATCATATTTTGCTTTCCCTACACCCCAATACTCTCCTAATTCAGCAGCATATAAACTAGGATCATATCCTCCTAAAGAAGCTATGGTAACTATAGTTAATTCATTACCACTCTCTCTTTCCAAATCTTCTAATTGCTTTTCTAAATTGTTTCTTTCTTCTGCATTTAAAATAGCAGCAAAATCATTTACAAACCTTGGCGGATTAGGACTTTTAGGGAAAGTTGCAGTATGTGCTAATTGTAATCCTATTAGCATAATAAAGCACAAACTGCCTAGTATTTTTAGTGTTCCTTTTTTCATAATTTACTCCCCATAAACGATTTCATCTGGCAATTCATTTTCATCCCCTTTATCTTCATAAGGAAAATGAATTTTCAACAATTCGCCCATTTCTAAAATAGCAGCAGCTATTCCTTTGGCATAGTTTCCAGCTTTAAATGCTTCTTTTAATTGTGCAACTACCCCTTTCCAAAAATTTTCATCTTTTGACTTCTCATATATGCCTTTATCTCCAAAAACAGCTATT
>DATGSF010000105.1:0-9741 GCA_035302865.1 Chitinophagaceae bacterium
TATTATATGCCAATGTTTTAGATGGAAATGGAAAAGTTATTGATGCAATTTTAGTCGATACGAATACCGGTTCTTTTGAACTTAGAGGCTTAGGGGATGGGGAGTATTCCATACAATTAAGTGAAGTGCAAGGACAGATTGGACAATCCCCAACTGTTGTAATACCAGAAGGATGGATGCTTACAGGAGAATCAAACTCTGGTGGAACTTCAGATGGTGTAGTAGATGGGAAAATTGATTTTGTAGTAGATGGAGGTGACGTAACTGGATTATTAATAGGAATAAATAAAATCCCAGAAGCTTTTGATTTAGTAGTACTTTCGGATGGAGGCATTGATTATACAGGTGATGATTTTTATCTTGCAAATCCAGAAGCATTTAAATCTTTTGATGATGATGGGAATATTAAACAATTAGTTATCACTGAAATGCCTACTATTATTGATTCCTTTTCTGTTGATGGAGTGGTATACGATAGTAGTAATTTTCCTACGAATGGAATTACTTTAAATACGCATAATAATGGAACTCCTATTGAGGAAATAGAATTGTATCTAAAGAAAGCTGATTTGGATCAATTAATACGTATTCCTTTTTATGTTATTGATGAAGCGGGTGGTGAAAGTAATGAAGGGGCTGCTTATTTTCAAGGTACAAGTATATTGCCTGTTGAAATGGCTTACTTTAAAGCCTTTAAGAAAGGAACAGTTAATATTTTGGAATGGGAAACTTTAATGGAAATTGATAACTATGGCTTTTACATAGAAAGAAGTGCAGATGCTACTAATTTTGAAGAAATTGCCTTTGTGGAAACTAAAGGGGATACTCGAGCAATATATAATTATATAGATGAAAAACCATTGCTTACTTCTTATTATCGTTTAAAGCAAATGGATATTGATGGAACCATAAATTATTCAATTGTGCAAAGAGTAGATCAAGATAATATTAAAGAACCAATAATGGTATATCCTAATCCAAGTAATGATAGAATATACATTAAACAAGGAAATGATTTTGTAGAAAAAGCATATTTAATAAATAGTGCAGGTCAAGTAGTAAAAACTATCCAAATAAAGGATGCTCATGAAGTCCTGTCTATACAACATTTAAGTAATGGAATATATATGCTACAAATAGGAGAAGAAAATATTAAAATTATTAAAAAATAAGTTTTGATGTGTAGAAGAGATAGAATGAAATGCTTATAAATCGTTTGTTTTTTTCATCTCTTCTTTTTAAAAGCCGCAAGAAATTGCGGCTTTTTTTGTGCCTATAATAGAAGTTTATAACTGCTTTTTTAATAATGAAAAGAATTAAGAGTAGAATAAATTTAACTAAGAAACAAAAGCGAATGCTATGGCTAGGCTAGAACCTCACTTGGGCTTAATCCTATAAACTTTTTAAATGCTTTTGAAAAACTAGCTGTGCTACTATAACCGCTAAAGTAAGCTACTTCTTTTATAGGCAGATTAGCTTGTATCATTTGTAATGCATTTAATAAAACTTGTTCTCTGTGATATTGTATTATTGTTTTGCCAGTATAGGCTTTGAATTTTAATTGCATATTTGTTTCGCTCATTCCAATTTGTCTTGAAATGCTTTTAAGACTTGGATTATTAGGTTGATTTAAAATCTCTTTTAAAAATTCCATTTTTTCCTTATACCTGCTTATGTTTTTTACCTCAATGTATTTATGGTTTTTTAATAATTTATTAATATTATCAAAATAAACAATCAGCAATTCAAATATCTTTGCTTCTAAATATAAATTATTGGCTTTTCCTGAATAGGGTGAGTTTTTTATCTGGTTTATAATCATTAATAAAGGAGCATTAGTAAGAAATGTATTGAAACTTTTAATGTCAATATTATAAGCATAACGCTCTAAAGGAAATGTTACGATTTCTGCCTCTAATAATTGGTTGTAATATTCTGTAAATGTATCTTCGGAAAAATGAAAATCTAAAGATCTGATATTGGAATTCTTACTTAATTCATTTATAGTAGAAATGTCTTTTCCTAAATCAATAAAATTATAACCATTTTCAAAAATATGCTCAGGCTTTTTATCCAATCCAAAATTTAAAGTCCCTGAAAATAAAAAACATAAAGAAACTGAAATTGTTGGGGCAAAAGGATTGTGGATTATTGCTGTTGAGCTATCATTGGTTTTGAAATTTCCTTCACACATCGAAACACCTTCATTTATAGAATATACTGTACCAACTTCGCCTTTTCCTAATATGTCGGAATGAAGAGATACTGCTTTTTCATCCATATTAAAATCAAATGCATAATAAGAGTTATCTTTTTTAATTACCATATCTAAAGCATGGGAATTGTCTAATTGTAAACTTGTACTATTCATGATCTTGTTTTGTTAAATACAAGGGTAAATATAGTAATAATATAAAAATTAAGAAGAAGGATTTAGGAATATTTTTAATTCTTTTTAAGAAAAAGTATATAAATAATACATGAAATAAAGAAAATCTTTATTGCTAATTATGTCTTATGTTCTCTAAAATATGTGAATATATATTATGCTTAATGTCTGTATGGTATTTTGTTCTTATTTTGAAGAATATAAACAATTTTTAAAAAATTATGTTATTGTTTTATGATTCCTCTAGTATGTTAATTAATAATTATAATTTTGCTTTTCTATACAGAAACTAATAGATTTTTATTGTTCTATATCTAGTGGCTTATAGATAAATACTTATGAAAGCGTATGGGAGTTCTATTATAAAATGCAACAATTTTAATAATTGTATAATTTTAATTAAAATAAACCTTTTGAATATTGTTTTTTTATTGATAATATATATTCTATATGTAGTATAGCATATTAAAATACCTAGACCTACAAACTCATCTTATAATAATAGGTTTCTCTTTTTTATAAAGATAATTAGTTTGGCATTCTTAATGGCGAATGGTATTGTTTATGCTCAAGAAACAGTTAATTCAAAAATATTACAGATAAAAAAAGATGAATCGGGCTTTAGTTCGCATAGTAAATTCACTTCGGTTTTTAAAAAAGTAAAGGGTTTAACCTCCTCTGAGTATATTAGAAGTCTTAAATAATTAAGAGGAACCTTTCTTTTACTAAATAGCGTATTACGAAAAGTCTATTTATAATTATTTGTTTAAACTTAAAATAGTACATTTGTCCTTTGGATTTAATATATCAATGAAATTACAATTTTTTAAAAACACTTTTTTAGTAAGTAAAATACTCTTCAACTCTTTATTAGTGCGTCGCTTATCATATATTTTAATCCCGCTATTTTTCTTGATAAATTGTAAACAAAATACAGCTTATGCGGAAACTGCTGGAAATTTTGATTCTATTTATTATAATATTGCAACTGAAGTTTCTGGAAAAGATTTAGATTTAGCTATTTATTTGTCTGATTCTCTTGTGAAAACTGCACCTGATTCATTATCCAAAATGCGTTCTTTAATGTTGTCAGCGACTTTAAAAGAAAGAAAAGGAGAAGTGGTAGATGCTATTAATAAATCAAAAGCTGCGGAACTTATTGCCAAAAAATTAAATAATACTGAATGGCAAATGCGCATATTGGGATTCTTATATAGCACTTATGAAAATATTGGCATTATGGAGAAGGCTGCAATTATACTGGAGGAGTTAGAAAGAATAAATAAAAAAGAAAAAATCCCTCTTATTCAGCTATACATTTATCAATCAAAAGCAAATGCTAATATTTATAAGAAAAAATTCGAAAATGCTTTAATAAACTTAGAGCAATCGGATTCTATTTTGGAAGGCATGAATATTAAGCAAAAGGTTAACTTACATTGGGGTACTACTGCGCAATTGAAAGGTATTGTTTATTACCATTTAGATTTATTAGACTCTTCTAAATATTATTTATTTCAAGCTTTGGACGCATTGCCTGAAATGTCCTATGTTCTTGTAGGATACGTGAATGCTTACTTAGCAAAGTGCTATTTAAAAGAAGAAAATTGGAATGAGTTTTTTAAATATCTTGCCATTACCAAAGAGTTTATTGAGGGGTCAAATGATTTTAAATTGCAAATTCTTTATCATGAAATAGAAGAGGCCTATGCCAAAAGTATTAATGATAAAAACTTAGAAAATGAACATAAAATGATTCTTTATGAATTAAAGGTAGAACGTGCTGCTTATATTAATACTCTATCCAATGAAATAATAAAAGATTTGAATTTAGATAGTGAAAGAAAGAAAAAACTTAACTATATTTTTATTACACTTTTAGTGCTTGGTTTGTTCTTTACTCTTATGCTATATTATTTTATTAATAGAAGCCAAAAACGCAAATTTCAAAAAATTGTACAGGAAATTCAAGAAGAATTAAGAGAAAAAGAAAACAAAATACGCAAACAACAAGAAAAAATATCGGAGAAAGGTGCAAAAGATAATGATGAAGAATTAATTAAACTTAATAAAGTAAATGAAAAGGACAATAGTAATGATAATACTATAAATATTCCAGAAGAAACTATCTCAAAAATATTAAAAAGATTAAAAAATTTTGAATCAGGAAATAAGTTTCTCCAAAAAGACATTTCACTTGCAAAATTGGCTATTTTAATAAAAACAAATACCAAGTATTTATCTTATACTTTAAATTTATATAAAAAACAAGATTTTAATAATTATATCAATGAATTACGAATAAAATACATCCTACATAAATTAATAGAAGACGAATCCTATTTACAATATAAGATAGCATACCTTGCGGATGAGGCTGGATTTTCATCACATAGTAAATTTACTGCTGTTTTTAGACAATATACAGGAATAACTCCTAGTAAATTTATTACAAATAGAAAAAAAGAATTGCAAAACTTATAGGTAACTATAAAAATTAAAAAGAAGATAATTTATTAATTCAGCACTTTTTATCTTTAAAAAAGAAAGCAATAAATGAGGATAAGAATCGGCTTATTTAAAGATTATAATATGCTTGTTTATTATTTCGATTTAAGAATCATAGCTAAAAAATAATGCTTAATGGTCTTATAAAATAAGTAATGTTAATTTATTGCAATTTTAGCTTTGCTTGATGGGCTTTTTAATGCAAATTTAATTTAAAGTATATATAATTATTTTTATTTGTCCATAAGAAAAACAGTTAAGCTCTGTAGAATACTTAAGAATTAATGATTTTATATGGTATAATTATAACAATATAAAACATCTGTTTTTTAAAATAATTATATGAGTTTTAAGCTGTAGCTTTTCAGTTTTTATAAAAAACTTTGGTTAAATAACTGCAGAGAATTATAAGAAACAAAAATAGTAATTTTCTAACAGGTATTATTTTTATGAAGAAAATAAGGCTTTGATATTTTCTATTAAAGTCTGACTTGGTGTATGAAAATAAAAAAGGATTTAAATTTAAACATTATTTTACTCTTTGTATTTGCGTTTTGTTTTTGCTTTGGTTTTAAAAAAACTGCTTATAGTCAGGTCAATTTAAAAGCAAAAGAAGAAATAAAAGCTAAATTAAAGTAAATCCAAACTCCCGTTGATTCTCTTGCCTTATTAGAAGAAGATTCTGTGCTTTTAGTTCGAAAATTAATCCAGTTTGCCAACAAGCAGAATTTTAATGCGAATTATGTTGATGCTATCAATTATGGCAAATTTGGAATTACTTTTGCTCGTGAATTAAAAAGACCGGATTTAGAACTTCCTGCATTAGGATTGGTGTATTATACTTATTTAAATATAGGCATTGCCGAAAAGGCTAATGAATATCTAATTGCTTTAGAAGCTCTCAATAAAGAAGTTTAAAGTACTAAAGTTCAATTGTATATTCACTTATCTAAAGCATCCTCTTATTTTGAAGAAAATGAATTTTCTAATGTTTTTAAAGAGGAAGAGTTGATAGAAGATTTATTAAAAAACAATCCAGAATTTCAATTGTCTCCAGATGGAGAGGCGCTGTTTTATCAATTGCATGGCATTACTTATTTCAAAATTGATAAGTTTGACTCCTCTGCATATTATTATGATAGAGCCATAAATACTTTTGAATATGATAGTACTGTCTATCTGTTTACTAAAATAGGTATAGCTGAATTAGCAATTGAAAATGAAGAATACCAAACTGCTCAAGGATTATGAGCTGAAATCAAACCATCGGTTGATAGTATGCAAGATTTTAGAATGCAAGAATATTTCTTGGAGGTGGGTATTTTTCTGGCAGAAAAAACGGAGGATAAAGCAACTGCTTTAGAAAATCATTCTAATTTAAATCATTTAAAAGATAAGCGTAATCGTAGCCTCATAGATATTGCAAACCTTCTACTGGAAGAACAAGATATTTTAACTAAAAAAAGTAATAAACTATCAATTGAATGGTATATAGTAGGGGTGGCAATAATGGTGTTTTTTGTTGTGCTTTTTATTTCAAAGAAACAAAGGATAAATTTACAACATGCTTTGCAATTAAATAAGGAGAGATATAAAGATATAGAACTGCATATAAAAGAGGGACAAAAGTACTTTAAAAAAGTAAATAAACAATCGGAGCATGATGGGGAGCATTCTGCGCAAATTTCTTAAGAAACTATAAGTCATCTTCTGGACAAACTCAATCGATTTGAAAATAAAAAAGGATTTTTGGAAAAGAATATTTCTTTATCTAAGCTTGTTGGACAATTAAAAACAAATAACAAATACCTTTCCTACATAATAAACTCACATAAAAATACTGATTTTAATACTTATATTAATACTTTACGCATTCTTTACATAGTAGATAAATTGAAAAATAATCCAAAATACTTAGAATATAAAATTGCTTATCTTGCCAAAGAGTCGGGTTTTACTACGCATAGCCTATTTTCAGCTGTTTTTAAAGAAATAACAGGAGAAAGCCCTTCTGAGTTTATTAAAAAGCAACAAGATGAAACCTATCTAAAATAAGAATCACAATCCTTCTTATTTGTTGTTTATATTATTCATTTTTAAATGGTTATATTTACTTTTGTTCTGTTCATTTTACCGAAATTAAACAAGGTATCTTTTGGTATTTAATCGTTATCATTGTTTCTTTGAATCGTTTGAAAGCATGTTAGTGCTTTTATAGTTTTTGTTTTGTTTCTCAATAAAAGGCTCTTTTGTATCTTGATACAATTTGAGCCTTTTTCAATTTGATTCTATAAGAAGTTTTAAGTAAGTTATTGAAATTTACAACTACAAAACCAAGCCAAAATAAATTGGAATAAGAAGGATTTTTATTGCTTTTTGCATGCTTTTGGACTTTGATTAATAAATAAAAAGCTTGTTTGTTGTTTTTTATGTAATTCTCTCATTATCAACAATTTTGTCTATGTTTTATACTGTTTGAATTCGTGAATTTGGCTATGTATATGCCTTAAAACATGAATAATTGCTTTTATTTTTGCCTTCAGCTAATATTAGTTGGTATAAGTGCGAACTAATAAAGCGTAATAATAAACATAAAAAATACTATATGAAAACAAAAAATTACTTGTTTAAAAAATTGATGAAGAAGAGGATTTTTATCTCCATCGTCACAGCAGGTATAGCACTTAGTACCTATCAGTCAAATGCACAGCATGAAGATTGTTTAGGGAATATTACATGTGTTAATCCTGAAAATTCAGGTGTATTTTCGTCTGAAGCTGCTAGTTTATCCTATGATAATATTATATCAGGATGGCATGCTTCAGCAACAAACGCTAGTTCTAGTGGGGGAACTATAAGTGTATGGGGGGAAAGAAGTAAGGCAACTGGAGGGGTTGACGACGATAATATAGTGCCAACGGCAGTAACTCCAGCAAATGGGTATAATTATGGAAATGCAAATCCGGTAAAAATAGCTTTAGGAAGTGCTTTAAGACGTCCAGAGTCTAATGATTTCACTTATCCACATCAATTTATTTTACTAACAGACGATAATAAATTATGGACCTGGGGAGGAGCTGGAGCTGTATTATCTACATCTTTAGTTTCTAATAATTCATTCACTCAAGTTAATCCTGGTAATAGTGGTTTTAATTCCTCTTTGCCAGTAGGGGTTAATGCTAGTGACGTTAAAATGCTATTTGCTACAACAGGTACTTTGGCTTTAACAACTTGTGGTGGAGATGTGTATGTAATTTCTCAAAATGAAGCAATTCGCCAAAATAATAATAGTGCTACATCATGGATACGTATAAGAAAATCCAATGCTCCTAACGATTATTTAACTAATATTATAGCAACGCGTGGTACGCCTGCAGGTTTAATGGCATTAGATGCTAATGGTAATCTCTGGACTTGGGGTTATAACACAAGAAAAGCAATATGGTCAGAGTGCATCAAGAAGAAATTTCGCAACTCAAATGAATTTACCTAATCATGATGGAACTATTAAAATGATTGGTGCTACTACGCAAAGAGATGATTATACTACATATAATGCTGACTATTCAAAATTTGAAATAAGTTATTATGTTTTATATGAAGATGGTAATTTATTTGCTTTAGGTGCTAATGGAGAAAGTCAATTGGGAGACTGGACAACTACTAATAGAAATTACTGGATTCAACCAAGATATAATAATGCTAATGGTCCTGTTATGGATAATATTGCTTGGATTTCTCCACAAGAGCATGATTTTATGTATGGCTTTATAAATGTAATTACCAAAAATAAAGAACTCTATAACTGGGGAGGAGAGTCTGGCTCTGCTCTAGGCAGATCTGTTCAAGGAAGCACAGCAGGTGAGCCTAATTTGCAAAATCCTGGAAAGCCTAATAGCTGGGAAGCAGGCAGGTCTAATGATAATATATTAACTGTTGAATCAGGAGGGCATACTACTGTTTTATTGAAAAACTGCGAAGCTACTTTTGGATATATAGGTCATAGAACTAAAGGAAGTATGGGTGATGGCTCTCCGGCAAGCTCCAATGAAACGGATAATATAGTTCAATTTAATACTAATTCACTTCAAGTTTGTGGTTTGCCTACAATTGATGGTGCGATTAGTGCTAATATAGCATCATCAGATAATACATATTGTAATGGTAGTGTTTTGGAATTAACTGCTACACCAGCAGGTGGTGTGTTTTCTATTATTTCAGTAGATAATCAAACATCAGGAAGTGTTTATAATAGCGTATCTATTGATCAAAATGGCAACTTGAATGCAACTGGCTTAACCTTTCCCGGAAGTACAAATCAAAGAACTGTAAGGGTTGGATATACAGTTAGCACACCTGATGGTTGTATTAATGCTACTATTCAAGAGCTTTTTACTTTTGAAGAATGTAATAATTATACTTTGAAAATTCCTGGAAATATATGGATTGATAAAAATAAAGATGCGATAAAAAGTACAGATGAAAATAATTATTTATTAGGAAGTGAAATATTGTGGGCTAACTTAGTTGATCCTAATAATAAAGTTATTGGAAAGGCAAAAGTTAAAGAAGATGGAACCTATGAAATTGAAGTAAATAAAGATGCATTAGCAGAAAATGGAGATTACACTATTATCCTAACTGCTCAAGAAAAAGCCTTAAATAGTAATTTGAATAATGGAGATCAAGCTGGAGCTGCATTTAATTACTATTATACTGGTACAAATAGAGGAAGCGTAAATTCTGCGAATACAAATAATAATGAAGGTAAGATTAGTCTTGGAAATTTACGTGCTAATTATGCTTCTTCCTGGCAACAAACAAATCAAAATTCAACAGCAGAT
>DATGSF010000106.1:0-3224 GCA_035302865.1 Chitinophagaceae bacterium
AAAATCAATGATGAAAAGATGATAGAAAAGCTAAGTTCATGATCAATTGTATTTTAAAACCATTTTCTGCTGCGCATTTGTCTGTACTTGCAAAGGAGAGTTGGACCTATAAAGAATGGCTTTTTTGGACAGGCCATCGCTTTTCTTTTCCTATGCAAGAAAAGCAGTTTTTAGATCATTTACAAGAGGATGGTAGAAGCTGGTGGATACTGAAAAATGAGGAAAATATTATTGGAGTGGGGGAGTTGCAAAATTTAAATAATGAAATAATAAAATTATCCAGGATTTATATTTTTAAAAAATACCGAAAACAGTCCTATTCAAAGATTTTAATACAATTATTAATGCAAAAAGCCCATGAGAAATATGGTATTCATGCATTTTGTTTAAATGTTTTTGAGGAAAATAAAATAGCTATTCATTTGTATGCAACTTTGGGTTTTAGAGAAGAAGAAAGAAAGTTAATTGCTATTGAAGATAGGCAGTGGGTGCTATTGAAAATGAGAAAGTGAGGTGTTTTTTATTTATCATTATTTTAAAAAGATTGAATGCTTCGAATTTTGATTATTCTTATTAAAGTAGAGAATACTTTTAATAAGTTATCCAATCACTTATAATATGGAGAGATTATGGAAAAAATTTCTTGCTCTTATAAAACTAATTCAGTTCCATAATCTTCTTTTGGTTCTTCAAATAAAAATAGTTCTAATTCTTTATTATTATCAAATCCTGTATTATTTATCTAATTGTTTTCTTTTAGAAGCTTTGTAATAGCCTCATTTTCATTTTTTACTTTTTCAACAATTCCTAAAACCTGTAAGTTTTCAACTTCATAATTTTCATTTGGTGCAATAGTGCACCCTTCAGCTGTAAGTATGATATATTTATTCATTTCCATAATTTTTTATATTCTCCATTTCCTAAGAATTCAATCAGTCCTAAATCTCTTAGATCTTGAAGTTGTTGTCTAATTTTAGCTGTAATATTATTATTATTTGGATATTTTTCTTTTAGGTAAAATTCAAAATTGTTCATTTCTTTTAAAGTGAATTTTTGATTTTTAATTAATTGTATGCATTTTAGAACTTCTAATTTCCAACCTTTTAATGACGCTATTAATGCTTCTTCAGGAATCTCCAAAATATCATATTCATTTTCATTCAATGAGTTTAAATCATATTTAGGTATTTTAATCGATTCAGACTCTGGTATTTTAGAAAGAATTTTACGAACATCTTCAATATTCTTTAAATTTATAGTCCCAACATCTTTATCTGTGGAAAAACTAATAAAATCTTTACAAACTTGATCAGTTATTGTTCTATCTTCTGTATAAATACCATACTCATAATTATTTACTAAGCCGCCATTTGTTAAATTCCCGGATGTAATAATGACTTTACTATTGTCAAATAAGTATATTTTTGAATGCAATTTTGGAATATTTCTAATAATTCCTTTCTCTTTGATCAAACTTTCTAATCCATCTAAATCAAGTGTTCCTGAATATATATTAATCAATTTAAATGATGTATATATTTCTAATTTTGATTGATTACTTTTATTCCTTAAAATATCTTTGCAAATATTGTTTTTAATAAAAGGTGATGTGATTTTAATAGACTCTTTTGATTGAGAAACTAATTCTAAAAATTCTTTTTTTTCAAGGTGTTTTTAATATTTTCATTAGACTATTACTTTATGAATTAAAGAATTATTTTTATTAGAATAAGATATTTATAGGTTTAAAAAGGATTGCATGACCTTACATTCAGAACAAAATTTTCAAATAAAAAAACATTTTGATTTGCATTGATGTTTCTTTTGGCTAGTACTCTTTGTATATTAAATTCTGAATATAGCTCATCAAAGAAGTTGTCATTGGGGTCTTTACCTTTAATATCAGAATTGCTTAAAATCCAAGAGTGCTTCAATTGATTTATTTTTTTACAAAAATCTCGAAGACGTATTTGTTCCTTATCATTAAAATCTTCTTTTGCGTATGAATTAAAGCTTGAAGTATTGCTTAAAGGTTTGTATGGTGGGTCAAAATAAAAGAGCGTATTCTCATCAGCATATTCTAAAGTTGCTTCAAAGTCACTATTTAATATTGTAACTTTCTGTAATGCCTCACTGACAGCAATTATATTTTCTTTATTGCAAATTGTAGGTCTTTTATAACTTCCTATTGGAACATTAAATTCATTTTTTTTATTAACTCTATATAAACCATTAAAGCATGTTCTATTGAGAAATATAAATAAAGCAGATTGGTTTATAATGCCTTCTTTTCTAGAATTAAATACAGAGCGTTTCTCATAATAATATTCTTTTTTCAATTTTTCTTTTTCTGTTAAATTGTGGTATTCATTTTCTAATTTTTCAAGAATTGAAATTAATTTCTCTGGCTGTTCTTTTACAGTTTTATATGTATTAGTCAAATCTTTATTAATATCATTAATAACTGCTTTCCTAATGTTAGGAAAGTTCTCAATCATCCAAAATAAAACAGCTCCGCTTCCAACAAATGGCTCGATAAAAGTAAATTCCTTCGAGTAAAACTTTTTGGGTATTACTTTTTCAATTTCGGGTATGAGTTGCGTTTTACCTCCAGCTCATTTAAGAAATGGTTTTGCTATTTGATTAGATTTATTTTTCATTTTACTGCTCGGATTTTACCAAAAATACAAAATTATAACGTTTTAGAGTTGAGAATATAATTTGTTTCAAAATAGACATAAGCTTTGAAAATTATTTAAAAATTTTGTTTGTAAACCTTTGAATTATTTGTTTTTAAAATTCCTTTTTTTATTTATATTGTTTTTACTTTTTAAAATATTTAGTATCCCGCCCCCCCCCAATTCCTCCTTTCTTCTCTTTTTTATGTAATTCTTAAACTTGGTATAAATTCCAATCCTATTTTATTTTTCATTAGCAAACCTACAAATTCTGAAAATATTATTTTGTTCAATTAGAATTTTAGTAATGAGAAATAAAGCTAAACACATGTTTATAGAATACTAATTTCCTCTAAATTTCAGGGAAATAAGTAAATTTTTCTTACTTTCGAAGATTGTTACAGCAAAGCTTTTATAAAAAAATGAAAAAAATTAAAAAACAAGACGCTTTAGATTATCATAGTGAGGGAAGACCAGGTAAAATTAAGGTTGTTTCTACAAAAGAAACCAAAACGCAAAGGGATTTATCCTTAGCCTATTCGCCTG
>DATGSF010000107.1:0-2045 GCA_035302865.1 Chitinophagaceae bacterium
TATTATAATAAAATAGTTAATGAAGAGAAAGTATCATCGACACTAAGATCAACAGCACAAGTATATTTAAAGCAGGCCAATGCTAAAAAAGATTTAACAGGCCCTAAAGATTATTATAATAAAATTTTGAAAGCAAAAACTGTAACAGAAGCTTGGAATTTAGCACAAGAATTTAAAACAAACTTTCCAGAAGATGACCTTTTAGGTGAAGCATTAAATTATGCTGCACAATTAAGCTTAAATTATGGAATGAAAATACATAAAAACGGTGCTTATTCGGATGCGGCTTCGTATTATAATAAAATAATTAGTGAAGAGAAAGTATCATCGACACTAAGATCAACAGCACAAGTTTATTTAAATCAAGCAAATGAAGGTAAAGAGTTAACAACGCCAAAAGATTATTATGGGAAAGTTTTAGCTTCAAAAAAAGTATCTCAAGCTTGGAGCCTAGCCCAAGAGTTCAAAGAAAACTTTCCAGGTAATGTGCTTTTAGTAGAAGCTTTTAATCACGCGGCACAAATGAATTTAGATTATGCTATGAAACTACATTTGCAAAAAGATTATGCCAATGCTCAATCATATTATGAACGTATAGTTGGTGAAGAGAATGTTTCTAAAAATCTCAAGTCAACAGCACAGGTTTATCTGGAACAAGCTAAATCAAAACAAGAGTTAACGACACCAAAAGATTATCTCAAGCAAATTAAAAATTCTAAAAGTGTATCTAGTGCTTGGAGCTTATCTCAAAAATTTAAAACCAATTTTCCAAATGATCCACTTTTGAGTGAAGCAATGGACGTTGCTGCAGAAATGAATCTTCAGTATGCTGTTAAATTGCATAGAAACGGAGAATATTCTAAAGCAATTGAATATTATGATCGAATAAACTCAGAAAAATTAGTGAGTTCTTCTATTAGAAATCTATCTAAGACATTTAATAGTTTAGCAAAACAAGGGAAAAAAATATCGTCAGCAAATGATTATGCTTCAAAGATTACTACATCAAAGAGCGTTTCAACTGCTTGGAATTTAGCGCAAGAAGCATTATTAATATACCCTAATCATTCAGCATTGATTAATGCTTTGAATAAAACAGCAAATGATAACCTTTCATATGGTAGAAAATTACACAGACAAGGTAAATCTGAATTAGCTCGACCATATTATGAAAAAGTAAATAATGATCAAAGAGTTGATTCACAAATTCGTCATTTAGCTGAAATATTTATGGGTCAAACCAACAGCAATCATAAATCTGTTGTATATATCGATTCAGGACATGGAGGAACAGACTCTGGGGCATCATTTTATGGTGCATATGAAAAGAAACTAAATTTAAGTGTTGGAAAATATTTAAAAAATGAATTAGAAAAAAAGGGCTATACGGTTATCATGTCAAGAGAAACAGATACTTTTGTTCCTTTGACAGATCGAGCTCTCGAAGCTAATAAATTAGGCGCTGATATTTTTATTAGTCTACACCATAATTCTATGGGTGGAAGTGGTACTGGTAAAGGAATAGAAACTTTCCTTTTTCATAAAGTTGCAAGTGGATTTGGCCAAGAAACAAACAAAAATAATTTTAAATTAAATGATCCAAGAATTAGTGAAAGTTTGAATTTAGCGGAAAATGTACATTCCAATTTAATCAAAAGTACAGGAATGTATGACAGGGGAGTTAAAGGAAATAACTTTAATGTTTTAAGAAATACTCATATTCCTGCAGTCCTTGTTGAGTTAGGTTTTATAGATAATCGAAATGAGTTAGCTATTATTAAATCTACTTCCTTTCAAAAAAATGCTGCCTCTGCTATGGCAAATGGAATTGACAAGTATTTTGCATCTATAAGTAAATAAATATTAAAATCCTTAACAGCAAGTGGTTATATCTACTTCCTGTTAAGGATTAACCTTTTTTAATAGAATAGGAGATTAAAAAAATTGAATAATAAACACATTCAATATAAAAATAATAATAACAAGCGATTGATAACGACAGCTAGTATAGCTTTAGTATTATTTAATGTTCAACCTGCAAAAGC
>DATGSF010000108.1:0-2198 GCA_035302865.1 Chitinophagaceae bacterium
TATGCTCTTTGGAAAGATAGAATCAATATTGGGTTTAACTTTTCAAGTCGATATTATTTAAATAATATCCCATTTCAATTTAATTACAGATTGCAAATCGGTTATTCATTTTAAGATAGGCTTTTCACAACAAAAATTGAAACTATATTTACGAGAGAAACTTAGGAAATTAATACAAATCATAAAATAAAATGCCTCCCTTTTTTACAGAGAGGCATTTATTATTTTATACAAAATATAAAAAACTAAGAATAACAATATGCATTTTCTTCCATTACTTTATCCGCAATTTCTCTACGTAAAGCTATTGTATTTAAAGGATCTGCTTTTGTAAATCTTCTCAATGCCATTTGCATCATTCTCGCTTCATCTCCACTTGCAAAGGAAGCAATTGCTTGTGTTCCCCATTGCTGTATTTTCAAGCCTGCATCGTAAGTATATAATTGTGCTATTTTAATTTTTTCTTCTATATACTTAGCATCTTTTTGTATATTATACAGTTTTTGCACACGTAAAATAGTAGATTCTGCCACATAAGTTTCAATCAACATATCTGCTATATACATAATAAGCTCTTGCTCATGTGCTATTTTCTGCATGTATTTTTGTAATGCAGCACCGGCAACTAATAAAATCGCTTTTTTAAACTTTTGTATTCTTTCTAATTCTAAAGCTAAAACACCTTCTGGCTTTTCAGCATTAAAATCTGGAATTTCCATCATTTCCTTCGCAATATTTTGAGCCGCAGGTAATAAAGGCAATTCTCCTTTCATTCCTTTACGCACCATCATATCAAAAGACAATAAGCGATTGATTTCATTGGTACCCTCAAAAATTCTATTAATTCTAGCATCTCTAAAACTTCTTTCCATAGGAGCCTCTGCACTATAACCCATTCCACCATAAATTTGCACTCCTTCATCCACTACATAATCTAATGCTTCACTTGCGTGCACTTTGATTATTGCAGCTTCTATGGCAAATTCTTCCATACCTTTTAATTTAGCATCTTCTTCACGCATTCCTTCTTTCATGTAACGCTCAATTGCTAATTGTATATCATGACTTGCTCTATAAGTAGCTGATTCTGTAGCATAAGTTTTAACAGCTTGTTCTCCAATTTTGTGGCGAATTGCTCCAAATTTTTGAATAGGAATACCAAATTGTATACGTTCTTTAGAATAATTTACAGCTTTGTTAATCACAGATTTACAAGCACCTAAGGCAGCTCCACCTAATTTGATTCTTCCTAGATTTAAAATATTTACTGCGATTTTAAAACCTTGTTCCCTTTCTGCCAATAAATTTTCAACAGGAACTTTACAATCATTAAAAAACACTTGTCGCGTCGAGCTTCCTTTAATTCCCATTTTCTTTTCTTCAGGATTTAAAGAAATACCTTCATAGGATTCTTCCACTATAAAAGCACTTAATTTTGCATCATCATCAATTTTTGCGAAAACAATAAATACATCTGCAAAGCCACCATTAGTAATCCACATTTTTTGACCATTCAATATATAATGCTTTCCATCTTCTGATAATTTTGCTCTAGATTTAGCAGCATTTGCATCACTTCCACTATCTGGCTCTGTCAAACAATATGCACCTTTCCATTCTCCACTTGCAAGTTTAGGTAAATATTTTTCTTTTTGCTCTTTAGTTCCATAATATAGTATAGGTAAAGTTCCAATACCCGTATGGGCAGCAAAAGCGACAGCAAAGGAATGACCTGCACCTAACTTTTCTGTAACTAGCATTGATGTTCTAAAATCCTTTCCCAAGCCTCCATATTCTTCAGGTAAAGAAATACCTAATAATCCTTGTTCTCCTGCTTTTTCTAACAAAGATGGCATTAAACCTTCTTCTAAGGCATCTATTGCATCCAATTTTCCATTAACTTCTTGCTCTAAAAAGTCTTGGCACATTTGTGCAACCATTTTTTCTTCTTCATTCCATTCTTCAGGAATAAATAATTTTTGCGGATCAGTTTCAAATAATAAAAAACCACCTCCTTTAATATTGTTTTCTTTATTCATGATTTCATTTTTTATTTAATAAATTATAGTAACTCAATTACCCCTGCTGCTCCCTGCCCTGTACCTACACACATGGTAACTAAACCATACTTGGCATTGCGTCTTTTTAATTCGTGTATTACTTGTACTGTTAATTTAGCTCCTGTACAACCCAAGGGA